>SDAY01000016.1 GCA_006212015.1 Halothiobacillaceae bacterium
GAGCCCAAGCTCCGCCCACATCCAGCTTGCGTCGTAGCCCTGCGCCTGGGCGCTGTTTTCGATCACCTTCAGCCATTCGATGACCTTCTTGCGCCCGCTCTTGGTGCGCAGGGCCATGCGCGGGGTCTTGTCGTCCAGCATGGGGATGCGTTCGCGCAAGACCCGGCGGTAGTGCCTGTCCATGAAATCCTTCTGCATGCTCTGAAACTCTTCGTCCGGTATCTCGGGCTCGCCCGGCTCGGCGTGCGAGGCGCTCTCGCGGATCGCATCCAGGCGGGTGCGCTTGACGGCCGGCTTGCCCATGGCGTCATGGCCCAGCAGGGTCGTCAGTTCGCCCAGGGCCTGCTGCAGGCGCTCTTCGGAGTTCGTGTTCAGCAGCAGATGACGCCCCTCCAGCGTCAGCGAGGCGATGAGCATGCGGCCCTGCTCGTCCAGTGCGTCGAAGCCATGACGGGTCGTCGGTGCGGCGACGCGTTGCCAGATCGGCTCGCCCGGCTCGTGGCGCGTCCATGTTTTCGCGGCATCGAGGCGCTGTTCAGCGGCCTTGGGCAGGATGCGCAGGGGGATGCGGGCCTCGCAGAACAGCAGTTCATGCCCCTCGCGATTGAGGATGACGGGGATATCGAGAAGTTGCGCGCTGGCGCGGAGGATCCAATGCGCGAAGGCCATCAGGGCGAGGCGCGGCACCTCAGTGCCCTCGGGGTGTTCCCCGCGCATCGTCTCGATCATGGCCAGGAGTTCCGATCCCTCGGCCGGGGTGAAGCGGAGGACGCCGCCGGTGAGTATGGCTTCCTCGCCTGGCATCGGGCGCACGATGCGGGCATAGAGCAGGTCCCAGCGGTTCATTCCGTGGGTCGCGGCCTTTTCCATGACCCAGACCGGTTCGCGGTCGTTGAGCCTGTCTTGCAGCAGCAGGCCCTCGTCCGGCTTGACCTCCAGCACCTCGTACAGGCTGGGCTGGCTTTCCGCCAGTGCCTGCAGGTAGCGCCGTGCATGCGGGGTTTCGCGCCAGCCCGCGCGCTTGAGGTAGGCGAGGGCGAAGTTCACGGCCGGGGCGCTTTCGAGCGGCCGGGCCATGAAGTCCTCGAACACCAGGCCGAAGAGGTTGGGCCACCAGCCTTGCGTCTCGATCAATTCGGCGAACGGGTCGGGATCGAGCTCCATCAGCGCGCCGGCGAAGGTCAGGTATTCGCCCTGTACGCCATGGAAGAGGTCGATCCACTCCGGGCGCTGGGCATGCTTGAGCAGGTTTTTGATCAGCAGGTCGATGTCGTTCATGTTCGGATTACACCCATTCGCGCGGTTGCAGGAAGTGCTCGTACAGCCGCGCCTCCGGCGTGCCGGGCTCCGGGGCCCAGCTGTAGCGCCACTTCACAAGCGGCGGCAGGGACATGAGGATGGACTCGGTGCGGCCGCCGGACTGCAGGCCGAACAGGGTGCCGCGGTCGTAGACCAGGTTGAACTCGACATAGCGGCCGCGGCGGTAGAGCTGGAAGTCGCGCTCGCGCTCACCAAAGGGGATGTCCTTGCGGCGCGCGACGATGGGCAGGTAGGCGGGGATGTAGTGGTCGCCCACGCTGCGCATGAAGGCGAGGCCCTGCTCGAAGCCGCCTTCATTGAGGTCGTCGAAGAACAGGCCGCCGATGCCGCGCGGCTCGTTGCGGTGCTTGATGAAGAAGTACGCGTCGCACCACTGCTTGTATTTCGGATAGGCGTCCGCGCCGAAGGGCTCGCAGGCGGCCCGGGCGGTCCGGTGCCAGTGCATGCAGTCGTCATCGAAGCCGTAGTAGGGGGTGAGGTCGAAGCCGCCGCCGAACCACCAGACGGGTTCTTCACCGTCCTTCTCGGCGATGAAGAAGCGCACGTTGGCGTGCGAGGTGGGCACATAGGGGTTGTTCGGGTGGATGACCAGCGACACGCCGAGGGCCTCGAACGTGCGGCCCGCGAGTTCCGGGCGGTGCGCGGTGGCGGACGGCGGCAGGCTCGCGCCCATCACATGGGAGAAGTTGATGCCGGCCTGCTCGAACACGGCGCCCTCGGTCAGCACGCGGGTGCGGCCGTCGCCGGAGAGGTGACCGCCGGCGGGACGGGTCCAGTCGTCGTGCAGGAACCGAGCCTTGCCGTCGGCGGCTTCGATGGCATCGCAGATGCGCTGCTGCAGGTCGAGCAGATAGCTGCGTACTTCTTCAACCATGGTCATGTGGGTTTGGGCTCCTGGAATAGTTTCTGATTGAGGCCCGAGATGTCGCGGATGTGGATGTCGCGTTGCGGGAAGGGGATGCTGATGCCGTGGTCGCGCAGGGCCTTCTCGAT
Source organism: Halothiobacillaceae bacterium (assembly GCA_006212015.1). Classification (GTDB taxonomy): domain Bacteria; phylum Pseudomonadota; class Gammaproteobacteria; order Halothiobacillales; family Halothiobacillaceae; genus Thiofaba. The sequence continues at coordinate 2,314 of SDAY01000016.1, forward strand.
GGCGTAGTGCAGTTCGCTGGTGGTGCCGAGCTTGTTGTCGGCATCCGCGACGAAGGCGCGCAGGCGGAAGTTGAGCGCGCTGTCGCCGAAGCCCATGAACCAGACCAGCGGCGGTGGATCGGGCAGCAGGTCTTCGACCGAATGGGCGGCCTCCACCAGGATGGCTTCGACCTCGCGCGGGTCGGTCCCGTAGGCGACGCCGACGTCGAGCAGGACGCGGGTGCTGGTGTCGGACAGGGTCCAGTTGGTGACCTGCTCGGTGATCAGTTTCTTGTTCGGGACGATGATCTCCTTGCGGTCGAAGTCCTCCAGCACCGTGGCGCGGATGTGGATCTTCTTGATGTGGCCGGTCTGGTCGCCGATGCTGACCAGGTCGCCGACCCGCACCGGGCGCTCGAACAGGATGATGAGGCCGGAGATGAAGTTGGCGAAGATCTCCTGCAGGCCGAAACCGAGGCCCACGCCCAGCGCGGCGACCATCCACTGCATCTGCGACCACTGCAGGCCGAGGCCGCCGAGGATCAGCACCAGTCCGATGGCGATGATGATGTAGCGGGTGATGGTGATGGTGGCGTAGCGGGTGCCGGCGTCCTGGCCGGTCCACCGTTCGAGCAGGATCTCCATCAGGCCGGGCAGGTTGCGCGCGGCCATCCACATGGTGAACAGCATCAGCAGCGACAACAGCAGGTCGCCCAGGCTGACGCTGACCGTGACCAGCTCGCCCTTGATCTCGCCGCGGTAGTCCCACAGCAGGATCTGGTCGAAAAAGCCGAGCGCCGGCAGGATCGGCGCCCACACGGCGTACAGCGCGAACAGCATGGCGACGACCATGCTGAAGTTGAGCAGCTTGCGGCTCTGCAGGCTGATCTGGTCGACATCCATGCCGAGCGGGACCAGGCTCATGCCCTCGCCTTCGCCGCCGATCCTGGGCGGCGGCGGGGCGGCCTGCTCGCGCTGGCTTTCCAGCCGGCGCTGCGCCAGGCGAAGGGCGCGCAGGCCGAAGTCGTACACCACGGCCAGCGCCAGGGCCAGCCACAGCGAGGTCACCAGCTTCTGGGTCAGGATGCCCGCGCTGTAGAAGTAGCCCACCGCCGCCAGGGCGGCGAACAGGATGGGCAGGCCGACGCCGAGCGCGAACCAGAGCGGGGCAAGGCGGACGCTCCAGTGGCGGGGATGGGTCATGCGCCAGTGCAGGATGATGCCGCCGCGCGGGTGCAGCAGGCGCCCGAACATGACGGCCAGCACGGTCAGCGTCAGCATGAAGCTCAGCCGACCCGCGCCGTCGCGCATGGCCTCGGTGTCCATGGTGATCGCGAGCGCGGCGACAAAGCCGAGCGGAAGCACCCCGCCGATGAACAGGTGCATGGCGCGGCGCAGGGTTTCGAGGGTCTGCGGACTCCAGCCGAAATGGCGCTCCGCCAGCCCGTTCGGGTGGAACAGCGAGAGCGAGGCGCGGGCATAGAGCAGCAGCGGGGCGATGAGGATCATGGCCTGGCCGAGGCCCTCCGCCAGTCCGCCGTCGGCGGTCGTTTCCCGCAGGCGGAAGCCGATGCCGGCCACGAGCACGGGCCAGGGCAGGGCGAACAGGCCCACCAGGCCGATGGCGCCGAGGGTGGTCCACAGGGTCTCTCCCCGCTGGCCGAAGGGCCGGTCCGCCAGTTCGCGGATGCGCGCCCGCAGGCGGGGCCGGATGGCGAGCAGGCCGATGAACAGCAGGGCGAAGCCCGTGGGGGTCCAGGGATGGGCGCTCAGCCCGCGCACGGTCTGGTGCAGGGCGTCCCAGACGCCGCGCAGATTGAGCAGGGCCAGCACGGAGTCCCGGTAGTCGGCCCATGACGTGCGCCAGAGCGGCCGCGCGTTGGGCATCCACAGCAGGTTCTGGGCGATGAAGCCGGAGAAGTCGCGGACCGCGCGGCGCTGCGACTCCAGCGCGAATTCCAGGTCGTCCACCGCCAGCAGCAGCGGCGGCTTGATGGCATCCAGTCGCTGCAGGATGTCCTCGCGGTCCTTCAGCAGGCGCTGGATGTCGGGCGTCAGGCGTGCCTGCTCCTCCTCCGGGGTGTCGAGCAGGAGCTGGCTGATCAGGGTCAGGGGCGCGGCCAGGGCCTGCTGCTCGTGCGCAAGGTCCAGGTCCAGCAGCTGGATGTCGCCGACCGTGGTGCGGTTGTCCTTGATGCGGCGCGCGAGCTGGGCATCGCTTGGCAGGTCGGCGCGCTCCTCCAGCAGCAGGTTGCCGATCACGGGACCGAGGCCCAGCTGCTCCAGGCGCTTCTTCAGCGTGGCCATGTCCTCGCGCATCGCCTCGGTGCGGCGCGCGGCGTCCTCGCGCTGGCGGGTGACCTCGCCCAGGCGCTGGGTCATCTCGGACAGGCGGTCGGCCCAGCCCTGGTTGTCCTCGGCCAGGCGCTTGAGCAGGGGATGGCTCTGGTACTGGGCCGCGATGCTCGCGCTCTGCTGGGTGGCCTGCGCCTCGGCCAGGCGCCGCGCGTTCAGCGCGGCCTCGATCTGTTCGCGGCGCCTGTGCAGTTGCTCGAGTTCATGCTGGGCCAGCTGGTGCGTGGCGCGGGCCAGCTGCAGGGCGAGCGGCTGGGTGGCTTGCTCGAGCGCCAGCGCCTGCGACTCCGCCTCGTTGGCCTGCTGGCGGATGCCGGCCAGCAGCTTGCCCGCCCGCGCCAGCAGCGGCGCCTCCCCCGGCGGGGGCGGGGCGGGGGCGGCGGGCGGGGCGGCCAGGCTGGCCTGGCGCAGGGTCTCGCTGCGCTGCTCGACCTCGGTACGGGCGCGGACGCTGGCCTCGAGCCGCTCCTGCACGGCCTGCTCGTCAGCGATGGTCTGTTGCAGCAGGCCGCTGATGTGCTCGACGTCGAGCCCCGCGAGCACCGGCATGGGCAGGCTCTCGCGCGACTTGGCGATGAGTCGGTCGAGGCGTTTCTGGCCGTCGCGCTGGATCAGCCGGGCGGCCTCGATGCGGGCCTGCGCCTGCTGGAGGCGCTGCTGCTCGTGGCGGATGGCTTCGAGGCGTGTCCGCAGCTTGCCGATCAGGTCGGCATCGGGCTTGGCCGCGCCCTCCGCTTCCTTCAAGGAGCTTTCCAGGGACTGGATCTCATCACCACCCGCCGGCGCGGTGGCCGGTGCGGCGTGCAGGCCGGGGGCAAGCCCGATAAGCAGAAGGACGATGATGAGGCGGGAAATCATGAGGTCACTCTCGCAGCAGATGGCCGCTGTGTGTATCCATGATACGACTTGGGCGTGACTGCCGATTGACAGGGCCGCCGATGATCAGCAAGCCGCGTGAACCAAGCTTGCGGCGCACGTCCAGGGCGGAGCGCGCGGGGTGTTGTCCGGCGCGGTTGGCACTGGTGGAGACGATGGCCCCGCCGAAGGCCGCGCACAGGGCGCGGGCCTGGGGGTGGCCCGGCACGCGCACGGCGAGGCTGCGGTGCTCACCGCGCAGCAGCGGCGACACCCAGGGCTGGGCGGGCCACAGCCAGGTGACCGGGCCGGGCCAGCTGGCAAGAACCCTGCGCTCGCGGGCCTCGTCCAGCGGCCCGAGCCATGGATAGAGCTGGGCGGCATCCGCGCCGATCAGGATCAGCCCCTTGCGCCAGGGGCGCTGCTTGAGCGCCAGCAGCCGGGTCAGGGCCTGCACGTCAGTCGGGTCGCAGCCGAGGCCATAGACCGCCTCGGTCGGGTAGGCGACCAGCCCGCCCTTGCGCAGCCAGTGCGCGGCGAGGCGCAGCCGCCAGGGGGCGATGCGGGGCAGGTTGCTCATGGGGCAGGCAAGGCGCCGACGTCAGCTTTCGGCCTTCTTCCGGCGGGCGGGCTTGGCCGCCGGGGCCTCGCCTTCGGTCGCCTTCGGCTTGCGCGCGCGGGGCTTGGTCGCCGGTTTGGCTTCCCCGCCCTCGGCGGCGGCCTTGGTCTTCGCCGCCGCCTTGGGTTTCGCCGCGACCTTCGCCTTGGGCTCGGCCTTGGTCTTGCCGGCGCCCGCCTTGGTCTTCGCGGCGGCGCCCTTGCGGGGCGGGGCGGCCTTGGCCTTGGCCAGCAGCTCGATGCATTCCAGTTCGCTCAGGGCCTTCGGCTCCTTGTCCTTGGGGATGCGGGCGTTCTTCTCGCCATCGGTGATGTAGGGGCCGTAACGGCCGTTCAACACCTGGATGCCGGAGGCGAAGGTCTGGATCACGCGGTTGGCCTCGGCCAGCTGCTTGGCCTCGATCAGCTCGATCGCGCGCTCGAGGGTGACGGTGTAGGGGTCATCGGTCTTGGCCAGCGAGACATAGCTCGATCCGTATTTCACATAGGGGCCGAAGCGGCCGATGCTGACCTGCACCGCCTCGCCGCCGGGCAGCTCGCCCAGGGCGCGCGGCAGGGTGAACAGCGCCAGCGCCTCGTCGAGGGTGATGGTGGCGATGCTCTGGCCCGCGCGCAGGGAGGCGAAGCGCGGCTTGTCCTCGTCCTCCTTGGTGCCGATCTGGGCGAAGGGGCCGAAGCGGCCGAGGCGCACGGACACCGGCTTGCCGCTGGCGGGGTCAAGACCCAGTTCGCGTGCCTGCGCCACGTCCTGGCGGCTGACGTTTTCCGCCACGTCCCTGACCCGCTCGGTGAACGGGTCCCAGAAGCCGTGCATGACCGGAATCCAGTCCACCTCGCCGCGCGAAATGGCGTCGAGCTGGTCCTCCAGCCCGGCGGTGAAGCCCAGGTCGACATACTGGGTGAAATGGTCGGTCAGGAAGCGGCTGACGATGCGGCCCACGTCGGTGGGCTTGAAGCGGCGCGCGTCCAGCACCACGTACTCGCGGTCCTGGAGGGTGGAGATGATGCTGGCGTAGGTGGACGGACGGCCGATGCCGTACTCCTCCAGCGTCTTCACCAGGCTGGCCTCGGAATAGCGCGGCGGCGGCTCGGTGAAATGCTGGTCGGCGCCGATGTCGGCAAGCGTGATGATTTCGCCTTCTTCCAGTGGCGGCAGGCGACGCTCGTCGTCCTCGCCGGTCGGCTCGTCCACGTCCTCGCGGTAGACACGCATGAAGCCCGGGTCGCGCACGGTGGAGCCCGTGGCGCGGAACACCCCCGCCTCGCCGGCGGTCATGTCGACGCTGACCGTGTCCAGGGTGGCGTGAATCATCTGGCAGGCGACGGTGCGCTTCCAGATCATCTCGTACAGGCGGAACTGCTCGGCGCTCAGGAAGGGCTTGACCCGCTCCGGGCTGTTGAACGCGGAGGTCGGGCGGATGGCCTCGTGCGCCTCCTGGGCGTTCTTGGCCTTGGTCTTGTAGCGCGCGGGCGCATCCGGCATCTGGTCGGCGCCGAACCGTTCGGCGATCAGGCCGCGAATGTCGCGCAGCGCATCCTCGGCGAGGTTGACCGAGTCGGTACGCATGTAGGTGATCAGGCCCACGCTGCCCTGTTCGCCCAGCGCGATGCCCTCGTACAGCTGCTGGGCGATGCGCATGGCGCGGCTGGCGGAGAAGCCGAGCTTGCGCACGGCCTCCTGCTGCAGGGTGGAGGTGGTGAACGGCGGCGCGGGATAGCGCTTGCGCTGCTTGCGCTCGACCGTCCTGACCTGCAGCTGGCCGTTGGCGGCCTTGATCAGGCGCTCGCGCGCGGCATGGGCGCCGCGCTCGTCCACGATGGAGAACTGTTCGACCTTGGCGCCGTTGAGCTGGGTGAGCCTGGCGCCGAAGGCGACGCCCGCGTGGGCGAGGCGCGCCTCCAGGGTCCAGTATTCGCGCGCGACGAAGGCCTCGATCTCTTCCTCGCGCTCGACGATCAGGCGCAGGGCCGGGCTCTGCACGCGGCCGGCGGACAGGCCGGGCTGGATCTTGCGCCACAGCAGCGGGGAGAGGTTGAAGCCGACCAGGTAGTCCAGCGCGCGGCGCGCCTGCTGGGCGTTGACCAGCTCCATGGCGATGTCGCGCGGGGAGGCCACGGCCTCCTGCACGGCGCGCGGGGTGATCTCGTTGAAGGTCACCCGATGCAGCGGTTTGGACGCCAGCTCAGGATCGGCGCGGATGATCTCCGCCAGATGCCAGGCGATGGCCTCGCCTTCGCGGTCGGGGTCGGGCGCGAGGTAGAGGTCGTCGGCCTTGGCGAGCGCCTTGCGGATGGCCTCGACATGCTTGGCGTTGCGGTCGATGACCTCGTAGCGCATGGCGAAGTCGTGCGCCGTGTCGACCGCGCCCTCCTTGGGGACCAGGTCGCGCACATGGCCGTAGGAGGCCATGACCTCGAAGTCCTTGCCCAGGTATTTCTTGATGGTCTTCGCCTTGGCGGGCGACTCGACGACGACGAGGTGCTTGCTCATGGGCGCTTACTGGATGTATCCGGTGAGATTGTCATAGACCAGTTCTTCCATCCACGCGTAGGCGGCCTCCTCGCCCGGCTGGGTGAACAGGACGAGCAGGATCAGCCACTTCAGGCGTTCGAGGTCCATGTCCTCTTCCGGCAGGGCGAGCACGCGCTCGATCACAAGCTCGCGGTTGGCCGGGCTGAGGATGCCGACGCCCTCCAGGAACAGCAGGAAGCCACGGCAGTCGGTGTCCAGGCGCTCCATTTCCTGCGGGGCATACAGGCGGATGCTGGGGATGCGGTGGGACGGTTCCTGCGATGGGCCGAGGCCGTGCTGGAGGGCCAGCGGCGGGATGGCGCGGCGTTGCCAGAGGGTGTCCATCCAGCCGAAGGCCTTGCCGATCTCGGCGCTGGTGAAGCCGGCCTCCACGAGGCGCGATTCGAGCGAATCGCGATCTTCGTTGAGCGGCTGGCCGGGGTTGTCCGCCATGTAGTACTCGAAGAGATACAGCAGGACGTCAAGGACGTTTTCTTTCATTCGGGAAGTGATCTTGCGGCGCGAGCGCTAGGCGTGGGGCAGGCGAGTGTACAGTCCGCCCGGACATGGGGCTATAAGGCCTTGCAGTTGAACGATCAGCAGGATGGATGAAACCTCCGCCGCGGTCAATCCGCTGCGCTCCACCAAGGTGTCGACACTGACCGGGTCGTAGCCCATGGCCTCCAGCAGGCGTGCATGCCCGTCCGGGAGGGCTGAAGCCTCCGTCGCGGAGGGCCTTGCGGCGGGCATGGGCGAGATGTCGACCAGCCGGTCGGCCAGTTCCTCGAGGATGTCCGCGCTGGACTCGACCAGCTTGGCGCCGTTGCGAATCAGGCTGTGGCAGCCGCGCGCCATCGGGTTGTGAATCGACCCGGGGATGGCGAAGACCTCGCGGCCGATCTCGCTCGCAAGGCGCGCGGTGATCAGGGATCCGCTCCTGGGCGCGGCCTCGACCACCAGCGTGCCGAGGCTGAGCGCCGCGAGCAGGCGGTTGCGGCGCGGAAAGTGTCCAGGGCGCGGCGGCGTGCCCAGCGGCAGTTCGCTGATGATCAGGCCGCCGCCATTGACGATGGCATGGGCCAGCTCGCGGTGTTGCGCCGGGTAGACCCGATCGACCCCGGTGCCGACCACGGCCAGGGTCAGGCCGTTGGCCTCCAGCGCGCCATGATGGGCCTCGGCGTCGATGCCCTGCGCCATGCCGCTGGCGAGGACGAGGCCACGCCCCGCCAGGTCCCGGGCAAAGGCGCGGGCGTTCAGCGCGCCGCCGGGCGTGGGGTGGCGGGTGCCGACGATGGCCAGCGCGGGCAGGTTCAGCAGGTCGGGGTCGCCGAGCGTGAACAGGGCAAGCGGGGGATCGCTCAGGTCGCGCAGGCGGGTCGGATAGCGCGGGTCATCGAAGGGGATGAGGTGGCGCCCGGGTGCGGTCAGCCAGTCCAGCGCGGCCTCGATCCGGGGTTCGTCGGGGGCGCGCAGGGCGTCGATGGCGGGCTGCTTGAGCCCGGCCTCGCGCCACACGGAGGGCGACGCGGATAGGATCGCCTGGGGCGAGGGGCGCAGCGCCCAAAGCCGCATGAACGCACGCGGACCGAGGCCCGGTGCGTGCAGGAGGATCAGCCAGTCACGCAGGTTCGTTGCGCTGGCTGGCCTCGTCCCTGGGGCCATGCGCGCAGCCCCTTACCGACAGCTCTCGGTCGGTGCGCTGAAGCAGTCGCCTACGCGCACCGGGCGGGTGACTTCGGTGATCAGCGCATAACTCACGCGATCGTAGACCAGGAACACGACCGCATCGCCCAGCGCGACGTCCGGCAGACGCACGTTGATGACCGGGTTGTCGAAGGTCGAGGCCCCGTCGGCCTCGCCGCCCTTGGGCGTCTTGGTGTCGGGGATCGCTGTGGTGTCGACCTTGGCAATCTCGCCCGCGGCATGCAGGCGGACGACGTGACCCTGCTCCATGCCGTCGGCGCGGCCCTTGTTGAGCGCGATGATCTGCCATTGGGCCGAACGGGTGCTCTCGTCGGGCAGCGAAACCACCCGCCCCGCCATGCCCGGCTGTGCGGCCTTGAGCGCGAGGTCGTGGGTCAGCTCGTTCGGCAGGCCGATGAGGCGGTCAGCCTTGCGGGTTTCGCGCCGCGACTCGACCAGCCTGAGGGTGGCCGGCTCGTCGTTCCGTTGCACCACGGCCTTGCCGGCGGCCTCGACCTCGAAGCCAAGGACGTCCCCGCTGACCGGGTCGACCAGGGTCTTGTGCGGGCGCACCACGGCCATCGTTGCGTTGGGGCGCATCATGCCGCCATGGGTGTGGAACAGGTCGCCAGTCCCCAGCACCAGGCGGCCATCCGGCGATCCAATCACCTGGGGCGCCTGGTTGAGTTCGGCCACTTCGATGACTTGCGGATAGTTCAGGAACGGTCCGATGACCTCGAGCGGCAGGGTGGGCAGGGCCTTGTCGAGCGGGGAGATGCGGACATGCGGGGTGAGCTTCTTGGTCAGGCGGGCCTTGCCATCGATGCTGGCAATGACCAGCTGGTCGCCCGGGAAGATGAGGTGCGGATTGCGCACCCGCGGGTTGGCGTACCAGATTTCCGGCCAGGACCAGGGGTTCTTCAGGAAGCGTTGGGCCAGGCCCCACAGGGTGTCGCCGGGCTTGACCGTGTAGTTGCGCGGCGCATCTTCACGGAACGGCTGGCTGGCCGCGAGCTTGGTATCCTGCACGGCTGGCGCTTCCCGCAGCGGGGTCGCCGTGGCCATGCTCGGCTCGGGGGTGGCACGGGTATGTTCCGGGGTGCTGGCACAGGCGGCGAGCAGGGCCGGAATGACAAACAGGCTCAGGCGAAGGGTTTTTGGGTGCATACCATTTCCGTCAGCGCAGGGGCGTTCCGTTGTTGATAGCATAAAATACCCGTTTTAGTGGAGTGTTGGAAAACACTTTATGTGAAGTCTTGATGCAATGGACGGTGATGTCCTTCCTTGCATGGCGTTTGATCGCCTTCGTTCGTTTCCGTTTTCGAGAGATTCATTCAGTTCATGGCGAAGTTGCCCATCCTGCTCTATCCGCACCCCCATCTGCGCAAGGTCGCGCGGCGCATCGAACACTTTGATGACGGCCTGCGTCGACTGGTCGAGGACATGTTCGAGACCATGTACGCGGCCCCCGGCATCGGCCTGGCCGCCACCCAGGTGGACGTGCATCGCAGGGTCGCGGTGATCGACGTGTCCGAGACCAAGGACCAGCCGTTGGTGCTGGTCAACGCCGAGATCCTCGAGGCCAGCGGTGTCGAGGAGATGGAGGAGGGCTGCCTGTCCATCCCCGAGATCCACGAGAAGGTGGCGCGCAAGGAGCGGGTGCGTGTGCGCTACCAGGACCTGGACGGCCAGGAGCGCGAGCTCGACACCGACGGCCTGCTCGCGGTGTGCATCCAGCATGAGCTGGATCACCTCGAAGGTCGTCTGTTCATCGACCACATCTCCCCGCTCAAGCGCGAGCGCGCGCTGAAGAAATACGAGAAACTGCAGAAACGCAGCCGCGCCTGATCCTCACGCCCCATCCAGTCGGAAGCCTCATGTCGAAACCCCGCATCATCTACGCCGGCACCCCGGACTTCGCCGTGCCCGCCCTGCTTGCGCTGATCGCGGCCGGCGAGCATGTCGTTGCCGTCTACACCCAGCCGGATCGTCCGGCCGGCCGCGGGCGCAAGCTCACCCCCAGCCCGGTCAAGCAGGCCGCGCTGGAGGCGGGCATCCCCGTCCACCAGCCATCGAGTCTGCGCAACGAGGAGGCCCAGGCCGAGCTGGCGGCGCTTGCGCCCGACCTGATGGTGGTGGCGGCCTACGGCCTGCTGCTGCCCAAGGAGGTGCTGGACATGCCGACCCGCGGCTGCGTCAACCTGCATGCCAGCCTGCTGCCGCGCTGGCGCGGCGCGGCGCCGATCCAGCGCGCCATCGAGGCGGGCGACGCCGAGACCGGCATCACCCTGATGCGGATGGATGTGGGGCTGGACACCGGCGACATGCTGGCCAAGTCCGTCTTCCCGATCGCTCCGACCGATACCGCGCAGGCCCTGCATGACCGCCTCGCCACGATGGGCGCCGATCTGCTGATGAAGCACCTCCCCGAACTGCTGGCCGGAACGCTCAAGGGCGAGGCGCAGGACGAGGCGCGGGTCACCTATGCGAAAAAGCTGGACAAGGCCGAGGCGAGGATCGACTGGTCCCTGCCCGCCATCGAGCTGGCGCGCCGGGTGATGGCCTTCAATCCCTGGCCGGTGGCCGAGACGACCTGGCGCGGCGAGACCTTCCGCGTCTGGCGCGCCGTGGCGGTCGAGGGGTCGTCCGGCAAGCCGGTCGGCACCGTGGTCGCCGCCGGGCGCGAGGGCATCGACATCGCCACCGGCGACGGCCTGCTGCGCCTCGAACAGGTCCAGCGCCCGGGCGGCAAGCCGCTGTCCGCCGCCGATTTCCTCAATGCCCAGCCGATGCTGGGCGAAGTGCTGGGCGCCTGATGGCCGCGACAAGGGCGGTCGCCGCCCGCGCCGTGGCCGCCGTGCTGTCCGGGCGTTCACTGAGCGATGCCCTGCCGCCCCTGCTGGCGGGCCTGCCCGCCCGTGACCGCGGCCTTGCGCAGGAGCTGGCCTACGGCGTGCTGCGCGAATTCGAGCCGCTGGCCTTCATCGCCGACGGGCTGGTGAAGTCGCGCCCCAAGCCCGCCGAGGTGTTCGCCCTGCTGCTGGTCGGCCTGTACCAGCTCCTGCACACCCGCGTGCCGGAGCATGCCGCCGTGCATGCCACGGTGGAGGCGGCCGCCGGTCTCAAGGCCCGCCGCATGGGCGGGCTGGTCAACGGCGTGCTGCGCGGCTTCATGCGCGAACGCGACGCGCGGCTTGGACAGCTCGACAAGGCCGATCCGGCGGTGCGCCACGCCCTGCCAGGCTGGCTGTGGAAGCGTCTGGTCAAGGACTGGCCGGCCGAGCATGAGGCCGCCGCCGAGGCCCTGCGCCAGCACCCGCCCATGACCTTGCGGGTGAACGGGGCGAAAACGGATCGCGGGGCCTATCTTGCCCGCCTGGGCGCGGCCGGGATCGAGGCCGGGCCGACCCGCCATGCGCCGCTGGGCATCACGTTGACGCGCGCCATGCCGGTGGATCGCCTGCCAGGTTTCGCCGAGGGCGAGGTGTCGGTGCAGGACGAGGCCGCGCAGCTCTGCGCCGCCATCCTCGATCTGCATCAGGGGCAGCGCGTGCTGGATGCCTGCGCCGCGCCGGGCGGCAAGACCCTCGCCCTGCTGGAGCGGCAGCCGGGCCTTGCCATGCTGGCGCTGGATGGCGATGCGCAGCGGCTGGAACGTGTGCGGGAAAACCTGGCCCGTGCGGGGTTGTCGGCCGAGACCGTGGCCGCCGATGCGGGCGAGCCTGAGACTTGGTGGGATGGCAAGGCCTTCGACCTGATCCTGCTCGACGCCCCCTGTTCGGCGACGGGCGTGATTCGCCGTCACCCGGACATCAAGCGCCTGCGCCGTCCCGAGGACATCGCGGCGCTGGCCGGACAGCAGGATCGTCTGCTGGATGCCCTCTGGCCCCTGCTCGCGCCGGGAGGGCAGATGCTCTACATGACCTGCTCGATCCTGCGCGAGGAAAACGATCTGCGCGTGGCGGCGTTTCTGGTCAGGCAGGCTGAAGTCATGGAACGCCCGATCGAGGCCGACTGGGGGCGCGCCTTGCCGCATGGTCGGCAGATCCTTCCAGGAGAGGATGGCATGGACGGCTTCTACTACTGCCTGCTCGAGAAAAGCGCATGAAATCCTGGCTGCTTGTCGGGCTGCTCGGCTGGCTGGTCGGGCTGGCCCCGCTGCATGCGGGCGAGGTGCGGGTCACTCACGTCGCCGCCGAGGTGCGCGAGGGCATGCTCTATGTGGATGCCGACGCCCGCGTCGATCTGTTCGATGCGCAACGCGAGGCCTTGCTGAGCGGGGTTCCGCTGACCTTCGCCTGGGAGTTCTCGGTGGAGCAGGAGCGCCCCTGGCTGTGGTCGCGCGATGTCGAGAGCCAGGCCATTCATGCCCGCATCGAATACCACGCCCTCAGCCGCCTGTATCGGGTGATCTGGCCTGACAGCGAGGAGAGCGCGACTTTCGCCACGCTCGATGGCGCCCTCGAGGCGCTGACCCATCTGCGCGCGCTGGCGCTGGCGCCCGCCAGCGCATTCCCGAAGAACGGCGCCTATCGCGGCCGTACCCGCCTGCGCCTGGTGCTCGAGAACCTGCCCCTGCCGATGCGTCCGCGCGCCTACTTCTCCGACCGCTGGCAGCTCGCCAGCGAGTGGTATCTATGGGCGCCCTGACCCTTCGCGTGTTCTATCGCCGCAGGCTGCGGCCACTGGTGCCCTGGGTCAGTGCGCTGGTGGTCATCCTGCTGCTGATCTCGCTCTATCTGCTGGCCGACGCGCTGCGGAGTTCCACCCGTTACGAATCGCTGTACCTCTGGCTGCTCGGCTTCAACGTGGTCGGCGTGCTGTTCCTGCTGGGCGTGGTGGTGGCCAACCTGTGGCGGCTGGTGCAGAGCGTGCGCGCCCATGTGCCCGGCGCGCGCCTGACCACGCGCTTCCTTGGCGCCTTCGTGGCCCTCAGCCTCGCGCCGGTCGCCATCGTTTTCTACTTCTCGCTCGACTTCATCCAGCGCGGCATCGACAGCTGGTTCGACGTGCGCATCGAGCAGGCCCTGGGCGACGCGCTGGAGCTCTCGCGCGCCTCGCTCGAGGTGCGCATGCGCGAGGCCTTGCGGGTCACCACGCGGGTCAGCGGCATGATGGCGGATACCGATGCCGAGCATGCCGCGCTGGAGCTGGACACCCTGCGGCGCGAGACCGAGGCGACCGAGATGACCCTGTTCGGGGCGGGCAACATGATCATCGCCTCGGCCAGCGACGACACCCAGGGCATCCTGCCCGCGCGGCCCAGCGAGGCCATGCTGATGCATGTGCGCCAGGGCAACGACTACATCGGGCTGGAGCCCGCCCAGCTCGACCGGCTGGTGATCCGGGTGCTGACACCGATGCGGGGTTACGGCCTGAACAGCGGCGCTGGATCGCTTGGCGATCCCGAGGGAGGCCGGACAGGACTGTCCGGCCTCCGCAGCGAGACCTGGCTGCTGCAGGCCATGTTCCCGGTCGACCCGCGTCTGGCGACCCTGGCGACCAGCGTGCAGGACGCCTTTCACCAGTACCGGGAGCTGATCTACCTGCGCCATGGTCTGAAACAGAATTTCGCCCTTGCCCTTGGCCTGGCACTTTTGCTTTCCGCCCTGACCGCAGTATGGCTGGCCTTCGTGGCGGCACGCCGCCTGTCCGCGCCGATCCGCGAGCTGGCGCTCGGCACCCGTGCGGTGGCGGCGGGCGATTACAGCCTGCGCCTGCCGGTGCAGCGCAACGACGACCTCGGCCTGCTGGTACGCTCGTTCAATACCATGACCGCGCGGATTGCCGAGAGCACCGAAGAGGCGCATCGGCTCAAGGAGGATGCGGATGCCCAGCGGGACTACCTTGAAACCGTGTTGCAGCATCTCTCATCCGGGGTGCTGACACTGGACGAGCACGCCCAGGTGCGCCACGCCAATGCGGCCGCCGCGACCATGTTGGGCGTGTCGCTGGACGAGCTGCAGCAGTCCAGCCTGCATGGCCTGTGCCTGGTGCATGCGCACCTGAACCCCCTGTGCGAGGCCCTGCATGCCTGGCTGGATCACGAGGGCGTGGTGGAGTTGGGCCAGGAGGTGCGGCTGTTCAGCGAGTCGGGGCGACGCATCCTGATGCTGCGCGGCGCGCCGCTGGCCCATGACATGCACAGTGGGGAGGAGGGCGGCCTGGTGCTGGTCATGGACGACATCACCGCCATCATCCAGGGCCAGCGCGACGCGGCCTGGAGCGAGGTGGCCCGGCGCCTGGCGCACGAGATCAAGAACCCGCTGACGCCGATCCAGCTGTCCGCCGAGCGCCTGCGCCGCAGGCTCGGGCCGGTGGTGGGCGAGGAGGATGGCAAGGTGCTGGAACGCGCCACCCATACCATCGTCCAGCAGGTCGAGGCCATGAAGCACATGGTCAACGAGTTTGCCGAATATGCCCGTACCCCGGAATTCCAGCTCGAAAAGCTTGATCTGAATGCCCTGGTGCGGGATGTTGTCGATCTCTATCGCGGTGGCGCGGTGCGCGTGCGTCGCGATCTGGCCGAGCAGCCGCTGTGGGTGGATGGCGACACGGGACGGCTGCGCCAGCTGCTGCACAACCTGGTCAAGAACGCGGTGGAGGCCCTGCAGGAATCCGGCGTGACATCGCCCGCCGGGCCCACCGTGACCTTGCGCACCCGCTTGCGGGCAGACGAAGATGGGGTCGAGCTGTGCGTGGGCGACAACGGTCCGGGCTTCCCTCCCGAGCTGGTCGAGCATATCTTCGAGCCCTATGTCACCACGCGACCGAAAGGCACCGGACTGGGGCTTGCCATTGTGAAAAAGATCGTCGAGGAGCATGCCGGACGCGTGCACGCCTTCAATCCCGCCGAGGGCGGGGCGCGCGTACTGATCTTGCTGCCGGCCGCGGCCGTACCGAGTTGACCTGAGGAAAACATGCCGAACGCACATATCCTGATCGTGGACGATGAACCGGATATCCGCGCCTCCGTACGCGACATCCTCGAGGACGAGGGCTACAGCGTCGCCACCGCCGAAGGCGCGACAGCCGCCCAGGCCGCCCTGCAGGCCCGCCGAGCCGACCTGATCCTGCTCGACGTGTGGATGCCGGAGATGGACGGCCTCGGCCTGCTGCGGCACTGGCACGCGCATGGCGGCCTGCCCGCGCCGGTGGTGATGATGTCCGGCCATGGCACGCTGGAAACGGCGGTCGAGGCGATCCGGCTGGGGGCCTATGACTTCATCGAGAAGCCCCTCTCCCTCGACAAGCTGCTGCTGATGGTGGAGAACGCGCTGCAGGCCCAGCGCCTTGCGCAGGAAAACGCCCGCCTCAAGCGCGAGCAGCGCATCCTGTTCGAGCCGGTGGGCGATTCCGCCTACATGCAGGCGCTCAAGGCGCAGGCCCGCCGCCTGGCGGACACGGACGGCTGGGTGCTGATCAGCGGCGAGCCGGGCGTCGGCAAGCAGACCTTCGCCCGTTTCATCCATGGCCTGGGGCATCGCCGTCATCAGCCCTTCATCGAGGTCAACCTCGCCACCCTCAATACCCGTCAGGGCGCGGCGGTCGAGCTGTTCGGCAGCGAGAGTGGCGAGCGGGTCCGCTACGGCCTGCTCGAGCAGGCGCATGGCGGCACCCTGTTCCTGGCCGAGGTCGCCGATCTCGACAAGGGCGTGCAGACGCAGCTGCTGTCCGCGCTGGAGAGCCAGAGCTTCGTGCGCGTGGGCGGCAGCGAGCCGGTGCATGTGGACGTGCGCGTGATCGCCGCGACCGCGCGCGACCTGGCCGAGGAGGTTCGTGCCGGGCGCTTCCGCGAGGATCTCTACTATCACCTCAACGTGTTGCCCCTGCGCATCGCGCCGCTGCGCGACCACGCCGAGGACATCCCGCAGCTGCTCGAATTCGAGCTGCGCCGCGTGCAGGAGCAGGACGGGGCGCCCGCCCGCCGGCTGGACGCCGATGCGCTCGCCCTGCTGACCGTCTACGGCTGGCCGGGCAACGTGCGCGAGCTGAAGAACGTGGTGCAGCGCCTGTTCATCCTCGCGTCGGGCGAGCGCATCGGGCTTGCCGAGGCGCGTCAGGCCCTGGGCGGGCGGGGCGGATCGGCCGCCGAGGAAACCCTGGTGCGCGAGCATGGCGGGCGCCTGGCGGTCGAGGTCGAACTCGCCCAGCCCCTGCGCGATGCGCGCGATGCCTTCGAGCGGGCCTATCTGGAGGCGCAGCTGCGCCTGAGCCAGGGCAGCATGACCGAACTGGCGCGCCGCACCGGGATGGAGCGCACCAACCTCTACCGCAAGCTCAAGGCGCTGGGGGTCAAGGATGCCGGCAGCCGCGACTCCGACGACAAGGACGGGTGACCATCGCATGAAGATCGTCATCCTTGGCGCCGGTCAGGTCGGTACGACGGCGGCGACCCAGCTTGCCAGCGAGCCGAACAACGACATCACCCTGGTCGACACCAACGCTGCCCTGCTGCGCGAGCTGCAGGAGAAGCTGGATATCCGCACCGTGACCGGCCTGGCCTCGCACCCCTCGGTGCTGGCGGCCGCCGGCGTGGACGACGCGGACATGCTGCTGGCGGTGACCCACAGCGACGAGGTGAACATGGTGGCCTGCCAGCTGGCCTGGAAGCTGTTCCACACCCCGGTCAAGATCGCCCGCCTGCGCGCGCCGGAATACAAGGAAAACGCCTCGATCTTCGAGGAGGGTTATTTCCACATCGACGTCATCATCAGTCCGGAGACGCTGATCCAGGAGCATATCGCCCGCCTGGTGGCCTATCCCGGATCCCTGCAGGTGCTTGATTTCGCCGGCGGCCGGGTGCGCCTGGTCGGCGTGCGCGCGGTGGCCGGCGGGCCGATGGTGGGTCATCCGATCCGCGACATCCGCGAGCACATGCCCAACGTCGACACCCGCGTGGCGGCGATCTTTCGCCGGGGGCAGGCGATCATGCCGGCCGGCGACACGGTGATCCAGCACGAGGACGAGGTGTTCTTCATCGCCGCGCGCGAGCATATCCGCGCGGTGATGGCCGAGCTCGGCCGGATGGAGAGCCCCTACCGCCGCATCATGATCGCGGGCGGCGGCAACATCGGGCGCGGCCTGGCCAAGGCGCTCGAGAGCCGCGCCAACATCAAGGTGATCGAGCACAACCCGGCCAACGCCAAGCGTCTGGCCGAGGAGCTGCACGATGCCATCGTGCTGCGCGGCGATGCCACCGACGAGGATCTGCTGCGCGAGGAGAACGTGGAGGACATGGACCTGTTCCTGTCGGTCACCAACGACGACGAAAACAACATCCTCTCCGCCATGCTGGCCAAGCGGCTGGGGGCGCGCAAGGCGATGGCCATCATCAACCGCACGGTCTACGTCGACCTGATCGAATCCTCCGCCATCGACGTGGTGATCTCCCCGCAGCTGATCACCGTCAGCGCCCTGCTGGCGCACCTGCGCCGGGGTGATGTCACGGCGGCGCACTCCCTGCGCCGGGGCGCGGCGGAGGCCATGGAGATCATCGCCGTGGGCGACAGGCTGACCTCGCGGGTGGTCGGGCGTCGCCTCGCTGAGCTGAAGCTGCCGGAGGGCGTGAGCATCGGCGCGCTGGTGCGCGACGGGGACGAGGTCATCATCGCCCACGGCGACACGGTGATCGAATCCGATGACCATGTCATCCTCTTCCTGACCGACAAGCGCAAGGTGCGGGCCGTGGAGCAGCTGTTCCAGGTCGGCTTCAACTTCTTCGGGTAGGCGCCATGCAGTTCTCCGTCGTCCAGCGGGTGCTGGGCCTGCTTCTGCTGATCTTCAGCCTGTCCATGCTGCCGCCGGTCGCGGTCGGCCTGCATTTCGGCGATGGCGCGGTCCTGCCCTTCGTGCAGGGCTTCGCATGGCTGTTCATCCTCGGCCTGCTGATCTTCTGGCCGGTGCGGCGCCTGAAGAAGGAACTCAAGCTGCGCGACGGCTTCGTCGTGGTGGTGATGTTCTGGGTGGTGCTCGGGGCGTCGGGGGCGGTGCCCCTCTTCCTCGCCGAACGGCCGGACATGTCGCTGACCGATGCGGTGTTCGAGGCTGTGTCCGGCCTGACCACCACCGGCGCGACGGTGCTGTCGGGCCTCGATGAGCTGCCGCACAGCATCCTGTTCTACCGCCAGCAGCTGCAGTGGCTGGGCGGCATGGGCATCGTCGTGCTCGCGGTCGCCATCCTTCCGCTGCTGGGCGTGGGCGGCATGCAGCTCTACAAGGCCGAGACGCCGGGGCCGATGAAGGACACCAAGCTGACCGCGCGCATCGCCGACACGGCCAAGACGCTCTGGTACATCTATCTTGGCCTCACGCTCCTGGCCGCGCTGGCCTATCGCATGGGCGGGATGAGCTGGTTCGACGCCATCGGCCACAGCTTCTCGACCATCGCCATCGGCGGCTTTTCCACCCATGACGCGGGCTTCGGCTTCTACGACAGCGCCTTGCTCGATGCGATGGCGACCCTGTTCATGGCCTTCGCCGGGGTGAACTTCACCCTGCATTTCGTCGCCTGGAGCCGGCGCTCGGTGCAGGGTTATCTGCATGACTCGGAATTTCGCTTCTACCTCGGCGTGCTGCTGGCCATGATCCTGCTTTACAGCGTGGTGCTGTGGGGCGGCGGCGTGTACGAGGGGTTCTTCACGGCGCTGCGCTACGCGGCCTTCAACGTGGTCTCCTACGCCACCACCACGGGCTTCGCCACGGCGGACATCACGCTCTGGCCGGGCTTCCTGCCGGTGCTGATCGTGCTGCTGGCCTTCATGGGAGGCTGCACCGGCTCGACCGGCGGCGGCATGAAGGTCATGCGGGTGATGCTGCTGATGAAGCAGGGTATGCGCGAGCTCAAGCAGCTGGTGCACCCGCAGGCCGAACTGCCGGTCAAGATCGGCGGTCGCGTGGCACCGGACCGGGTGGTGCAGGCCGTGTGGGGCTTCTTCTCCGCCTACATCGGCGTGGCCCTGGTGCTGATGCTGCTCATGCTCGGCATCGGCCTGGACGAGGTCACCGCCTTCGGCGCGGTGGCGGCCACCCTGACCAACCTCGGTCCGGGGCTTGGCGAGGTCGCGGCCAGCTTCGCCACCGTGCCGGACGCGGCGAAATGGGTCGGCTGCGTGGCGATGATCCTCGGCCGCCTGGAGATCTTCACCCTGCTCGTGTTGTTCACCCCGATGTTCTGGCGCCGATGAGCGCCCGCATCGAGACCTGGAATGCCCGCCATGCCGAGGCCACGCCCGGCGAGCCCGCCTGGGTGCTGCGCGAGCATGCCCACATGCTGCCCGCCTGCGGGGATGCGCTGGATCTTGCCTGCGGGCTCGGGGCCAACGCCCTGCTGCTGGCCGGGCATGGCATGAACGTCACGGCCTGGGATTTTTCCGCCGTCGCCATCGAGCGCCTTTCGGTCGAGGCTGCCGCGCGAGGCCTGAGTCTGGTCGCCGAGGTGCGCGACGTGGTCGCCGATCCCCCGGCGCCCGCATCCTTCGACGTCATCGTCGTCAGCCATTTTCTCGACCGCGCCCTCGCGCCGCGCCTGATCGACGCCCTGCGCCCCGGCGGCCTGCTGTTCTACCAGACCTTCACGGCCGAGCGCCCGCCGCACGGCGCGGCCCCCTCCAACCCCGCCTTCCTGCTGGCGCCGGGCGAACTGTTGCGGCTGTTCGCCCCGCTGCGCCCGGTGGCCTACCGCGAAGACGGTCTGGCAGGCGATCTGAGCGAGGGGATGCGCGCCCTGGCCGCCTTCGTGGGAATGAAGCCTTGACCCTGCCCAGGCCCCTCCGCACCCCCGCCCTCTGGCATCCGCGCTACTGGGGCTTGTGGCTCGGCATCCTGCTGCTCTGGGGCATCGCCTGGCTGCCGCTGCGCGGGCGCATGGGGCTGGGGGCCTGGCTCGGCCGCCAGATGATGCGGCGCAATGCCAAGCGGCGGCGCATCGTCGCCATCAATCTCGGCCTGTGCTTTCCCGACTGGACGCAGGCGCAACGGGACGCGCTGGCGCGGCAGTCCTTCGAGCGCGCCGGGCAGGCGCTGCTCGACCAGGGGTATCTCTGGATGCGCGGCAAGCAGGCCCTGACGCAGCGCTGTCAGGTGCATGGCGAGGAGCATCTTCGGGCCGTGATCGCCGCTGGTCGCGCGCCGCTCGTGGTGACCGGGCATGTGGTCGGGCTGGACATGGGGGCGGTCTGGCTGTCGATCGCCTGCGGCGATGGCCTCGGTCCCTACAATCCGACCCGCAAGCCCTTCATCGACGCCTGGATGACCCATGGCCGCACCCGTTTTGGCGCACGTCTTCTGCCGCGTGAGGACGGCCTGCGACCGTTGGTCAAGGCGCTCAAGGCCAGTACCCTGGTCTACTACATCCCGGACGAGGACCTCGGCCGCGAGCATGCCCTGTTCGCGCCCTTCTTCGGCGTGCCCAAGGCCACCGTGCCCATGCTCGGAAGGCTGGCGCGGCTGGGCGACGCGGTGGTGCTGCCCTACATCACCCGGCTCGATCCCGCGACGGGTTTCTACCACATTCACATCCAGCCGCCGCTGGACGACTACCCGACCGGGGACATGCAGGCCGACACCGAGCGCATGAACCGCGTGCTGGAGGCCATGATTCGCGAGGATCCCGCCCAGTACATGTGGACCTTCAAGCTGTTCAAGACCCGCCCGGAAGGGGAGTCCACGCTGTATTGAGTGGAGATTGTCATGCCCACCCGGGCGGGAAAGTGGTAGATTCCGCGCTCAAAATATTTTTGGGGGCTACATGGATCATGTGGCACATCGTCAATGGCTCTGCTGGGCCTGTGAACGTCGCCTTGCCCGCCATGCTCAAGTCCCGTTGAGCATGGCGAGACTTGCACGGATCGTCTTCCCCTGGGGGGCGCCATGAAGCGGCGGGCGCCCGGCGTGCGCGCCTATGCCATCGCGCTGCTGGTCCTGGGGCTGGTGACGCTCGCGGGCCTGGGCATGCACATGCTCGACCGCCTGCACGCCATCGAGCTGGCGCAACAGCGCGAGGGCGAGGCAGCGGCGCGCCTCGAGTTCGAGCGCGCGATCGAGAACACCCTCGCGCAGGCCGCGAGCCTCGCCGAGCAGATCGCAAGCTGGGACGAGGCGCGCAAGCAACTGGCCATGCCGACCTGCTACACCTACTGGCGGGACAACCGCGCGACGGCGCAGGGGCTGTGGCCGGCCTATATGCGCGGGCTCGAACTCTACGACCGGGGCGGCGCGCTGCTCTCAAGCTTCAAGGCCATGCTGCCCGCGAATCTTCCCGAGGGGAGGGCGGGCATGCTGGTCGTCAATCAGGGGAATCTTTGTCTTGCCCAGTTCGCCGGGGTGCGTGAAGACGGGGGCCGGGGTGAGCCCATCGGCTATGTGGGCCTGCGCGTCGACCTGCTCAACGCCCTGCGCACCGTGCACCGCTTCACCTATCTCGACGCGGACAGCCTGGCGCTCAGGGCCGGCGTGAGCGGGATGCACGATCCCTCCGAGGCCCAGGACATGATCGAATTCAAGCCCCGCCAGGCGGCCTGGGTCTCGATCCTCCCCGATCTCGTGCGCCAGACCCTGCTGCAGCTGATGCTGGCCTTCCTCATCCTTGTGGCGCTCAACTACCTGCTGGTGACGCGCCTGTTCGCTCGCCCCCTGCGGCTGCTGCGCGACGAGCTGGCCGGCCTGCGCCAGGGCCGGCCTTCCGTGGAGGGCGGCCGCGAGCTGATCCCCGTGCATGAGCTCATCGAGGTGCGCCAGGCCCTGCACGACTACCGGCGCTCGCTCGAACAGGCCCATGACGCGCTGGATCGCAGCAATGCCCGGCTGTGGGCCGAGGCCCATGTGGATGCCCTGACGGGCGCCTTCAATCGTAGCGCTTTCGACGAGGACTGGGGGGCGTGCTGCCCTCAGGGGGGCGATGAGCCGCTGGCCCTGATGCTGCTCGACTGCGACTTCTTCAAGGTCATCAACGACAGCTATGGCCATGAGACCGGGGATCGCGTCCTGCAGGAGGTCGCGCGGCTCGCGCAGGGCGAACTGAGGCGCGAGGACCGGCTCTACCGGTTGGGCGGGGACGAATTCATCGCCATCCTGTGGGGGGCCGGCGAGGCGCAGGCCCTGCAGGTGGCCGAGCGTTGCCGCGTGGCGATCGGCGCCTACGACGTCGACAGGCTGGGGATGCGCGAAAGGCTGCGCGTCAGCATCGGCATCGCGGCCAGCGAGCACTCCTGCAAGGGGTATGTCGAACTGCTCAAGCAGGCGGATCTCGCCATGTATCACGCCAAGCGCGGCGTCGGCGAGCAGAAGGTGGTGCTGTTCCACGAGGCCCTGGGGCATGGCATGGGCGAGTGCTCCAGCCGGGTGGTGGAGACGGTGCTCGAGTCCGTGACCTCGGGCAAGGGCATCGCCATGCACTACCAGCCCATCGTGCATGCCGCCAGCGGGCGGCCGGCCTATTACGAGGCCCTGCTGCGCATCGAGGACGCCGAGGGCGTCATCGGGCCGGCGGACATCCTCCCCGTGGCGCAGCGCCGCGGCCTGCAGGGCCGGCTGGACCTCGCCGTGCTGCGCGGCGTCATCGCCGACCTGCGCGCCGGGCGGATCCCCGAGGGCAGCGGGGTGTCGATCAATTTTGACGGCGAGACCATCGCCGAGCCCGAGATCATGGTCGAGATCGAGTCGCTCTCCCGCTTTGTTCAGAGCCACAAGATCGTGCTGGAGATCACCGAGACCACCCTCATCTCGCGCTTCGAGTACATGACCCATGCCCTCGGGCGCTTCCGCGCCATGGGGCTGCTTGTGGCGCTGGACGATTTCGGCAGCGGCTATTCCTCGCTGCGCTACCTCGCGCGCATGCCGGTGGACATCGTCAAGCTCGACCGCAGCCTGATCGAGGTCTACGGGCAGGACCGGGCGCAGCGCGGCATGGTGGTGCATGTCATCGACATGCTGCGCGACGGCGGCTTCGATGTGGTGGCGGAAGGGATCGAGACCGAGGCGCAGCGGCAGGACTTCGAGAGACTCGGCGTGAGCCACATGCAGGGCTGGGCGTTCGGGCGGCCGGAGCGGCCGATCAGGGCGTGAGCGCTCGGCGCATGACCAAGGCCGCGCCTGGGAGCCTGTATTTTTCGCTTCAGCCGCTCAAGCCCGACAGGCTGCTTGCGGTTTCTTCATCGGATGATCAAGGGGGGGTGGAATCGGCCGGCGGTCGCGGCTTCATCGGTGCTGCCCTGGAAATCAGGGTCTGCGGGAAAAGATGGTCGGAGTGATAGGATTCGAACCTACGACCCCTACGTCCCGAACGTAGTGCTCTACCAAGCTGAGCCACACTCCGACTAGTGGTCCCGGGCTGCCGCGAATCGCGCGATGGTCTCGAGCGCTTCACGATGCGGCGACGGGGGCAGGATGGCAAGGGCGGCAATGGCTTGCTCGCTCTCGTTCATCGCAAGGCGCGCAGTATATTCAAGTGATCCGGCATTTGCAATGGCCTTGAGCACGGTATCCAAATGATCGAGGCCGCCCTGCTCGATGGCTAGGCGGATGATGGCCGCATCCTCGGCATTCGCGTGCCGCATGGCGTGGATCAGCGGCAGGGTGGGCTTGCCCTCGGCCAGGTCGTCGCCGACGTTCTTGCCCGTTTTTTCAGGGTCGGCCTCGTAGTCGAGCGCGTCGTCCATCAGCTGGAAGGCGTTGCCGAGGTGCAGGCCATAGGCCGCCAGGGCCTCCTCGACCTCCGCGGGTGCGTCGGCGAGCACGGCGCCGAGCCGCCCGGCGGCCTCGAACAGCTGCGCGGTCTTGCAGCGGATGACCTCCATGTAATGCACCTCGGTCGTGTCCGGGTCGTTGCAGTTCATCAGCTGCATGACCTCGCCCTCGGCGATGATGTTGGTGGTGCCGGCGAGGATCTCCATCACCCGCATGCGGCCGAGGCCGACCATCAGCTGGAAGGCGCGCGAATAGAGGAAGTCCCCCACCAGCACGCTGGCGGCGTTGCCGAACATGGCGTTGGCGGTCTCGCGGCCCCGGCGCATGCCGGACTCGTCCACCACGTCGTCATGCAGCAGGGTGGCGGTGTGGATGAATTCGATCACCGCGGCGAGGGTGAAATGCTGCTCGCCCTCGTATCCGGCGGCGCGCGCGGCCAGCAGATGCAGCAGGGGGCGGAGGCGCTTGCCGCCGCCGTGAATGATGTAGGCGGAGAGCTGGTTGACGAGCGTGACTTCGGAATGCAGGCTGCGCTCGATCAGCTGATTGATGCGGGTCATCTCGTCCGCGCTGGCGTGGCGTACCTGCTCGATATTCATGAAGTCGGCTTCGTCGTTGGGGAAAGGGCAAACCCCAGCGATGCTAGGGAAGCCACGCCGGGAGTGTCAAGCCGATCGGTGCATGCTGGGTGGAAGTATTTGACGCGGGTTGCCTCCGGGCATACAATGCGCGCCCTTTAATACATTCAAATTTTATTTGGAGCACACCATCATGTACGCAGTGATCGTGACAGGCGGCAAGCAGTACCGCGTCGAGAAAGACGAGTACCTGCGCGTCGAACTGCTGACCGCCGACGTGGGCTCGACCATCGAGCTCGATCAGGTGCTGCTGGTGGCTGACGGCGCCGACTTCAAGGTCGGTTCCCCGCTGGTCCAGGGCGCCAAGGTGTCCGCCGAGGTTCTGAGCCACGGCCGTCACAAGAAGATCGAAATCCTGAAGTTCCGTCGCCGCAAGCATCACATGAAGCACATGGGACATCGCCAGTATTTCACCGAAATCAAAATCACCGGTATTTCCGCTTAATCGAGGTAACGGGCCATGGCACACAAGAAGGCCGCGGGCAGTTCCCGCAACGGTCGTGATTCAGAATCCAAGCGTCTGGGCGTGAAGCTCTACGGCGGCCAGGCAGCCACCGCGGGTAACATCATCGTCCGCCAGCGCGGCACCCAGTTCCATCCGGGTACCAACGTGGGCTGCGGCAAGGATTACACCCTGTTCGCGAAGATCGACGGTACCATCAAGTTCGAGGTCAAGGGCCCGAAGAACCGTCGCTTTGTGAGTGTCGTCCCCGCCTGATTCAGGTCGAGATCACTCCAGACGCATAGCCCCGCCTTGTCGGGGCTTTTTTACATTTCAAGCCCGTGGGTATCTGAATGAAGTTCGTCGATGAAGCAAACATCCACGTCAAGGCCGGCGACGGTGGCAACGGGGTGGCCAGTTTCCGCCGCGAGAAGTTCATCCCCATGGGTGGGCCGGATGGCGGCGATGGCGGCGATGGCGGCAGCGTGTACGTGGTCGGGATGCCCGACCTGAACACGCTGGCGGATTTCCGCTTCCAGCGTCGCTTCGACGCGCAGCGCGGCAAGAATGGCGCGGGCCGCAACATGACCGGCGCCAAGGGCGAGGATCTCGAGATTCCCGTGCCCGTCGGCACCATGATCTACGATGCGGATACCGAGGAATTGATCGGCGACGTGGTCGAGGCCGGCCAGCGCGTGCTGGTCGCGCGTGGCGGCTTCCATGGCCTGGGCAACACGCGCTACAAGAGCTCGACCAACCGCGCCCCCCGCCAGTGCTCGCACGGCTCCGAGGGCGACGAGCGCGAGCTGCACATGGAACTGAAGGTCCTTGCGGACGTGGGCCTGCTGGGCTTGCCCAATGCCGGGAAGTCGACCCTGATTCGCGCCATCTCCGCCGCCCGCCCGAAGGTGGCGGACTACCCCTTCACCACCCTGCATCCGAACCTCGGCGTGGTCAGCGTCGAGGCCCACCGCAGCTTCGTGGTGGCCGACATTCCGGGCCTGATCGAGGGCGCGGCCGAGGGCGCGGGGCTGGGCATCCAGTTCCTCAAGCACCTCTCGCGCACCGGCCTGCTGCTGCATGTGCTGGATGTGGCGCCGCTGGACCCTGACGCCGATCCGGTCCATGACGCCAGGGTCATTCTCGGCGAGCTTGAGAAGTACAGCGAGGAGCTGCTGGACCGCCCGCGCTGGCTGGTGCTCAACAAGCTGGACCTGTTGCCTGAAGAGG
>SDAY01000093.1 GCA_006212015.1 Halothiobacillaceae bacterium
CGGCCCGACCACGTTCCAGTGGAAGTTGTGGGTCATCAGGAACAGCGAGTAGGAATCCGCCAGCAGGCTGGCAAGACCCGCGGCAATCGTCTCACGCTGCTTGTCGTCCAGACCGATATTGATGGCGCTCATCGCGGCGGATGGGTTCGATGTGCTCTTGGCCATATGTCATCTCCTCGAGTGGGGGTTCGAGTCAGAGACTAGTCAATAAAACGATGGCCTGCGGTGATTTGTTTCAATCGCGAGCATAGATGACGTCAATCGCTTCCGGGCGAGAGGGCTCGAATGCGAACCTGCGCGCGCTGACCATCGCTATCCAGCACGACGACGCTGGCGAAACCGTCGCCCTCGGGCCGCCAGAAACGCTCGCCCTCACCAAGCGGCATGCCGTTGACCACCCAGCGCAGCGGGGGCTTGCCGCCCTCAGCCACAAGGGCGACGCCCTCGGCGATCGGCTCCACGCTCCCGCCATCGGGCGGGAACAGGATGCGCAACCGCTCGCGCCGCGCCTCACCACCGGCGGGGTTCGCGTCATCCAGACGGGTGAGCGCGGGTGGCGGCTGACGCTGAAGGAGCACGTGGTTGAGATTCCCGGGCAAGCGGCGCGCCCCATGATCGGGCGGCAGCAGATCGAACAGCCGGAACATCAGGGGCGCCGCGCTGTTCAAGCCCATCGCGCCGGGCATGGACCCGCCATCGGGACGACCGACCCATACCGCCACGGTGTAATCGACCGACACCCCGACCGTCCAGGCATCGCGATAGCCGTAGGATGTTCCGGTCTTGAATGCGATCTTGCGCCCCTCCCGCACGGAGCGCTGTGCGGCGACACCCGCGGGGGTCGAACTACCTTGCAGAATGTCGAGCACGGCATAAGCCGCTTCCTCGCCGACCAATCGATACCCGCCTTGTCCGGCGTCATGAAGCCGCGTCCGGATGGGCCTGACCACCCCCTGCCCCGCCAGCCCCGCATACAACATGGCGAGGTCCGTCAGGCGAACGCCAACCCCGCCCAGGGCCAGAGGCAGCCCCGGTTCCAGTCCACCGGGAAGACTCAGCCTTGCGCCGGACTGTTGCAGCAAGGCGCTCATGCGCGCGGCGCCAACCCGCTCCAGAACGCTGACCGCCGGGATATTGAGCGAGCGCTGCAAGGCCTCGCGAGCGGTCATGACGCCGTGATAGGCGTGATCGAAGTTACCGGGGCGCCAACCGCCGAAGCTCTTGGGCATATCGTCAAGCAGGGTGTAGGGATGCACCGAAAGATCGTCGAAGGCGATGGCATAGATAAAGGGCTTGAGCGTCGAACCGGGGGAT
Source organism: Halothiobacillaceae bacterium (assembly GCA_006212015.1). GTDB lineage: Bacteria > Pseudomonadota > Gammaproteobacteria > Halothiobacillales > Halothiobacillaceae > Thiofaba. The sequence goes on from SDAY01000093.1 coordinate 1,315, forward strand.
CGAACCGCCCGACTCAGATCGACCTGGCAGCGTTGCCAGTCGGCACTGCCAAGGTGGGCCATCAGACGGGGGCCATGTTGAGGTCCCGCATGGGCAAGCACCATCACCGCGAGATCATCACCGGGCGCCAATCCCGCCTGATAGGCTCGCCCTAGGGCCTCAAGCGAGACCTGCAGCGTTCCATCCAGCGTGCTCTGGATGCTTAGCCCCTGATCTGCCTGCCCTGCCCGTCCGCTGGCCAGTTCGTTGGCCAGCGCCTCGGCAAGATGCGGAGCCAGCCTCGGCATGGCGCGCTGATAGCGGGGGACGGGTTCGGCAAAGGCATGCCCGGCCACATCCTTGGCGATCAGCCCGGCCTCGACGGCGCGGGAAAGCACGCGATCACGCGCCTTGCGCGCCGCCTCGGGATGACGATCCGGCCGCAAGCGCTCGGGCGATTGCGGCAAGGCCACCAGCAGGGCCGCCTCGGCGGGCGTCAGATGGAGGGGCTCCTTGCCGAACCAGGACAGGCTGGCGGCGCGAACGCCCTCCAGCATTCCGCCATAGGGCGCCAGCGTGAGGTAGATGTTCTGTACGCCGACGCGCCCCAGGCGAGCCCGCAACTGGAGCGCGCGCAGGGCCTCTTCAAGCTTGCTCTCCAGGGTGCGCGGCTTGGGCTCCAGCAGGCGTGCCGCCTGCATATCCAGGGTGGATGCGCCCGATACCGGCCGCCCATGGCGCAGCATCTGGCCAGCCGCGCGCAGGATCGCGAGCGGATCGACCCCGGGATGCCAGGCATTGCGCTTGTCCTCGATGGTCACCAGCATGGCGAGAAACAGCGGATCGACCTGTTCCCGCGTCACCGGCAACCGCCATGTATCCTCCCGCGTCGTGAAAGGACGAAGCAACTGTCCGCGCTGGTCGAGCACGACCGTGGAGCGCGCCGCGTAACGGCTCAGATCTGGCGGGAATACGGCATTCAACGCGGCAAGGCCGACGCCAGCAAGCAGCACCCCCGCGACCGTCCAGACCCGCCGTGTGGTTCGGCCCGGACGATTCGAACACATCATTCCAAGATGACAATGCGGCTCATGGCGGTACGGGCCTGAATCTTGGGCTCGTACATGTTCTCGGCCGTCGCCGCGGGCATCGCAAATTCGCCCGCAGTCACGGCACGCGCCAGATACGCCACCTTGAAGGCATAGATCGCCTGCCCGTAGTCCCACTGGTAAACGCCCTCGTCATCCGGCGCCATGGTGTAGGTTGGCAAGCTCAGGGCATTGATGTAGCGATCATCCCTCGCTTCGCTCATGTTGCTGCGCGTCAGCCCTCCCAGCCAAGGGTAGCCGGACTGGGAAGGATTGAGCCTCGCCTCGATCTCCAGCCCGGCGGGAAGCAGGTCGATGAGGGCGTATTCACCGGCGACCTGGGGTGTCGACATGCCACCGATGACCACCACCAGGCGGTCATTGCGCTTGATCCTGGCGAGATCCGCGGGTTGCCCATGCAGGTCGAAGACCTCCTTGGTCAGGGTCATGCCCGAGGCGCTGGCGGGGGCCGGCGCGGACGGCACTCTCTCGACCGAGAGGGTCTGGAACAGCTCGCCGTCCCCTTCGTTGCGCACCCTCACGCCGACCCGCAACGCATCGCCTTGCAGCGAGCGCGCCACCGGATCGCCGGGCGGCAGGGCTACCCCATCCACGCTTACCCCGGTCTTGCCCGCATTCCTGGCAAGTTCGGCGGCGGCCAGCAACATCCAGGCCTTTTCCTGGGTGGTCGTCCAGGCCGTGCGGTGCTCCAGATGGACCGATCTGGCCAGCAGACCGGGAACCATACCACCCTGCCCCGCCGCACTCAGGATGGCGGCAAGCGCATAGATGTCGCGCACGCGGGTGCCGTAAACGCTGGTCGAATATTGACCATTCGCCGTCGCGTCGAGCTGCTGGATGGCGGACTTGAACGCCGACGCGGCGCGGTTGCGCTCTCCCACGGCCTGCAAGGCCAAGCCGAGGTGGGCCCAGCCAATCGCCGATGAGGGGGGGGTTCTGGTCATGGAAATAACGCAAGTCCGCGGCATTGGCCAAGCCGCGCGGAGCCAGCAGGGATGCCGCGTAGGCGCGGACGTCGGCATCGCCGCCACGCTGCGCGCGATCAAGCCAGCGCTGACCGAATTCCAGCGGCGCGCGCGGCACGTCGAAGCCCTTGTCAGCGGCGCGATAGAGGAAATCCATCGCGAACACACCGATCCAGTCATAGGCCTCATTGCCCCACGGCCCCCACATATTGAAGCCGCCATTCGGGTTTTGCATGCTCAGCACGCGGTCCACCGCGTCCTGCACCCGCGCATCCAGATACCTGTCCCTCTTCTGTCCGACCAGCACCGCCATCTCGTTGAAATAGATCAGTGGCATGGCGCGGCTGGTGGTCTGTTCCAGGCAGCCATAGGGGTAACGATCCAGCCATTTCAACTGGCCGGGAATGTCCATGCCCGCAAAGCGCGAAAAACTCGCCCCGAGCTTGACCGAACCCGGCAGGAAGCCTTGCAACACGTCGCTGCTCAACACGACCTCCTGCCCCGGCTTGAGCACCGACACGCGCTCCTCGCTGATGGGGTGTTGCGCGGCGCGCACCTGGATCGGCCAATCGCGCCTGACCGAAAAGCCGCCAGGGCCGCTGACCTCCAGGGTGACCGCACCGGTGCCGATCTCGCCAGCCTTGAGGGGCACGCCGTAGACCTCGCGCTTGTTCTGGGCGAGCTGAATCGCGCGATCTCCACCCACCGCGGAAAGGGGGCCGCTCGCCGCCACGCGGGCGCGGTACTGCCCAGCCTCGCCCTCGACATTGTGCAGCAGCACCGTCGCCGCGCCCGCATCACCCGGCGCGAGGAAGCGCGGAAGGATCAACTCGGCCACCACCGGATCGCGCACCGTCAGACGGGCCTCGCCGGAACCGGTCCTGTCGTCGTCATAGGCCACGGCCATCAGCCGCAGCTCGCCCTGGAAGTCGGGAATATCCAGCGGAACCTTGACCACCCCGCTCGCTGGAACCGTCAGGATGCCCGAGAACAGCGCCACGCTCTTGACGGGCACGACGTCCAAACCCTTGCCGCCGAAACCGTCGCCGCCTTCCCCTTCGCCCAGTGCGGCGAGACCGCGAATCAAGCGTCCGTAGTCATCAAGCATGCCCACGCCAAGGCGGCGCTGACCGAGGTAATACTTGTGCGGCGCGGGTGTCTGGAAACGGGTGAGCTGGAGGATGCCCTGATCGACGGCCGACAGGGTCAGATGCACCTGCCTGCCGCCGCTGACCTTGACTGGCACCTCGATGTGCTGGCGTGGCTTGATCTTGTCGGGGGATTGCACCTCCACCGCGATCGTGCGCGCGGCCGGATTCAATCCGAGCCAGGTCACGCCCACGGCACGAACCGGGGCATGCCCGAGCTTGCCCGCGACCGGGCGATAGAGGGTGACCAGGGCATAAGCACCCGCGCCCCAATCCTTGCTCACGGGGACGTCGATATCGCCGCCACCCGCCGAAACGCTGAAGTTGCGCACCTCATGCACCCGTTCGTTGGCCATCACCAGCAGCCCTTCGCCCGCGAAGTCAGCGTCGATGTGCAGCCGGGCGACATCGCCCGCCATGTATCCGGGCCGATCGGCGGCGATCTTGAGCCGATCGGGGCGATCCGCGCTCGCCTCCTGACCATAACCGTACCAGCCGCCATAGAAACGCATTGAGGCCTCGGCGCCGCTCTCGCCATCGCGCACGATCAGGCGGTGCTCGCCCCAGGACACGATCTGCTTCAGCGCCAACATCTGGCTCGCGCTCAGGGCGCCTTCGCCCTGGGCGAGCATTTTTTCGCGCCGGATGCGCTCATACTGCCAGCGACCATCCGCCTGCTTGTGCCATTGCCAGGTCGAGTCGTCTTTCATGAAGCGGTATTCCAGCTTCGGAACGGCGACCCGCTGCCCATCGGCATCCACCGCGATCACCTCGAACCCGGCGCCCTGACCATGGGGCACGCTACTGTCGAACAGCGGGCGCAAGCCCAGATAGACATTCCGCGTGCGCACCGGGAGATAAAGGTGTTCACCGGTCGAGCGTCCGCCCGGCTCGCGCACCGCGATGCCGATGTCAGCGCGGAGCGGAAGACTGGTTTCGATGCTGGCCGGGAACGTACCGGTGACGGCGGTATGGCCGCTCTCATCGGTATCGGCCATCTCCAGCACCACACGGTCGGCGTTGAAGCGCTCATCCTCCCGCCCCCAATGAAAGCCTTTCTGCCCGGGGAAGGGCGCGGGTTCGGGCTCAAGGATCAACTCCGCCTCGCCCCCCAGGCTGGATGCGGGCGCGCCATACAGGAAACGTGCCTCGACCGGGATATGGAGTTCCTCGCCGGGCCGGAGCTTGGCGGGCGGTTTGCCTATCGTCAGGCCGAGTCGTTGCGGCACGAAATCCTGCACCTCGAACCCGACCTCGCCGAGGGCAGCCGCCTCCGGGTCGGTATGGAGCGTCGCTCGCCATGCCCCGCGCTGGGCGCTGGCCGGCAGCTGCGCGGAGACCTGCACCGCACCCTGGTGTTCATCCTTGAGCGTATAGCGGCGATATTCCTTGCCGTTCGGGCGCATCAGCTTGACCACCACGGTATGGCCACTCAGGGCGTGCGCGGTCGAATCGCGCAGCAGGGACACCAGATGCACCGTCTCGCCCGGACGGTAGATGCCTCGATCCGTATAAAGGAAGGTATCCATCGGGCCAGCCGGGGCGCGTCCCGCCACACCCCGGTCAGAGAGGTCGAAAGGTGCCCGGCGCAGATCCAGGAAGGCGAAATCACCGTCGCGATAGGCCATCACCATCACCGGCGACAGGCCGCCCTCGCCGCGCAGCAGACCGGCGGGGAAGCGGGCCTTGCCCTCGGCATCGGTCTCGGCCACGCCCAACTCCTCGTTGTTGCGGGCGATCAGCGTCAGCCGCGTGCCCGCCACGGGGCGCGCACTCGCCAGCGAGCGCGTGACGAGGGTGAGGCCGTCATCGGCGCGGAACGCGCCGAGGCCCATGTCGGTATGCACAATCCACTGCGCGGCATAGCCACCATCGGACTGACCATCGCACTCGTCGTAGTCGCAGGCACCTTCATCCACTTGCGCCTGCTCATCCAAACGCTTGTCGACGGCTTTTTGGGCCACCAGAACATAGGCACCCGGCTTGGCCTGGCGCATGAGTTCCGGCAGGGGAACCAGGCTTCGCGCCTCCTTGTTACGCTCGCCCTTGATCTGCTGCGTACCGCTCCAGATCAGCTGTCCGCTGTCGCCGCCGATCACGTCGGCTTCGTAGCGCATCATCTGGGTCTGGTCGACGAAGGCTTGCTGCATGCGCGCCAGCAGGCGGTCACCCACCCGGTAGAGCTTGAGTTCAAGCTGCTCGACATTCATGGTGCTGAGCGGCAGGCCATCCTGGGTCTCGCGGGGCAGGATGAAACCGCCGTTGAACGCGACGCGGGCGGGGAAGTCGCCAAGGCTGAATTCCCGGGTCTCGTCTTCGGCCAGTTTGGCGCCATTCGCCGCACTCAGGCCCGCCAGCACCCGGAGCTGGTAGTTCACACCGTAATTGAGGCCGGTAAAGCACAGCCGGGAACCTTCGACGCGCAACGCCACCTTGAGATCGGGGTCGAACTTGAGGAAATCGGCGTAGTGCCCGCTGTCGCCTTCGGCCAGCGGCGCGGAAAAAATGAGGCAGATCTCGTTGTTGTCGCCTGACTCGATGGAGCGCCCAAGGATCAGGCGAGGCTGCGCATCCGGCTGGGACTCCACGACCACCGAGGGCTGAGGCGACGAGACAGCGGCGGGAATGTCCTGGGAGACCACGACGGCTGGCTGGGGCGAGACCGGCGATATTTCGGTCGAAGCGGGCCTGTGCCCGAGGACATACGCGACTGCCGCGGCTGTCAGGGCGACCAACAGCCCAAGAATGACCTTGTCGAAAGACTTCATGCCTACTCCCCCGGATCCGCCCTTGCATGGGCAAGAGGGTAGAGCTTAATGACGATTTATTGAAATCACATTTCGGCAGCGAAAAACTGGCGAACCTTCTCCAGCGACTGCGTGCGCCGCATCGGCGGCAGGCTGTCGAGGAACTGCTTGCCATATCCCTTGGAGCGCAGGCGTGGATCGCAGAGCATCAGCACGCCGCGATCCTGTTCGCCCCGGATCAGCCGC
>SDAY01000094.1 GCA_006212015.1 Halothiobacillaceae bacterium
CGCAAGCCCGCGATGACGTTGGCAGGGGGATTCTGATGAGCCAACGCGACTTTCTTCATCGTTTCATCTTCACCCATGCCGAGGATGAGTTCGCCGTGGGGGTGACACCCGGTTCGTATGCCGGTGGACCGATTCGCCGGGAGCGAATCGGGGATCACCGTAAGGCGAGTCCGCAGGACGCCGCCCAGGTACGGGTGGCGCCCGCACGCGGCGAGCTGGTGCAGCTCGATGCCGCCTGGCAGGCGCTGCTCTCGCGCAGCGACTATCCGCCCGCCGTGGCCGAGCTGCTGGGGCAGGCCGCCGTGGCCGCCGTTTTGCTGGCCGCCACGCTCAAGATCGACGGCAAGCTGACCCTGCAGGTCATGACGGACAAGCCTGCGGAAACCGATGCCTCGCGGCCGGGCGGCGTGCATCTGCTGGTCATGCAGGTGAGCTCGGATCGTGAGCTGCGCGGCCTTGCCCGTTGGCATGGCGATGTGTCCGAAAACGGCCTGGCCCTGATGGGCGACGGCCGTCTGGTGATGACCATCGAGACCGCGCGCGGCGAGCGCTACCAGGGCATCGTCCCGCTGGAAGGCGCGAGCCTTGCGCAGGCGCTGGAAGGCTATTTCGAGCGCTCCGAGCAGTTGCCCACCCGCCTGTGGCTGGAGGCCGGCCCGCAACGCGCCGCCGGCCTGCTGGTGCAGAAGATGCCGGGGCATGACAGCGGGCGGGACGACGAGGACTGGAACCGTATCGTCGCCCTGTCCGGGACCGTGACCCGCGACGAACTGCTCGACCTGTCGGCCGAGACCCTGCTGCATCGCCTCTATCACGAGGAGGATCGGCGCGTGTTCGAGCCCGAAGCGGTGCGCTTCGCCTGTTCCTGCTCGCGCGAGCGGGTGGCCGACATGCTGCGCAGCCTTGGCCGGGACGAGATCGACGGCATCATCGCCGAACAGGGGCATGTCGAAGTCGATTGCGAATTCTGCAACGCCCGGTATACCTTCGATGCCGTGGATGCGGCGGGCCTGTTCGTCGATGCGCCTCACCCCGGTGCTGAAGGTCTTCATTGAGCAGGCTTCATTGAATAGAGGTGCCTCCATGGCGGGTGATTCTTCCCTTGATCCATCGGATCGTCCGGGCTGGATGGGCAAGGCCCCCGGCGTTCGGGACATGGCCGAGCGCCTGATGCGTCTGCGCCAGTACGATGACGAGGTCGATCGCATCATCCTCGCCCGTCAGCATCCGGTCACCGGCCTGCTGCCTGCCAGCACGGCCATCACCGCGCATGGCGACTACACCGACGCCTGGGTGCGCGACAACGTCTACAGCATCCTCGCGGTCTGGGGGCTGGCGCTGGCCTACCGCCGGGCCGACCTCGAGCCCGCCCGCACCTATGCGCTCGAGCAGAGCGTGGTCAAGCTGATGCGCGGCCTGCTGTTCGCCATGATGCGCCAGGCGCACAAGGTGGAGGCGTTCAAGCACAGCCAGAACCCGCTCGACGCCCTGCATGCCAAGTACGACACCCGGACCGGCGGCGAGGTGGTGGGGGACGAGGCCTGGGGTCATCTGCAGATCGACGCGACCTCGGTCTACCTGCTGATGCTGGCGCAGATGACCGCCTCCGGGCTGCGCATCGTCTTCAACCAGGACGAGGTCGATTTCGTCCAGAACCTGGTCTATTACCTCGGCCGCGCCTATTCCACCCCGGACTACGGCATCTGGGAGCGCGGCCACAAGATCAACCATGGCATCCGTGAGCTGAACACCAGTTCCGTTGGCATGGCCCTGGCGGCGCTGGAGGTCATGAACGGCTTCGATCTCTACGGCGGCGAAGGCGACGACCGCTCCACCATCCATGTGCTGCCGGATGAGATTGCACGCACCGAGATCACCCTCAAGACGCAGTTGCCGCGCGAGTCGAACTCCAAGGAAGTGGACGCCGCGCTGCTCTCCGTGATTGGCTTTCCCGCCTTTGCCGTGCGCAACATGGCGCTGGTCGAGCAGGCCGAACGGGAGATCGTCGACAAGCTCCAGGGCCCCTACGGCTGCAAGCGCTTTCTGCTCGACGGCCACCAGACGGTGCTCGAGAGCCACGAGCGCCTCCATTACGATCCGCACGAGCTGCGCCAGTTCGAGCATATCGAATCCGAGTGGCCGCTGTTCTTCACCTATCTGTTGTTGAACAACCTGTTCCTCGGCAAGAAGGATGAGGCGCAAGGCTATCGGGATGCGCTCGACCGGCTGGCCATCGCGCAGGATGGCCTGGACCTCCTGCCCGAGCTGTATTTCGTCCCCGCCGACAGGATCGACATGGAGCGCGCCCAGCCCGGCAGCCAGTCGCGCCAGCCGAACGAGAACCTGCCGCTGGTCTGGGCGCAGAGCCTGTTCATCCTCGGCAAGCTGCTCCAGGGCGGTTTGCTGCATGTCGCCGACATCGACCCGCTGGGCCGAAGGCTGCGCCTTGGGCGGCGCTATCATCGGCCCGTGCAGGTGGCCGTGCTGGCGGAAAACGTCCAGGTGCAGGACGCGCTGGAACGGGTGGGCATCCGCGCCGAGGTGTCAGAGCAGGTCAGCCCGTTGCGGGTGGCGCATTCACGCCGGCTGATGGAGCTGTTCGGCATGCTGGGTCAGAATCCCAAGCTCGGACTGAGCGGGCGACCCGCGCGGCGCATGCGCATCCTCACCACCTCCCGCCTCTATGCGCTGGGCGGGCAGAAAGTCGTGTTCGTGCCCCAGCAGCTCGACCGGCAGAACCTCTATCTTGCCCAGGACAACGTCTACCTGACCCGCAAGCTTCGCTCGGAGATCGGTTTCGTCCATCGCTACTGGCGCCAGCCGGGCATGCCGCTCGTCACCCTGTGGATCACCCGCGACATGCTCAATGCACCCAACAGCGAGGCGTTGCTGGACCTGCTGCGCGAACTGGATACCGGCGAGCTGGATGGCTTCCCGGTGCGCAGCGGGCGCCTGATCCAGTTGTTGCAGAATACCGCACCGGAGCGGATACAAGCGCCCCATGACTTCAGCCTGGAGGAGGATGGCCTGCCGCGTTATATGGCCTGCCCATCCCTGCTTCCCCACCTGCCGGTGGATGCGCGGCCGCTGAGCGACAGCGAACTGCAGGCGCTGACCCTGGACGGGCCGAGCGAGTCGCTTCTGGATCGGCTTGCGCGTGAAACCAATCCCCATGCCCAGATTGAGCTTCTGGTGACCCTGCACGCGCGTCACGGGGGCACTGAAGTCACCCCCATCCGCCATCCCTGCCACGGCCACGAGCTGAGCCTGGACGAACTCGCCGCCGATCTGTTCAAGCGAGCCGGGAAGCTGCAACTGTGGGGCGTGCTGCGACGCGCGGCCGACCTGCTGGGGCAGGTGGACGCGCAGCTCGAGGTGGCGGTCATGGACATCCTGGTGCGCCAGAAGCAGCTTGCCGTCGGCCGGGCCTACAGCCGCCGCGCCATCATCCGCGAGCCCCTCGGCAATGCGCAGACCCTGGCCATGATCCGCGCCTTCTGCGGGCAGGACGAGCGCGAGCGCATCCTGACCCAGGAGCTGATCATCTATCTCGGCCAGATCGCCAAGCATGAGTCCCATCTCATCCGCGACATCCTGACCCTGCGGATCGGGCATCTCCTCCAGCTCCTGATCGCCCACCTGGCGCAGGAGCGCGGCCTCAGCCTCGATGCCGCCTTCGATGCCCTCCTGGACAAGCCGCCGCACCGCCTGTATGAGCGCCTGCGCGACACCCTGCTGCATTTCAGCGACGAGCAGCGCGGCCTCGGCCGGGTCGAGTCGCTCCATCTTTCCGCCGCGCCGGGCAAGGTGGTGAGCGTGCATTTCGACGCCGGCATGGATGCATCCGGCGGTGTTCAGCCGGTCGAGGACTGGTTGTACTGGCGCCAGGTCCAGGGCGCCATCGGCCGCCTGCCGGACCGCTTCTACCCGCAGGCCTGGGGCCTGCTGCGCCATTGCCGCGGGTTGGTCATCGGCGACAAGTACAACCGCAAGAACCGCCTCGACAGCGAGCAGCTGCTCTCCGAAAGCACGGCCTGGGAGATGAACTTCGCCCTGCGCGTCGACCACCTGCTCAACAAGATCGGTGCGCCGGAATACCGCCAGCTGGTCATCGAGTCCCTGGGCGCGCTGATCGCCGTGCTGCAGGCCAACCCGGCCCTGCGCTTCGAGGACGACCTGCTCATGGACGTGCTGATCGGCCATGCGGTGCGGCTGGCCTGGCTGGATTCCAGCCCCGGCGATGCCGGGCGCTACGGCGAGGTGCGCGACCTGGCCTGGGAGGCCTTCTACCGCCGCCCCCCGCACGAGGTCGCCTATTTCGTCGCCCATGCGCTCGAATTCCTGGTCGCCGAGGGTTCGGCGGCGCAACTTGTTCTGACCGACTAGGAGAGGGCGATGTTTCTTGCAGGGGATATCGGTGGCACCAAGACCGTGCTCGCGCTCTACCGCCAGCAGGCGGGGGCATTGGTCCGCGAGCGCGAGGTGAGCGTGCCGAGCCGCGAACATGCGCGTTTCGAGGACATCGTCGAGGCCTTTCTCGGCATCGATCCCCCCGTGCTGCGGGGCGCGTCCTTCGGCGTGGCCGGGCCGGTGGTCGATGGCGCCTGCCGCACCACCAACCTGCCGTGGGTGCTGGACGAGGCCGAGCTGTCGGCGCGACTGGGCTGCCCGGTCAAGCTGCTCAACGACCTCGAGGCCGCTGCGCTGGGCATGCTGCGGATTCCGGCCGAGCAGCGCGTGGCGCTGTCCACCGCGCGTCGCGGCAGGGACGGCATGACCGCCGTGATCGCCGCCGGCACGGGTCTTGGCGAGGCGCTGCTGTTCTGGGACGGGCTGCGCTATCAGGTGCAGCCGACCGAGGGCGGGCATTGCGATTTCGCGCCGAACAATGCCGAGGAGGATGCGCTGCTGGCCTACCTGCGCGAGCGCTTCGGCGGTCATGTCAGCGTCGAGCGCATCCTCTCCGGGCCGGGCCTGTTCAACCTCTGGTGCTTCCTGCGTGATGGCGGCCGCGCGCCGATGGACGAGGCGCGGCAGGCCATCGAGCGGGCGCCCGACCCGAGCGCCGAGATCGCCCGCCGTGCGGCCGAGGGCGCTGATGCAATGTGCATCCATGCGCTGAACATGTTCTGCCGCATCTACGGCGCCGAGGCGGGCAATCTCGCGCTCAAGTGTCTTTCAAGCGCCGGCGTGCTGGTCGGCGGCGGCATCGCGCCCAAGATCCTGCCCTTCCTGCAGCGCGGCGCCTTCATGGACGGCTTCCTCGACAAGGGCCGCTTCCGCGAGCTGCTCTCGCGCATGCCGGTCGAGGTGGTGCTGGAGCCGCGCGCCCCGCTGATCGGCGCGGCCCATGTCGCCCGCAGTCTGGCATGATGCGGCTCCACGGTCTCTACGTCATCACCGACACGGCGCTGATCCCGGACGAGCGGTTCGGCGAGCGGGTCGCGGCGGCCCTGCGCGGGGGCGCGCGCATCGTCCAGTACCGGGACAAGCGCGACGCCCCCGCCCTGCGCGAGCGCCTGGCCTCCGAGATGGTGCGCCTGTGCCGTGAGTTCGATGCCATCAGCATCATCAACGACGATGTCGAACTGGCCGCCCGCGTCGGCGCGGACGGCGTGCATGTCGGTCGGGACGACGCGGCCCTGGCCCATGCCCGCGCGCGACTGGGGACGGACGCGATCATCGGCGTGTCCTGCTACAACCGGCTTGAACTGGCGGTGCGCGCGGCGGAGCAGGGCGCGGATTACGTCGCCTTCGGAAGCTTCTTCCCCTCGCGGGTCAAGCCGGAGGCCGTGCCGGCCGGCATCGAGTTGCTGCGCGAGGCGCGGGAGCGACTGACCGTTCCGCGCTGCGCCATCGGCGGCATCACCGCCGAAAAGGGCGGCCCGCTGGTCGAGGCGGGCGCGGACATGCTGGCGGTGATCTCGGATGTGTTCGCCGCCCCGGATATCGAAGCCGCCGCGCGGCGATTCGCCCTGTTGTTCAACTGAATTCAAACGCCGTCGGGGTGCCCGGCGGAACACGCATCAATGGAGAAATCGAACCATGTCCCGCTCCCATGAATTGTTTGTCCAGGCCCAGAAGCACATTCCCGGCGGCGTGAACTCGCCGGTGCGCGCCTTCCGCGGCGTGGGCGGCGAGCCGATCTTCTTCGAGCGCGCCCAGGGCGCCCATCTGTACGACGTGGATGGCAGGCGCTATACCGATTACGTGGGCTCCTGGGGCCCGATGATCGCCGGCCACACCCATCCTCGGGTGATCGAGGCGGTCAAGTCAGCCGCCGAGCGCGGCCTGTCCTTCGGCGCGCCGACCGCCATCGAGACCCGCATGGCCGATCTGCTGTGCGAGATCGTCCCGTCGCTGGAGATGGTGCGCATGACCAGCTCCGGCACCGAGGCGACCATGAGCGCCATCCGCCTGGCGCGCGGCTACACGGGCCGCGACACCATCATCAAGTTCGAGGGCTGCTACCACGGTCACGGCGATTCCCTGCTGGTGAAGGCCGGCTCCGGCATGCTGACCCTGGGCGTGCCGAGCTCGCCGGGCGTGCCGGCCGCACTGGCGCAGCACACCCTCACGCTCGACTACAACGACCTTGGGCAGGTCGAGCAGGTGTTCGCCGAGAAGGAAGGCGAGATCGCCTGCGTGATCGTCGAGCCGGTGGCGGGCAACATGAACTGCATCCTGCCGAAAGCGGGCTTCCTCGAAGGCCTGCGCGCCATCTGCACCCGGCATGGCGCGGTGCTGATCTTCGACGAGGTGATGACCGGCTTCCGCGTCGCCCTGGGCGGCGCCCAGCAGCATTACGGCGTCATCCCCGACCTGACCACCCTCGGCAAGGTGGTCGGCGGCGGCATGCCGGTCGGCGCCTTCGGCGGCCGCCGCGAGATCATGGAATACATCGCCCCGCTCGGCCCCGTCTACCAGGCCGGCACGCTCTCCGGCAACCCGGTCGCCATGGCGGCGGGCCTTGCGACCATGGAGCTCATCATGGAGCCGGGCTTCTACGAGACCCTCAGCGCGCGCACCCAGAACCTGTGCGACGGCCTGCGCGACGCGGCGAAGGACGCCGGCATCCCGCTTGCCACCAACAACGTTGGCGGCATGTTCGGCGTCTTCTTCACCGCGCAGGAGAGGGTGGAGTCCTTCGCCGATGTCGGCCAGTGCGACATCGACCGCTTCAAGCGCTTCTTCCACGCCATGCTGGAGGAGGGCGTCTATCTCGCGCCGAGCGCCTACGAGGCCGGCTTTGTCTCCGGCGCGCACAGCTGCGCGGACATCGACGCCACCGTGGCCGCCGCCCGCAAGGCGCTCAAGGCGCTCTGAGTGGGTGTGCGCTGCCTCGATCACGAGGTGGGCGCGTGGTACCGCATGCAGCTCCTACCGCCAAGGGCGTGCGTGGCCCGGACAGATGCCTCGAATCTCGCGGATTCCGCTGCGCTGCATCCGAGCGGGCTACCTTCGCCCCCTGGATCGCCACGGCCTTCGGCCTCGCGATGACGT
>SDAY01000095.1 GCA_006212015.1 Halothiobacillaceae bacterium
GGCTTACTCGCCCGCCGCGAGGCTGAAGCGTATCTTCTGTCTGCCTGACTCGCCTCTATCCTTACGCCCAAACCTCGTCCAAATTCTTCGCCGCCAGCAGCTTCTCCCGCAGCGCGTAGCGGGACGACTGCATATTGACCTCGCTGTTCTCCGGGCGCGGGATCGGGACAATCGCAGTCGCTGGCCCTTTGAGCTTGATCATGTACTTCCCGGTGTCGTTGTAAGGCAGGATGGCATCGACCTCAGCAATGTGGGTGATCGCTGCAACGGGAGCGACCTGATAGGCCGCGATAAACTTCAGCTTCGAGATGTGCTTCGCATTGATCCGAACGGCAAACCAGCAGTTCTCGTTCAGGAAGCGCTGCTTGAATCCTTCCTCACGTGCAGGGACGACGATGGTGTCGAACTTGTCGTTCTCCGAACCAACAGGCTGCACCTGATCGTTCGGGTCTTCCTGCTTCGGCGGGGTGAAAGCGTTGATGCCAAGCATCGGCAGGATCAGCAACATGTCGGCCAGGAATGCCTGCGCCGTGGCCTTGGCTGCCGGGGCCATCGTCGGAGCCGTCGGGTTGTTCTTGTTCAGAAGGATGGCCCGGTCATGCTTCTTGGCCAGTGCAACCAGCGCCGACTCAAGGTACTGGACCTCGGTTTTGCCGATCTTGTGGTTGCGGTCGAAGAAGTAGACGCCCCACACCCAACCTTCCTTGTTCGAGACGTGGTTCTTCAGCCGGTCACCTACCGGGTCGGCCTCGCCGATGTAGATTGTCTCTTCGGCGGCATTGCCGACGAGGATGTAGATACCGGCTTGCGAGAAGCCCGGCTCCTGCTTCAACAGATGGAAAAGCTCCTTGTTGAAGACGACGCCGTAACCAGACCAGTTCGACTTGTCGAGGTGACGAATGCCCTCGGGGTCACCGGAAGTCGCAAACAAGGTAATGGAAAATGGATGCATTGATTAACCCCAGGCTGCGCTCATCAGGGTGGCGAGATCGCGCCGCGACAAGACTTCTGTGAACTCACGCCAATCCTTGTCCGGTGGCATCATCGTGCCGGTGTAGCGCAGGTCGAAGCCTGTCGCTGTCTTCTGGGCGTTGATGTACTCGTCCAACTGTTCACCGAGTGTTTCGATGTCATCGATCCACTCGTCCTTGATGGTGTCAGGCAGCGACCCGAAGAGGTCGTAGCGGTTCTTCATGCGCTCGGACAGGCGCTCGTAGATCTTTTCGTCCACGGTCTGCTCAAACACGAGGTTCAGCATATCCACGGTTTCACGCCGCTGTCCGAAGCGTTTGATCCGGCCAATCCGCTGTTCGAGGCGCGTTGGGTTCCACGGCAGATCGACGTTGATCAGCGTGCCCAACGTTTGCAGGTTCAGGCCTTCGCAGGCGGCATCGGTAGCCACCATGACGCGAATCTGGTGCTCGGCGACCATCCGCTTCAAGGTTTCACGCTCGACACTCACGCTGTCGCCGCGCTGGTACAGACGGCTCCGACCCGCACCCGCATAAAGGCCGACAGCTTCTTCCGGGTAGCGCGCCGCCAGCGAGTCCGCCAGCCACTTCGCTGTGTCGTAGTACTGACTGAAGATGATGACGCCCAATCCCAGCCATTTCTCCTTGTCGAGAAAATGGACGACGGCCTCCATCTTCGGATCGGCTTCCAACCGCTCGAGTCGGGTGATCAGGCGTTGCAGAACTTCGCGCTCCTCACCTGTCTCGACTTTAAGATCAACTTCTTGCTCTTCGTCTTCCTCGTGCTCGGCATCGCCTTGCAGCAAGCGCCGGGCCGTCGCTAAGCCCGCGTGGGCGCTGGAGCAGATGCGCTGCTCCATGAGGTTTTTCATGAAACCGCTGCCTTTACCGCGTTTGGCCAGTGCCTTGCCGAAAGCGCGGGCTTCGCCATAGGCTTGCCGGAAATCTTCCGATGTGCGCAGCGCCTTGCCCTCGAACAAGGCATCGAAAGCGCGCTGCTCCGATACTTGTTCTCGTTCCGGATGCACGTCCACGCCGACGCGAGCCAGCAACCCCGCATCTTCAAGCTGCTGGCGTTTGCGCAGCACGACATGACGTACCAGCGGGTTTTCGCGCTGGAAAAGCGTTGCACCTGATATGCGGCGCTCCAGCTCCTCTTCCAGAATCTCCCGCGTTTCTTCCGTCAGATCGGCCAGCGAACGGTTGGTTTGCCACTCCCCGTTCTGCAATCCCAGGTCTTGCCGGATAGCGGAGAACAAACGTCGGGCGCGAGGCTCGCTGGTTGATTCCATGCGCGGAAGTGGCGAGCGCAACAGTTCCCACGCATGGGTGAGCGACTCCACCTCCACGCGGCCCGCGAGAATGTCGAGCACTTCGTCGGGGCGGTGCCACGGCGCTAGGTCGGGGCCAAGCACGAAGCGGCCTGGGCCTTGGTGCAAGATGCCCAGCAAGTCCCATAGATCAGCAGGGTTGGTCTGGATCGGCGTGGCCGTGCCCAGCAGCACGTGATCGGCACGCGCGGCGATTTCACGCATGAAGGCCAGCAGCTCGTTCGGTGTTCCTGCTTCCTTGCCGAAGCCCTGGCGGGTTCTGGCTTTGTGCGCTTCGTCGAGAATCACTACACCGAAGCGCATGCCGAGCAAATGCTGCTTTTCCAGCGAATCGCGCATCATCAAACCGGTGGAGACAATGCCGATACGCAGCGGGCAATGGGCAATCTGCTCGCGCCCAGCAGGCGACAGCACTCGCTCGTCCGCATCCAGCCAGACTTTGCCTACGGTATCCCAGCGTGCGGTCGGGATGCCCAGCTTATCCAACATCTCGGTCTGCCATTGTTCGGTCAGTGTGGCCGGGGCAAAGATCACGACCGGGCGGCGCGGCCCATTGTCTTTGTCTGACAACAGGCAGAGCGTCAGCGCGGCAGTGGCCAGCGACAACGTCTTGCCCAGTCCCACTTCGTCGGCCAACAGCAAGCGCACCGTGCCGTACAGCCGCTGATGGCGCAGACACTCGGTCAGAAACCCCTGCTGCCACGGCTGTAACTGTTGGCCTTCGCGGTAGAGCGGCGATTCAATCAGCGCCGCAGGGGCAAGATTTTCGTCATCGTCGATTTCGACGAACTCGATCTCGCGCCGATAGCCGCGCCGATGTACCTCGCGGATCACTGCCTGAGGCAGAGGTTTTGCTGCGTTCCAGAGAAAGTCGAATTCTTCTTCGATCCAGGCCACGCCCTCCGGGGATTCGTCCTCCCACAAGATTTCGTAGTGGCGCTGCCAGCCGCTGCGCGTCTCGTTCATCGAGCCGATGAAGCCCAGCCTGCGGCCATCCGCCAGGGTAATCACGCCTGCCTTGCCATGCACAAACCCGCAGATGTCGTCCGGTGCTATGCGCACCGCCTGCCCATGCTTGGCCAGGAAGGCGTCCAGCCGCCGATAGCGTTCGCGGTTCAGCAGAGCCTCGGCCTCCAGGGCGCGCTCGTTCCAGCGGCCGAGCATCTTGCTCTCGCGTAGTTGCGCCACTTTCAGGTCGTCCGGGTGGATGTCCACATTGCAGACGATCTTGACCTCGGGAATGTGCTCCAGTGCCTCGCCAGCCACTTCGAACAACGAGCTTGTGAAGTAGCCTGCAATGCGCTTGTAGCTTCTGGCGCCGGCCAGATGCTGCATCAGGAAGCTGGCATCCAGCCGATGGGTACGCGAAGAGAAGCGCCGAATAGCCATCGCGCTTCAGTTCCGAGGCTTGACGCCGCCCTTGCGACCGAGGCCGAAGCCCACACGATACAAGTCCGGCATGTCGATACGGGCGTCTTTCTTGGTTTCAATCAGCCCCAGACGTTGCAAATCTTCCCGCATCCCGTCCCAGCCGCTCTCGGTATGCTGAGCAGGCAAGCGGTCTGATGCGATGCTCTGTGGCCCGGCAGGAAACCTGGTTTCCCAGTGCGCTTGCACCGCAGCGAAGTCGCAGGGAACATTCATGCCTTTCAGCGCGGAGAGCACTTCTGGCACCCAGGGATAATCCTCTGCCATCTCCTGTACGCGGATTTCCGAAGCCTTCTGGATACCACGTTTGATGCTTTCATAGTGCAGGGCAAACTCGTGCTGAACGTAGCGCTGGCTGGAGTCATCCGCCGCTTGTCGGATCGCAGCGAGGAACGAGCGCGGTGAGGCTTGGCCGCGCCCATCCGCCAAGTGACTGACCGACCATGTGTAAGGCACACCGCGCCGCTTGTCTCGCCCCATCCAAGGGCCAGCCAAACTCCCGAACGCGCTGCGCTGCGCCTCCGACTCGGATTTCATCTCGTTCGACACGCGCCAAACCCCGGCTTGATCAACATGTGGGCAAATGCCGCGCAAACGCTGGCCGTGCGCCAGCGGTGCATTGATGAGTCGCTGCCAGAGCAGCCCGTGCAGATCATGTCTGGCCCAGGTCAACTCGGCCTTGGTCGCCGTAAGCTTGGAAGCATCCGGGAAATTGAAGACCGTGCGCTCAGCTTGGTCTTCGCGCAAAAAGACCTTCGCGTAGAGGCCAGGGAAAGTTTTGAGCCAAAGCACCGCGCGCAACAGGCCGCGCACGATATCATCCATGCGTTGCCAGACATTACTGGTGCGATCCAGCGCGTCGAACAGAATCAGCCCGCGCCAGTCGCGCGGTCGCTGCATCAGCCTTGCTGCGGCTTCGGGGTCGGTTTTCACCCAGGCAACGGTGTCCGGCCAGTTTTTGGCGGGAATGGTTTGACCGGCACGCTGCGCAACCCAGCGGAAAATCACCGCGCGCCACAGATCGTACGGGTCACCGCCCTGATCGAGAAAGATCGAAAATACGTCTGCGTTGGGGTAGCTGGCGATGTCCTCCGCATTGGCGAAACCTGCGCGAACGTCGATTCCCACGAGTTCTGACGCGGCGGTCCCCAGCAGCGTGTGTAGGTCAGTGGATTGCAGCGCCGCCGTCCAGAACGACTTGCCAACGCCACGGCCACCCACGACCACATGTGCATCCAGCCGCAATGCTTTCAGGTGCGAGGGCGGCAGATACAGCGTGCCAGGCTCAGGCGTTTCGCCGAAATTACTGGTTTCCAGCGGTGCGGCCAGAATCGCTTCGCGAAGTTGCTGAACTTGCGTCATGACCGACCCTCCACGCTCGCGGCATCCCTCACACCAACAAGCAACGAACCAAAGATGGCGTTTACCTCTTGAACATCGATGACGGCAAGCCGCCCTTGCAACGAGCGTAGCCCGGCGAAACTCCGGTGCCAGTTCACCGCCCACGGATAGTGCGGGGCACCATCGTCGGCCTCGTCGAAGTTCCATCCTTCGACCAAATCACCAACACGCCATTTCCCGTCTTTATCAGACGCCAGCCCAACTGCTTCGGGCCTTGGCGGTGCAATCTCGTCATAGAGCGTGTCGACGAAAACGCCATAGGCGTGTTCACGCAAGCCTTCGAGATAGCTCACGCGATCCAGCTCTGGCACGACAGCGCCAACGATTTTCAAGCGCTCGCGGATTGTTTCCGCTACGTGGGCACGTTGCCATTGCTCGAACAGCATCCGGTAGCCGTTCCAAGTTTGCTCACCCTCCAGCGCAAACAACAGGATCAGATTGGCACCCATCTCGGTAATACAGGCGGACGCGATTTCGTCGATGCCAGAACGTGAGTCGATCAGCACCACATCGGGCTGAATTCGCGCCTCCAACGCCTGCAACAACCGTCCTAGCCGGGCAGACCAGATTTCGCGCGTTCCGTCTGCCTGCACCTTCGGCATCCAGACACGCCCCAGCTTGGCGATGTACTCGCCATGATCAGCGCCATGCGCAGGTATGACATGAATTTCGCCGTCATGCGAGAGATTGCTGGTGGCGACCATGCTATCGAAAACTGCATCTCCGTTGTCCACCAAATCCTCGACCAGCCAGTCGGTAATGCCGTACATGGGCTGGCGTTCCGGGGGCAGCAAGGCAGAGGACAGTCCGGGCGACTCCAGATCGAGGTCAAGCACCAGCACCCGCTTGCCCGCCTGCGCGAGGCTCCATGCCGTTGCCGCCAGTGCCGTGGATCGGCCCACGCCGCCCTTGATGGAAAAAAACACGATGCGCGGTGCGCCTGTGGTTTCTGGTGCGATACGAGCCCAATTGGTTTCAGTCGCCAGCCGATCCACCACCCATACCTTGCGGAACCCGTCGATCACATAGCCGGCTGCCCCTTCGACGGCTTGCTCCAGGTTTGTTTCGAAAAGAATTTCGGCGCTTTTCGGATAGGCATGCTTACCCAAACGTCGCATCAAGTCTGACGCAAGGTGATCCCACAGCCCGCGCAATTCACTTTCTTTGATCCGCTCCGGCAAGATCAGACGCACGCGCCCATTGAGATCTCGATTGACAATCAGCCAATCGTCTTGATTGCTTAGAAGGTTATTCATGGAGCCGCTATGAGCTCCCAGCCAATCCTGAACTGCCGGCAAAATCCGATCAAAGGTCGGAATGGCCTCAGGGAATAGTTCGCAGAGCTTCTTTCTCATATCAGCAACCCCTCGCGTCGTGCTTTCTTTACGAGTTCTCGAATAACTGTTGCACCGGCTTGGTGAGCCTGCGCCCGCGCTTGGTCGAAGTTAGACTGATGAGCATAGCGATCAGAAACGTCCCAGTCGTGAAAGGGATTGTTGGCAGGCAAGACGTATCCAGTTCCTTGCATGTGGCCGCAACGGTAACTCTCGAAACGGGCCCAGATGCCATCCGCATGTACGCGATCCTGCTGGTTGGCGGGCAGGTCCTTGGCGGTGTCGTAAGGCATGCTAAATGCCATCATTAAACGTTTCAGCCCGCATTCCACCGCCATGCCGTACAGGTGATCGGCGTTGGCCCAGCGCTGCGCCTTGAGCAAGCACTCGGCATCTTCCAAGTGACGTTCGTGCGCATCAAGAAAATCCGCTATCACTCTATCCTCCCCTATTCGCCGAAGCGCAGATTTTTCAGACGTGCGCCCAGTACCTCGGCGGCAGAGCGCACCTCAGATTCGGGCGCTTTGCGCTCGATGAAGGCCAGCATGTCCACCAGGAGGGAGCGGACTTCCAGGAAATCCGCCATCTCGGCGCGCAGCTGCTCGACGATGACCTGTGCCTCGGTGTCCTTGAGCAGCTGCTGCAGGGCAACGATGAGCTGTCCCAGCCGCGTCACGCCGATCTCGGTGGCATCCGTCAGATCGCGCGAAGCGTATTCGCTAACACGCTTGAGGCGTGCGTTGTTGGGCCGCATGTCGCCCATCACGCGGGTGTAGTCCGTCACGCGGAAGGCCTTGGCGAAGTTCTGGTAGTTGTCCAGCTTGGCCGCGCCTGCGGTTTCCATGTCCATCATCCGCAGTACAAAGCGTTCGATGCCAGTGAGGCGGCCCCAGGCGTCGGCGGTGAGTCCCTCAGGCACCAGCAGGCCGGATGCGGTTTCTGCCGCCTGCTGGACGATTTCGTCCACCACGGTCACTTCTCCACGTGCGCGGGGGCGCAGGGCAAAGGTGGTGACATCGTCATC
>SDAY01000017.1 GCA_006212015.1 Halothiobacillaceae bacterium
CGTGGCTAAAGGCGCGCTCGCGATGACTGACGGTGCTCGGATCCTCAGGTGCCGGCAGGCGTGCCGTTGGCGGGCTCCGGCTTCTTTGGCGCGGGTTGCAGGCGCTGGAGGCGGTCGCGGAAGGCCTCGGTGACCTCGCCGGCCTCTTTCTGGTTGCGCACCACGCGCGGGGTGAGCAGCACCACCAGTTCGGTGCGCTTGGCGCTCTCCTCCGTGCTGCCGAACAGCTTACCCACGACGGGCACCTTGTAGACGCCGGGGATCCCGCCTTCCGCATTCTTGTTGTTTTCGAGGATCAGGCCGCCGAGGACGATGGTCTGCCCGCTCTGCACCGCGACCACGCTCTCGATGGCCCGCTGCAGGAAGGTGTACTGCCGGGTATCCTGGTTGTAGCCGCCGATGTCGGTCACTTCCTGGACGATGTCCAGGGTGACCAGCCCGCCCGAGCTGACCCTGGGGGTGACCTTGAGGCGCACGCCGGTGTCGCGGTACTGGTAGGTGTCGTAGAGCGATTCGGTGCCGCCATAGGCGGTCTGGGTCGACACGCGAACAGGCACCTGGTCGCCCACGCGGATCTCGGCGGTGCGGTTGTCCAGCACCATCAGCGAGGGGCTGGAGAGGACGTTGATCCTGGAATCGGTGGCCAGGGCGTTCAGCACCGCCGTCACCGCCCCGACCGAGTCCACCAGGCTGTAGGAGAAGCCGGGGACGATGGCCGCGAGCCCCTCGATGCCATCGGTCGCCCTGTTCATGTCGAGCCGCCCCCAGCCCGTCTTGCCCTGCGCCACCCGGTTGTTCTTGAAGAACCACTCCAGGCCGTACTTGAGCTCGTTCTCCAGGGTCACCTCGACGATGGAGGCCTCCACCAGCACCTGCAGCGGCTCGACATCCAGCCGCTTGAGGGCCTGCTCGACGATGCGGTGGTCCTCGGCCGAGGCGAAGATGAGGATGGAGTTGTTGGCCTCGTCGGCCACCACCCGCACGCCCGCGCCCTCGATCATGGTCGGGCCCTCGCCGCCGCTCGGGCGTGTCTGCGTGGACGACCCCAGGCCGGCCGGGGCGCCGAGGCCGCCGCTGGCGGGATAGGCGCCGGTGGACGGGGTGCGCTGCGTCAGGCCAGGCTGGTTGCGCGCGGCGAGACTCGTCGGCTGCGAGGACAGTCCGGACTGGCTGCCCAGCCCGCCCGTGGCGCCGGCCTGCGCCGACGCGAGGCGGGTCGGCTGGAGACCGGGGGCGAGGCGCGCGGGCTCGGCGCTGGCCTTCTTCTGGCCGAGGAAGATCTCGCCGATCACGCCGGCGAGTTCGGAGGCCTTGCGGTTCTTGACCTGGTAGACGTAGAGGCGGCTGCCGGGGCCGGCGCCGCCGCGATCCAGGCGATCCACCCATTCCCGCATCTGTTCCAGGTAGCGGGCCTGGGGGGTGACCACGAGCAGGGCGTTGAGGCGTTCAATGGGTTCCAGGCGGATCATGCCGTCGGCCTCGTCGCCGATGATCTTCTGCAGCTCGCCGGCCACGGTCTTGGCGTCGGCGTTCTCCAGCGGGAACACGCCCACCGAGTAGCCCTGCAGCCAGTCCACGTCAAAGGTGTCGACGGTGGCGAGCCAGCCCGCGAGCTCGGCGCTGGAACCCGCCAGCATGAGCAGGTTGCGGCGTTCGTCCACCTTCAGCATGCCGCCATCGGTGACGAAGGGTTCGAGGATCTTCTGCATTTCCAGCACGGCGATGTAGCGCAGCGGCACCACCTGCACCCGGAAGCCGGGCGGCAGGCGGCGGTCGAGGGTGGGCGAGGCGCCGCGCATGGCCCCGGCCAGCGGCATGATGCGGTAGGCCCCCTCCTCCCGCACGATGGCGGCGCCGTTCATGCGCAGCAGGTTCTCCATCAGCGGCAGCAGGGCCTCCTTGCTCACCGGGCGGCTGGTCTGCACGGAGATCGCGCCCTTCACCGCCGAGTCGATGACGTAGTTTTCCTTGAGCAGGTCGCCGATGACGACCTTGACCACTTCGCGCAGATCGGTTTCCTCGAAGTTGAGGGTGATCTCGCCCTCCTTGAGGGAATCGCCGCGCAGCGATGGCGCCTCGCGCACGAACTGGCCCGTGCCCCGGTACATCTCGTCCTTGAGCGCGGCCTTGGGAGCGGCCCCCTCGACGGCGGTCACGGTCTCCTGGGCGGACGAGGGGTTGACGGCCAGTGTCTCGGGCAGCAGCGGCTGGCGGGGCGCCGTACTGCAACCCCCCAGGGCGATGGCGACGGCCAGCCCGAGAAGGGTGAGGCGGGATTCCAGGTGATACATGATGTCAACACTCCCTAGTCAGGATCGCGGTCCGCCCGGGCAGGCGCCCGGCGCGGCATGGATGATTCGAAGGCGTCCGGCGCATGCCCCGGTGGCGTGTGCGGACTTCATTTCTTGTCGGCCCCGGCCGCTTCGGGCTGGACAGGCTGGACAGGCTGGGCGGCCTTGGCCGCGGGCTTGGCCGCGCCGCCGGCGGGGCGTTCGAGCGGCAACTCGGCCTCGCGCGTGCCCCGGCGCAGGACGACGCGCTCGGGCTCGATCGTCATCACCTTCCAGCCGCCCAGCCAGTCCCCCTCGCCCCCCCGCAGCACGGCCTTGTCGCGCTTGGAGAGCAGCAGGACCTCCTTGCGCAGGGGGGTGACGACCACGCCGCTGAGGATGAAGTCGCCCTCCGCCGAGGCAGGACCGACCTCGTCGTCCATGGGGCGGCGGGTCATGTTGAACAGCGGACGGAGGAGGGTTTCGGAGTAGGCGTCCATCGGCGGCAGCGCGAACTGGATGGGCGGCGGCTCATCGCGCGCGCCGTCCGACGGGGATGCGGCCGGGGGCGGCGCGGGGAGGTCGGACGCGCCCTGCAGTCCCGCCAGCAGGACGAGCGCAAGGCCGGCATTGGACAGCAGCAGAAGCGGGGCGATCAGGTCGCGGCGCCTGCGAAAGAGATTCATGTTCCACCCCCGCGCATGAAGCCGGTCAGATTGAGGCGCACGTCCAGCGTGTCGGGCGTTCCGCCCCGGCGACGATCGACGCGGGCTCCGGTGATCTCGACCTCCTCCATCAGCAGCCAGGGGCTGCCGGATTCCAGCCGGTAGAGCACGGCGTGCAGCGCCCGGATGTTGCCCTGCATGCGGATCTGGGCCTTGACCCGGCGCCGCTTGTCGGCGGGCGAAGCGAGGATGGGCTGGGTGCTGACGAGCCCTCCGCCGGCGGCCTCGATGATCTGCTTCACGTAGGCCTGCATCTCGGCGGCGGCGAGGGCCTCGCTCTCGCTGGTCAGGTAGTAGCCGCCCGCCGGACGGCTGCGGCTGAGGCGGGCGTATTCCGCCTCCAGCGCCGGACGCTCGGCGGCCAGGCGCTGGTGATGTTCGAGGCGCAGGGCGAGCTCCTCGATCCGCTCCCGGTTCTCCTGGTAGAGCCCGAGCGGGGGCCCGATGAGGAGGGCATAGACCGCCAGCAGGGCGACCAGCAGCAGGCCCAGGGCCAGGACGCGGCTCTCGACAGGTCGAAGCGGGCGCATCAGCCTCCCCTCCCGCCGACCACGCCGGCCTCGATGTTGAACTGGAAGCGGTTGTAGCGCGGGTCGCGCACCACGGGCGAGCTGAAGGTCACGCCCGTGAACACGGGGGAGGCCTCCAGCAGACCGATAAGCGCGGGGGCCTCGGCGGCGATGCCCTGCAGGTGGAGCCGCCGGTCCTTGAGCTCGAACCGCACCAGCCAGGTGTCGTCGGGCAGCAGGCGGCTGACCTCCTCGACGATATTCAGGACGACCGGGGATTGCCGTTTCTGCTCGACGAACAGATCGAGCTCCTCGCGCATGTCGCCGATGGTCTGGCGCATGGTCTGGGTGGAGGCGACCGTCGGGCGCAGGGCCTCGGTGCGCGCCTCCAGCTCGTCGATCAGCGCCTGCTGGCGCTGGAGGGGGACGACGATCACCGCGCCCAGCATGACCAGCATGACGATCAGCAGGCCGCGATGGATGCGCACCCAGGATCGGCCCGTCCGTTCGCGCGAGGTCTCGGGCAGGAGGTTGATGGTCGCGACCTCGCACTGCCCCGTGCCCTCGTCGCCGACGGTGATCATGGACGGGACGAGCCCCAGCCCGTGCAGTGAACGCACCATGGGCGCGAGCGGGGCCTGGGGGGCGACCAGCATCTGCACCCGCAGCTTGCGCTCCTCCTGCTGCCGCTCCAGCACGGAATGATCGTAATAGACCTGGTCGGCCCGGTAGGGGGTGTGGCGGTCCATCTCGAAGCCGAGCACCTCGCGCAGGTTCGATTCCGCCTCCAGCGGCAGGGCGAGATCCCGGCAGAGGATCTGCTCGCGCGGCAGGCGAATCACGGCCTCGGTGCCCCGGCGCACCTTGCCCCGCATCACCGCCAGCGCGTCCGGCGGCAGCCCGCCCGCCATGGCGAAGCTGCCGAGCCGGGTGTCCTCGCCGCTATGGCACTTGGTGATCGAGACCCGCCCCCTGCCAAGATCGACGATGACCCGATCCTCGCCGCCGAACAGCAGGCTCAGCGGCGGATAGGCCAGCAGGAACCGCAGCTCGCGCCCCCACCAGCGCAGGAAACGGCGCGGAACGTCGGCGGCGAGCCGGGCCGGGCTGATCTTTTCATCCGCGATCATCTCTGCTCCCCCTCCAGTCCTGGAAGCGCGAAATGCGCCCCCTCTTTCCATGCCAGCACGTCATAGGGACGCCCCTCGGCCAGCCCCCAGGGCCAGTGCAAGCGAATCACAGCCTCGACACGCAGGCTGGGCCCCTCGGGCGCCGCGACCTCCACGCGCACGGCGTGCACCTGGCTGATGCGCGAGAACAGGAAGCGCCCGTCGATGCCCACCGGCGGCGGCGGTGGCGGCTGCCCGGGGTCGAGGGCGCCCAGGTCCCTCAACGCGAGGAAGGCATCCACCGCCTCCGCGCCCGCCCCCGGCAGGGCCATGAGCACCTCCCGGCTCGCCCGCCAGGGATTCACCCGTCCATGCCCCGAATGGACGGTGAGCAGAGGTTGCAGGTGCTCGTAGGTCTCCGGCGTCATGCCGGGGATCAGACGCAGCTCCTCCATGTCCTCGAAGGGGGCATCCTTGGCGCCATAGGGCAGGCCCATGGCCCGGTAGTCCCCATCCTCGGCGCCTTGGGGTCGCCGAAGATCGTCCCCGTCCCTGAAATCCAGAATAGTCGAGAGAAGGGCATCCTGCTGCTCCGGCGGCGCCCCGGCCTGGCTCAAGACCGCCCCCAGGAGCGCCTCGTCGGCCTCGTTGAGGTCGATGCGCCCGGTCTCGTCGAGCGCGGCCACACGCAGGTCCATGCCGTCGAACGGGCCGTGGAAGGGGGTGCCGTCGGCCCGCCAGCGCTGGAATGGGTCCGGATGGGTCAGCCCCATGACGGCCAGCGCCACCCCGGCCTCGGCCGCGGCCCGCAGGCGGGCCTGGTCCAGCATGTTGCGGGTAAGCAACACCTCGGTGCGGCTGACTGCCGTGAAGCCCATGGCCAGGACGCCCAGCAGGGCCAGCACCCACAGCACCAGCACCAGGGCCAGCCCCCGCGCGCGCCGCCTCATCCCCCGCCCCCCGCCCGGATCGGGATGATCCATGCCGGCCACGCCTCGCCCGCCACGCGCAGCTCCACGCGCACCCGTTCGGGCAGGCGGTCGTGCCGGTCCCAGCCGTCGTGCCATCGGGGGTCGTCGTCGGGGCGGGCCGCGCCGAAGTAGCTGAACACCGGCCGCCCATCGAGGCCTTGGATGAGCCTTCTCGGCGGCTCGGCGGACGGCGCGTCCAGGTCGGGGAGATAGAGGCCGTAATCCAGCCACAGGCTGTCCTCCTCGACCCTCAGCGCGTAGACATACAGGCCCGCGCCCTGCTGGGCCGGGGCGGGCGCGACGAAGCGGACCCGGTCGGCATGCCCCTCGAACTGGATGCGCGACTCGTCCTGCTCCACCCGCGCCACCGGCCGCGCCTGGGACAGCCTCGCGCGGATGAAGGTCCAGGCCACCCGCGCCTCGTCGCTGGCCGAGGCCATCTGGCCGGCACGATCCCAGCCGCGCATGCCCAGGTGCAGCCCGCCATAGGCGAACGCCGCGATCATCGCCGTCAGGCTCAGGGCGATGATCAGCTCGACCAGGGTGAAGCCGCGCGCGCCGCTCATCGTCCGCGTCCCGTCACGCGCAGCGAATGAAGGGTCAGCGTGCGTCCATCGGCCCCATGCACGTCCACCGTGACGGCATGGGCCCGCATGGGGTGATCGGACTCGGCGGGCTGCTCGGTCACGGTCAGCCGCCACTCGAACCCGCCGGAGACGCCGCCCTCGACACGGGGGCGCATCTCGCCCACGCCCGCCTCGGCCAGCAGGGACTCGGCCAGCGCCGCCGCATGGACATGGTCATGCGCAACGCGGACATTGCGCAGGCTCTGGGACAGCAGGGCCATCCCCGCGCCCATGGCAAGGCTGAGGACGGCGAAGGCAACGATGACCTCGAGCAGCGAGAAGCCACGCGCCCGCCCTCGCCCTGGCGAGCCTTGGGCCGCCAGCACCGCAGGCGTTCTGGATTGCTTCACTTCGTTCGCAATGACGTTCTTCTGCGTCATCGCGAGGAGCGCAGCGACGTGGCGATCCAGAGGGCGGTGGCCCTGGATTGCCGCCCACCACGGCCCTCGGCCTCGTGGCTCAAGGCATGTTCGCTCGCAATGACGGAATCCCCCCGTCATCGCGGATGCCGGGCCATCCTGTCCGGCCCCCTTCGGGTCCGCTTCGCGTTCCAGCGCTGTTCCGGACAGCGCTTTTAGGCCCGCAGGCTTTAGCCGCGAGGCCGCAGGCCGTGGCGGGACGTGGCGATCCAGGCGGCGGTGGCCCTGGATGACCGCAGGCCAGAAGCCACGGATGGCCTCTGCCGCAATGACGATGTCCGAAGTGTTCGGTACGTCCTCAGGCCGATTCATTGAGCGTCACCTTGCCGGTCAGCCAGTCCACGTCGAGGCGATAGCCCCGCGCGCCGCCGCGTACCGTGATCCGGCCGCCGCTGGAGCTTCCATCCGGGAAGAAGCGGATGCCCCCCTCGGCAACCCCGCTGGCCTCCGAGCGGGCGGTATCCAGGACGAGCTCCAGCCCCGGCGCGAGGGCCACCACGCGCGACCCCACGCTGTAGGTGTTGCGCCCCAGGTCGAGCATCAGCACGGCCTCCCGCCCCTGGGCGATGGACTGGCCGCGCGCGGTGCGCAGGCCGCTGGCGAGCTGCAGCGCGGCGGTCCTGACCTGGAGGCCGGGCAGGCCGGCGGTGAGCATGGGCGGAACCACCGCCAGCGCGAGGCCGGCGATCAGCATGACCACCAGCAGCTCGATCAGGGTGAAGCCTGTCCCGGTTCTTGCCAGAGGGGCGCGCATGCCTATTCCCAGCTCACGATGTCGGCATTTTCGCCGCTCCCGCCGCTGCGTCCGTCAGCCCCGAGGGATTGCAGGTCGTAGGGGGCGTGCTGGCCGGGGGCGCGGTACTGGTAGTCATTGCCCCAGGGATCCTTGGGTATGAAACCCTTCTTCAGGTACGGGCCGCTCCAGTTGCGCGCCCCGTTCGGTGCGCTCACCAGGGCCGAAAGCCCCTCGTCGCCCGTCGGATAGCGCCCGGCATCCAGCAGGAACAGGTCCAGCGAGGCGCCCAGCTGCTCGATCTGGAGCTTGGCGGTGTCCGACTTCGAGCGCCCCACGTACTTGAGCACCTGCGGCCCGACCAGCCCCGCCAGCAGGCCGAGGATGACCAGCACCACCAGCAGCTCGATCAGGGTGAAGCCGCGCCCGGGGCGCCACCCGCCATTCATCGGCCCGGCCTTGAGCCGCGAGCGCAGCGTGGCGGGCCGTGGCGATCCATGGGCCGCCTGCTCCCCATGAGGCGCCGGGCAGGGCTCCCCGCCCCGCGCTGCACCTTCCAGCAAGCGGGGATGGGGCATGATGGTCGTGCTGTCCGTGTTCATAGCGATGCACCTCCTAGAAGGCCAGTTCGTTGAGGCCGAGCATGGCCATCAGGATCGACATGATGATCCCGCCGACCATCAGGCCGAGGGTGATGATGAGCACGGGCTCCAGCAGGGTCAGCAGGCGCTGGATGGAGGTCCGGGTCTCGCGGTCGTAGATCTCCGCCAGCTGGGCGAGCATGCCGTCCAGCTGGCCGCTCTCCTCGCCCACGCGGATCAGGTGCGTGGCCAGCGGGGGGAAACGGCCGCTCGCGCGCAGCGGTCCGGCCAGCCCCTCGCCCTCGCGGGCGCGGTCGGTGATGCCGTCCACCGCCTCAGCCAGCACCCGGTTGTCCAGGGTGTCGCGCACGATGGCCAGCGCCCCCAGCAGGGGCACGCCGCTCGACAGCAGGGTGCCCAGGGTGCGGGCGAAGATCGAGACCTGGATCTTGAGCACCAGGTCGCCCAGGAGCGGCAGGCCGAGCAGCCAGGCATCGCGGCGGCGGCGGATCTCCGGCCGCTGGAGCAGGCGCTGGAAGGCCAGGCCAGCCAGGGCGGGGGCCGCCAGCAGCGCCCAGCCCCAGTCGCGCACGAATTCGGCCACGCCGATGACGATGCGCGTGGGCAGCGGCAGGGTCTGGCCCATCTCCTCGAACAGGCCGGCGAACTGGGGGATGACGTAGACCAGCAGGACCAGCATGGACAGCGCCATCACCACCAGCAGGATGGCGGGGTAGACCAGCGCGGACTTCACGCTGGACTTGAGCGCCTGGAACTGCTCGATGAAGTCGGCGAGGCGGGCGAGCACCGCCTCCAGCGCCCCGCCCGCCTCGGCGGCGCGCACCATGCTGACCTGGAAGCGGCTGAACACGTCGCCCCGCGCCTCCATGGCCTCCGCCAGGGCGCTGCCGCCGCGCACGTCCTGCAGCAGGCCGCCCAGCAGCCGCTTGCCGACCTCGTCCTCGGTCAGCTCGACCAGCATGTCGAGCGAACGGTCGAGCGGCACGCCAGCCCGCAGCAGGGTGGAGAGGTCGCGCGTGAAGCGGGCCGTGTCCAGCCGCCGCCGACGCCAGGGCGCGACGCGCGGCCCGCGTGCCTCCTCGGCGCGCAGCGGAGTGTGGCCGAGCTCCTGCAGGCGGGCGATGATCGCCTCACGCGAGGCGGCCGTCATCTCGCCCTCCAGCACCTCGCCGGCCGGGTTCACCGCCTTGTAGCGAAAGACCGGCATGTCAGTCCCCCTTGTCCTGGCTCACCCGCAGTACCTCCTCGATGCTGGTGACCCCGGCCAGGGCCTTGGCGAGGCCGTCCTCGTAGAGCGTCGTCATGCCGCCCTCGGCCGCCGCCGCCGCGAGCCGGCGCGCATCGGCCTGCTCCAGCACCAGCCGCCGCAGCGCGTCGGTCATCACCAGCATCTCCATGATGGCGATGCGCCCGTGATAGCCGGTGCCGAGGCAGGTCTCGCAGCCCACCGGGCGGTAGAGCGTCACGTCCTCGCGCCCCGCGACCTGGTCCAGCCGGGTGCGGCGCACCAGTTCGGGCAGCGGGCGGTAGGCCTCGCGGCACACCGGGCAGAGGCGGCGCACCAGCCGCTGGGCCAGCACGCCGTTGACCACGGAGGTCACGAGGTAGCCGGCCACGCCCATGTCGAGCAGGCGGGTGATGCTGCTGGGCGCGTCGTTGGTGTGCAGGGTGGAGAGCACCAGATGGCCGGTGAGGGCCGACTGCACGGCGATCTCGGCGGTCTCCAGGTCGCGCATCTCGCCGATCATGATGACGTCCGGGTCCTGCCGCACCATGGAGCGCAGGGCGCGGGCGAAGGTGAGGCCGATCTGCGACTTGACCTGCATCTGGTTGACGCCGGGGATCTGGTACTCGACCGGATCCTCGACGGTGAGGATCTTGCGGCTGGGGTCGTTGAGCTCGCGCAGGGCCGCGTACAGGGTGGTGGTCTTGCCCGAGCCGGTCGGGCCGGTCACCAGCAGGATGCCGTAGGGCTGGTTCAGGCAGGCCATGAAGTCGGTCAGGGTGCGCTCGCTGAAGCCGAGCTCGGAGAACTCGCCGACCGCGCCATCCTTGTAGAGCAGGCGCATGACCACGCTCTCGCCGTGCATGGTCGGGAAGGTGGAGACGCGCAGGTCGAGCTCGCGCCCGTCCACCCGCATGCGGATGCGCCCGTCCTGCGGCAGGCGACGCTCGGCGATGTCCAGCCGCGCCATGATCTTGATGCGCGAGACGATCGCGGCATAGAGCCGCGGCGGCGGGGCCTCCACCTCGTGCAGCATGCCGTCCACCCGGTAGCGCACCTTGAGCGTGTCCTCGAACGGCTCGATGTGGATGTCCGAGGCCTCCTGCTCCACCGCGCGCTGGATGACGAGGCTCACCAGGCGGATGACCGGGGCCTCGCTGGCCAGGTCCTTGAGGTGGGCGACGTCCTCCGAGGCCTCCGACTCGCCCATGGGCACGAGATCGCCGACGATCTGGTCCATCGCGGTCTTGCCGCCGCCGTACAGGCGGTCGAGGGTCGCCTCGATCTCCGAGGGCAGGCCGACCCGGCAGCTCAGGGTCTTGCCGGAGAACAGCTCGATGGCGCGCAGGATGTAGTCGTCCAGCGGATTGGCGAGCGCCACCTCGATGCCCGAGGCGTCCGCCTTGAGGGGGACCACCTTGTACTGGCGCAGGAAGCGCGGCGCGAGCTGCTCCTCCAGCACGGGCACGGCGGGATAGTCCTTGGGACCGACGAGGGGCAGGCCCAGCAGGCCGGCGAGGGCCTCGGCCACGTCCCGCTCGGACACCAGCCCCAGCCTGACCAGGGCGGGTCCGAGGAAGCCGTCGCCCTCCTTCGCCAGCCTCTGGCCGCGCTCCAGATCGGCCTGGGCGAGCCTGCCCTCGGCGACCAGACGCTCGCCGAGGGTGGCGGTCAGGTCGTCCATGGCGGCGTGCCGTGCTGCATCCATGGGGCGGTTTTCCATGCCGTCCGGGTTCATGGCTGCGCGACCGTGATGGAGGTGCCTGTGCTGTCTCCGTCCGGATCCGTGTTGTCCGAAGCGGCATACCCCAGCGTGGTATGCGCGATGCCCGTGACCGTGAAGGTGGCCGAGGCCGTCTTCACGCCCAGGTTGCCGCTCGTCACCGTGCAGGTCCCGCCTTCGCCGGTGAGGCAGCTGCTCCCCTTCTTGCCCCACTTGCCCCCGACCGTTGCGCCGGCCACCGGATTGCCTGTGTCGTCATGCACGGTGACCGTCACGCTGGCGCGCCAGAACCGGCTGTTCACCCACAGGGATGAGCCATCCAGGTCGGCGATGTGCACGGTGGTGGCCGTGCTTGCCGGGTTCACCGTGAGGGCGACGGTGGCGGGCGCGGAGTCCAGCACGCCGTCGTTTGCCCAGTAGGTGAAGCTGTCGCTGCCACTGAAGCCCGCGTTCGGCGTGTAGCGGACGGAGGCGCCCAAGTGGGTCACGCTGCCGTTGTCGGGCTGGGTGATCCCCCCCACGCTCAGGACCGCGCCCTCCGGGTCGCTGTCATTGGCCAGCACCGCGATGTCCACCGCCGTTCCCGCCGGGGTGCTGGCCGCGTCGCCCACGGCCACCGGCGCGTCGTTCACCGGATGGACCGTGAGGGTCACCGTGGCGACCCCCGACGGGACGATGCCATCGGAGGCGCGATAGCCGAAGCTGTCCGTGCCGTACCAGTTGGCGACGGGCGTGTAGGTGAAGCCCCCGCCCGCATTCAGCGACAGGCTGCCATGAGCCGGCCCGCTGGCCAGCACCGCAGTGAGCGCGTCACCGTCGGGGTCGGAGTCGTTGGCGAGCACGCCGGGCGCCGCGACGGTGAGGGTCATGTCCTCGTTCACGGCATAGCCGTCGGGATTCGCCAGTGGCGCGCGGTTGATCGGCGCGCCGCCCACCGGGCCGCTGGAGATGTCGGCGACGAAGCTGCCGCCCATGCCATTGTTGGGGCTGCCTGCGAACGGGTAGACCTCGAGGGTATGGGCGCCCGCCTTGGCGGGCATGTAATGGAGGGTCTCCTGCTGGCCCATGCTGCCGCAGTCGCCATAGGCGGGGCATTCGCTGCTGGCGACGATGGTGCCATCCGGCCCCCGGAGCCGGGCTTCGAGGTCGGGCGACCACTCCCATATCAGGCAGGACCCGAACAGCTCCCAGCTGCAGCTCGCCTGGCCGTTGATCAGCAGGGTGGCCGCGACCGGGGTCGAGGTGTCGGCGACCTCGAAGGGGTAGCTGTACAGGCCATTCCTGGCCACCGTCCCCTCGATGTGCCGGTGCATGGGGAAGTCGGTGGGGCTGGCCGGCGGATCGCCCAGCACCGCCCCGACGAGGGCCTGCCCGTCCAGCAGGCCCGCCCCCCACTGATGGTCAAGACCTGCGGGACCGCGATCCCGGGCGGACTGATAGAGCGCCGACTTGAGTTCACTGGCGGTGGGCATGACGCCGCCAAGCTTGGCATCCAGGGCCAGGGCCAGGGTGCCGGCGACGAAGGGCGTGGCCATGGAGGTGCCGCTGTAGGCCACGTAACCGGCGGTCGTGCCGGCCTTGGCGGCCATCACGCTCACCCCCGGCGCGGTGATGTCGGGCTTCTGCCGGCCGTCCAGGGTGGGGCCGCGACTGGAGAAGGGGGCGAGGTAGATCCCGTCCGAATGGCGCGTGGACCCGACCGGGGCGGACCACTCGGCCGCCGCGGCCACCGTGATGGCCTGCGCGGCGGCGCCGGGGGAGCCCACCGTCTGGACGGCATCGCCCTCGTTGCCGGCGGCCGCCGCGGCGACCTTGCCATGCGCGATCACGGCGGCATTGACCGCCTGGCTGAGGGCATCCTGCCCGTCCGATCCCTGGCCGGAGCCCAGGCTCATGGACAGGACATGCACCCCGCCCTGCCCCGCGCACCACTCGATGCCGGCGATGACCTGGCTCTCGGTGCCGCTGCCCTGGGCATCGAGGACCTTGGCGGCATAGATGGCCGCCCCCGGCGCGACGCCGTGGAAGGTGGCGGCATCGGGACCGCCGACGCCATCCCCCGCCACGATGGAGGCCACATGGGTGCCATGGCCTTGGTCGTCATAGGCGGAATTGCGGCCGTTGATGACATCAAGGAAGCCCGCGATGCGGCTGTCGAGCTGCTCGTGCTTCGGGTCGACGCCGGTGTCGATGACACAGACCCCGATCCCGCCACCATCGAGGCCGTATTCGGCCCGCGCGGCGGCGGTGCCGAAGTCGTGATCGGCGGCATCGAGGATGGCGCGGACCCGGAAATCCTCCTCGATGCGGAAGAGGCCTGGCGTGTGCATCAGCCCCCTGACCTGGGCGGCGGTCATGGAGGCGGCGAAGCCCGGGATGATGCGGAAGTCGCGCTTCACCCTGAACGGCCCCACGACCTGCCGGGCCGCCGCGATGTCGACGGGCCCCCTGAAGGTCACCACCACGTCGAGGAGATCCTGGGGGCGGGCGGTCTCGAGCATGGCCTGCAGGCCATCGGACAGGCGGTTCCCGTCAAGGTCGGCCAGGCGTTTGGGGATGGTGGATGGTTCGGGGTCCGCCCCCGTGACGGGCGCGGCCTGCGCGCTGGCAAAGGCGAGGATGGCGAGGGAGGCCAGGAGGCTCCCCCAGCGTGGATGGATGATGTTCATTGCGCCCCATGCCGAGAGATCACGGCGATCTGATTCCGGTGTCCCTATGTCTTATAGGCGATGACCGGGAATCGTGCTCGTCATCCGCCGCGCAAAATGCAGGGAATGCGCGAAGGCAGGGGGCGGCGGGGACGGACCGCCTCCGTGCCGATCAGGCTGGCGGGACGAAGCCCTCCGGCGCGGCCGAGCCTTCGCCGAAGAAGAACTTCTCCATCTCCTGTTCGAGGAACTTGCGCGCCTTCGGGTCCACCGGGGTCAGGCGGTACTCGTTGATCAGCATGGTCTGGTGACGCAGCCATTCCTGCCAGGCCTGCTTGCTGACGCCCTCGAAGATGCGCTGGCCGAGCTCGCCGAAATAGGGCGGGCGATCAAGCGCTTCGAGTTCTTGCTTCAGGCGGGCACATTGCACCATGCGGGTCATGTCGGCTTCCTCACGTACTGTTCGATCAGGCGGCGCACCGGGGCGGGCACCCCGGGCAGGGGTTGCCTTGGGTTATACCAGAGCAGGCGGTTGCCGCCCATCCCTGGGCGCCCCCCTTCGGGCTCGCCTGACGACGATCCCCGATTCGCTCCCGGCGAATCGGGGTCATCATCCATGACGCAAAGGGCGGGGTCCTTCAAGCGGGCCCGGCGCGGCTGGATGTCCAGGTGGTAGTGGCTGAAGGTGTGGCGCAGCTCGGGAAGGCGCTCGCCGGGCTCCAGATGGACGGGCGCGTCCGCGTCCGGCGACGACTCCGGCAGGCTGTGCAGGCCGGGCCAGATGCCGACGGGCGGGCGGCGCTCCAGCAGCAGGCCGGCCTCACCCTCGACCAGCCACATGATGGTCTGGCGCACCGGCAGGGTCTTGCGCGGGCGCGGCGTGGGCAGCTCGGCTGTCCGCCCCTCGCGCAGGGCGACGCAATCGGCGGCCTGCGGGCAGCGCGCGCAGGCGGGGTTGCGCGAGGTGCAGAGGGTGGCGCCGAGGTCCATGATCGCCTGGGTGTAGTCGGCCGCCCGCTCATGCGGGGTGTGCGCCTCGGCATGCCGCCACAGCGCGCGCTCGACGGCCGACTCGCCCGGCCAGCCCTCGATGCCGTGGAAGCGCGCCAGCACGCGCTTCACGTTGCCATCGAGGATGGCGTGCGGCAGGTCGAAGGCCTGCGCGAGGATGGCCCCGGCGGTGGAGCGCCCCAGCCCCGGCAGGGCGGCGACCGCCTCGAACTCGCGCGGAAACGCGCCGCCATGCCGCTCGGCCACCTGCCTCGCGCCGGCGTGCAGGAAACGCGCGCGGCGGTAGTAGCCCAGCCCCGCCCAGTGGGCGAGCACCTCGTCCCCGTGCGCTTCGGCGAACGCGGGGATGTCCGGGAAGCGCGCCATGAAGCGGCCGAAATACGGGATGACGGTGGCGACCTGGGTCTGCTGCAGCATGATCTCGGACACCCAGACGCGCCACGGGTCACGTGGGAAGGGGCCGCCCGACTGCCAGGGCAGGTCGTGGCGGCCGTGCATGTCCCACCAGTCGAGCAGGTGCTTGGCGAAGTGATCCATCAACGCCCCAGCAGCCCCTTGAGCAGGTCCTGCACCGGCGGCACGGCGGGCGCCTGCTGCGGCGCCGCGTCACCCGGGGAGGGAAGGCCCAGCTTCTTCTGCAGCGCATCGGTCACGCGCCTCTCGACCTCCTTCCTGGCGCGCTCCTCCAGCACCTTGCCCAGATCCACCCGGTAGTCCGGGGCGCTGAGCGAGCCGCTGACCTTCAGCGGCACGGGCACGCCGCGCAGGCTCTCCAGCGCCTTGCCGCCCTGCCCGGTCGCGGTGTTCACCACGGTCAGGCTCAGGCCGTAGTCGATGCCGTTCCTCGGCAGGTCAATGGTGCCCGCGCCCTGCACGCGCAGGAGCGGCGACTTGCCGTCCAGGTCCGGGTTGCTGATCACGCCGTTGCGAAGGATGGCGCTGCCGGTCAGTTCGGAGAAGTCGGTCTCCGGCGCCTCGCCGGCGGGGGCGGGCTGCCCCTTGAGCGCGGCATCCGCCTTGCGCAGCAGTTCGCCCAGGTTCACGCCCCTGAGCGCGCCGTCGTGGAAGCGCGCCCGTGCCGTGCCGTCCAGCCCCGCCTTGAGCGCCTGGACGGACGCCCCGTGCGTGCGCAGGTCGAACTCCAGCTCCCCATGGCCGCGCAGGCGGTCGCTGTCGGCGAACCGCCTGAGCACCTGTCCGACATCCACGCCCGTCGCCCGGCCGGCGGCGCGCCAGGCCGGGGCCTGCCCGCGCAGATCCAGCCCGCCGCGCAGGTCGATGCGGCCGTCGAAGGCCCTGCCTTCCAGTCGGTCGATGTCGATGTCGCCGCCCCGGGCCTTGCCCGCGAGGTGAAGGTCGGCCACGTTGACGCGCTGCACGGTCAGCTGGCCGATGCGCAGGTCCGCCCGCGCGTTCAGCTCGCGCAGCAGGGCGACGGGCAGGTCGATCGGCCGATCCGTCGCGGGACCGACCGCGATGCCGCTGCCCTTGCCCCTGCCGGCGGGGACGGGAGCGGCGGGCGGCGCGTAGCGGTCGAGATCCAGCCGGTCGATGTCGAGATCCGCGCTCACGCCCGCCGCCCCCAGCCCGACCGCGCCCCGCGCCTGGCTGTCGTCCACCCGCGCCTCCAGCCCGGCCAGGCGCAGGTCGCCCTCGGCGTAGGACAGGTCCGCCCTGGCGCCCGCCCGGACCAGCGCCCCCTCGGGCAGGCCGGAGAGCGGACGGCCATGGGCCGCCAGCCAGGCGCGCGGGTTGAATTCGGCCACCTCGACGCGACCATCGAAGCGCGGCGCGGCCTTCAGGCCCGAGGCCTTGCCGCCGAGGCTGGCGCGCAGGCCGTCGGCATCGAGGTCGATGCGCCCGAGCTGAGCCACCCCGGCCAGCAGGTCCAGCGCGGCATCGCCTTGCAGCGTGGCCTTGAGCCCCCTGCCGCCCAGCCCCTCGCCCTCGAGGCGCAGGTCGGCATGGAAGGGCTTGAGCTGGACCTGCTGGCGAGACAGATCCCCGGCGAGGCCCAGCGTGGCCTTGGCGTCCACCAGCTCCAGCGGCTTCGGACCGTTCATGGCGCGCAGGGTGAGATTCAGGGGTGTGCTGGTCAGCTGCAGGGAGTCGCCCACCACATGCAGTTCATCCGTATCCAGCCTGAAGGCCAGCGTGCCGATGCCGCCCGGCAGGTTGGCGACATCACCCTCGAGATGAATTTTCCGCGCCTCCAGGCTGGGCGCCGCGAGATCGACATTGAGGCGCCCGCTGAAGCGCAGCTGCCCCGTCAGCTGCCCCTTGGACGGCTTGTCGCCCTGCGCAAGGCCAAGCGACAGGCTCAGGTCGAACGGCCGTCCCGGCTCGATGGCGCCGGTCTCGAGGTTCAGCGGGGCGATGCGCCAGGCCTCGCCCGCCGCCTCGTCGCGGTAGCTCACTTCGGCATCGGTAAGCGTGACCCCACCCACCATCAGGGCCAGCGGCCGCGCCTGTCCGGCCCCGGCCTGAGCCTCCCCTGCTCGCGTCGGCGCGCTGGCGTGCTCGAGCTGCCAGTTCACCGCGCCATCCTTGCGCCTTTCCAGAAACAGCCGAAGGCCATCGACCACGACCTCATCGACGTCGAGCTGCCTGCTCAGCAGCGGCATCGGCTGGACGCCAAGCACCAGCGTGCGGGCAGAGGCGAAGACCGGATCGGTGAATCCAGGGGGGCTGCCCAGGCTGATCCTTTCCGCCCGCAGGCCGAGCACCGGCCACAGCGTCAGCCGCAGGTCGCCCCCCAGCGTCAGATCACGCCCCAGCTGCTGCCGGGCCATGGCCTCGATCTCGGGCTTGTAGCGATTGGCGTCGAAGGTGGCGACGAACAGCAGCAGCGCCGCCACCGCAAGCACGACCCCACCAAGAACCACCGTCACCAAGCGTTTCATCAAGCCATCCTCCGGAACATCGAGCGGCGCGGGATCCTTGCCCCCACATTCACCTCGCTTCATGATAGCCCTTACTTACCCGCGATATCGAAAATCACCATGAACCGACTGCGCGACTGGCTGGACCGTCTTCTGCATGGCGCGAAGACCACGGCCCACCTCTACCACCCCCGGACCATGCGCGAGCGCGGCCTGATGTGGACCGCCGGACTGCTGGCCTCGACCTACGTGATCGTGATGATCGTGCTTGCGATTGCCTGGAGCATGACGCCGGCGGAATTCGACGTGCGCAAGGTGGCCAGCGCGCGCATGCTCTCCACCCAGAACCAGCCGGTGACCGGCCAGTACACCACCAGCACGCTGATCGAGGTGACCACCACCCTGCTCGACAAGCCCGGCGGCTACCTGTCCAATGACATCACCCCGCCCGGCGTGCTGATGGACAACATGCCCAGCTGGGAATTCGGCGTGCTGGTGCAGGCGCGCGACATGGCGCGCGCGCTGCGCAACGATTTCTCCCGCTCGCAGTCGCAGTCGGTGGAAGACAAGGACCTGATCATCGCCGAGCCGCAACTCAACTTCGACAATGCCTCCTGGATGCTGCCCTCGACCGAAGGCGAATACCGACAGGCCATTCGCGCGCTGGTGCGCTACAACCAGCGGCTGGGCGATGCCGATGCCACCGATGCCCAGTTCTTCACTCGCGCCGACAACCTGCGCGACTGGCTGGGCATGGTGGAAAAGCGCCTGGGTTCGCTCTCGCAACGCCTTTCCGCCAGTGTCGGCCAGGTCCGCGTCAATACCGACCTGGGCGGCGACCGCGAAGCGCGACAGTCCACCGCCACCCCCAGCCAGCTGATGATCAAGACGCCATGGAACAAGATCGACGACGTGTTCTTCGAGGCGCGCGGCGCCAGCTGGGCGCTGCTGCACCTCCTCCGTGCGGTGGAAGCCGACTTCGCCCCGGTGCTGGAAAAGAAGAATGCGCTGGTCAGCATCCGCCAGATCATCCGCGAACTGGAGGCCAGCCAATCCACGGTCTGGAGCCCGATCATCCTCAACGGCAGCGGCTTCGGCCTGGTCGCCAACCACTCGCTGGTCATGGCATCCTACATCTCACGCGCCAATGCGGCGCTGATCGACCTGCGCAATCTCCTGGCGCAAGGCTAATCAAGAGCAGAACACACGACAGCATGAGCATTCAGGTCAAATTCTTTGCCAGCCTGCGCGAACGCACAGGCAAGGCCGACATGACACTCAGCCCGGCGGGCATCGCCACGGTGGCCGATGCCTGGGCCGCAAGCACCGACTTCGAGATGCCGGCCAACACCCTGGTCGCCATCAACCACGAATACGTCACCCGCGAGCACGCCGTCGTGGATGGCGATGAAGTCGCGTTCTTCCCGCCGGTGACCGGAGGCTGAAATGGCGAAGACCCAAGCCCCGGACTGGATTCCCCGCCGTCTGCGCCAACTGACCCTCGGCCGCAAGGTGCTTGTCGGCAGTCTGCTGGCCTGGCTGGCTGCGGTCGTCTGGCTGGTCCTGAGCCATCCACTGATGACCAACCCGCTGCACCTGCTGCGGCAACTGGAACAGAACGCCGTCGACCCATCGACGCTTTCGATCCTGGCCATGCTGGCGCCACTGATGTTTGCCCTGGTTGCCCTGCTGATGCTGTTCCTGCTCCTGCTCGGTCTTGGCTGCATGATTCAGGAAGCGCGCCTGCTCAAGCGGCTCGATCAACGAGACCCGTCCTGACAAACCGCGTCAGGCGTTCTATCTTGGAGCGAGTGCCCAGTTCATCGGCCTGTCATCCATGTGCGTTGAAGTAGGCCGCTGGATCCCAACGCACCCAGGGCCATGAATCATGAGCCTGGAAAAGAATTATTTTTGTCACTACGGAGTGTTTTCCATGAGTCTTGCAAAGAAGTACCTCAAGACCCGTCCGGTCTGCAAAGCCACCTTCACCCTGCCGCCCAAGGCCCACAATGGCGAGGATGCGGTCGAGCTGGTCGGTGACTTCAACGGCTGGAAAGCAGGCACCCTGCCGATGAAGCACAAGAAGGATGGCTCCTGGAGCCTTGAAATCGAGCTCGAACCCGGCCGCGAATACCAGTTCCTCTACCAGCTGGGCGAGGAGCAATTCGTCAATGACGACGCCCCTGACGCCTATGTGCAGAACCCGTTCGGCACCGGCAAGAACTCCGTCATCCGCGCCTGATCGCCCCCTGCACGATGGCGATGATTCGCCCCACCACCGGAAGATAGCCATGAGCATGACCATCGACGCCCTGAATGCATCCTTCGGCCAGGGTGATGCCCTGCATTTCGTCAGCGGCCCCGGCGAGCTGCCGCAGGCCGTGCTGCGCGCCTGCGGCGCGGAAGTTCGCGTGATGCTGCAGGGCGCCCAGATCATCCACTACCAGCCGGCTGGCCAGCAGCCGGTCATCTGGCTGAGCGACGAGATCAAGTACCTGCCCGGCAAGAGTGTGCGCGGCGGGGTGCCGGTCTGCTGGCCGTGGTTCGGCGCCGGGGCCGAGGGCTGCCCCGCGCATGGCTTCGCCCGCAATCTGGACTGGCGGGTCGCCCGTGCGGGTATCGAGAACGGCGAAGTCAGCCTGCTGCTCGAACTGCTGCCGAGCGAGGCCACGCGCAAGCTGTGGCCGCATGATTTCCGCCTCGCGCTGGAGGTCCGCCTGGGCGATGGCCTGCGCATGACGCTGGACACCGAACACCGCGGCAGCGAACCCTGCGAAATCACCGAAGGGCTGCACACCTACCTGCGCGTGGGCGACATCACCCAGGCGCGCATCCTTGGCCTGGCGGACACACCCTTCCTCGACAAGACCCGCGACATGCTGCGCGACGTGCAGCACGAGCAGGCACTGCAACTTGCCGGCGAGACCGACCGCGTCTACCTGGACACCCTCGCCGAGGTGATCGTCGAGGACCCCGTCCTGGGGCGCCGCCTGCATGTGCGCAAGGACGGCAGCCGTTCGACCGTGGTCTGGAACCCGTGGGAAGAGAAGGCCGGCGCCTTCCCGGACATGCGCGCGGACGAGTACCGCCAGATGCTGTGCGTGGAAACCACCAACGCCGCCGAGGACCGCGTGCTGCTGGCACCCGGCGGCACCCATCGCATGGTCAGCGAGATCGCCGTCTCGCCACTGGGCTGATCCATGCCCGGCCCGGCCTTTGCCGGGCCGGTTCAGATCATCCTCATCATGTCCCGCTGGATGGCCTGCACGGCCCGATCAAGCTGACGCTCGGTCGCCGGCGGAAGGTCAATGAAGCGCATGCCGACCAGGATGGCCTTCTCACCCTCGGCACGCAGGTTGCTCACCGCCGCGCGCACATCGAAACGCATGCCGCAGTCGCAGCTGACCTGCGCATGCTCGAACACCTCGCCGACCTGAAAAGCGCCGACATCCTCGCCCGAGAAGCGGAAGCACACGCCCGTGATGGAGATGTCGTGGATGGCGCCCCGCAGCATGCGCGAGCCGTCCACTGTCATCACCTGTGCGTGCGCCTGGGCCGTGGCCGGCAGGCGAACACGAAACGCACCGCGCCTCTGCAGGCGATAAAGCACATCGGGGAATGGCAGGTGGTAGTAGTCATCACCCCGGTCATGCAGGCGCGCCAGGACAGGAACGCCGAACCAGGTCTGGATCCCTTCGATCACCGTTTTCACACGGATGTCACGGGCATGCTCGAAGGCCTCCGCCTCGGCGCCGCTGAAGGCATCGATCACCAGGCGGCCATGGGCGGCATCGGCTGCCAGCAGGTTGGCCGTCTTTTCCAACCCGCCCGCCGCCGTCACCAGCGTCAGCTGACCGCGCTCGGCATGGAGCAGCCCCATCAGGCGGGCAATCTGACGGGGATGGCGCAAGGCCTGAATATCGTCCTCTGGATGCATGGGGGGGCCACGTGATGAAGGCAGGGGAAATGGACTGCAACGATAACGGATCAAGGCCGCCCGATCCAACCGGAGTTCAGGAGCCGTCCGCGAAAGACTCGCGCGGATTGAACGGCAGGGACAGCGCCATGTCCTCATAGAAGGCGCGCGCCTCGGGGGTCAGGGCCGGCGGAAGCTGAATCTGGATATCGACCAGCAGGTCGCCGGCGGGGTGTCCGGGCAGGCCGCGCCCGCGCAAACGCAGGCGTTTTCC
This sequence comes from Halothiobacillaceae bacterium, assembly GCA_006212015.1. Lineage (GTDB taxonomy): Bacteria > Pseudomonadota > Gammaproteobacteria > Halothiobacillales > Halothiobacillaceae > Thiofaba. The sequence continues at coordinate 21,644 of SDAY01000017.1, forward strand.
CGAAGGCGTCCCGGCGGGAATCTTCAGCTGCACCGGGCCGAGCGGTGTTGGCACCTGGAGCGCAGCCCCAAGGGCGGCCTCCCAGGGGGCAAGCGGCAGGGACAGCAACACATCCCGCCCGTCGAGGACAAAGTGCGGATGCGGCTCCAGTTCGACCTGCAGGAACAGGTCCCCCGCCGGCTCGCCCGCTGCGCCCATGCCCGCCAGGCGAATGCGCTTGCCCGGGGTGATGCCCGCCGGAATCCTGACCTTCACCCGCTTCTCGAGCGGCGGGCCATCCGCGCCATCCAGGCGGACGGTGCATTCCCGATGCGCGCCACGCGCCATCTCCTCGATGCCCAGCCTCAACGGGGCACGCTGATCCTCGCCTCGGGCGGCCCGGCCTGTGCGACCCGCGAGCCCGGCATCGGTGAAGAAGTCACGCAAGGTGTCCCGCGAGGCCAGGTCACGCGCCCTGTCCCTGAGCGATGAGAACCCGGCCAGCCATTCATCGAAGGTCCGCCGGGTGGCCGATTTCAGGGCGGGACTGGCCTGCACCTGCTGGCGCATCTGGTCATACGCGGCGCGCCTGGCGGCATCCGCCAACACGTCGTGCGCCTCGTTGATCGCCTTGAAGCGCTCCTCGGCGCCCGCCTCGCGATTGATATCCGGGTGGTACTGGCGCGCCAGTCGTCGATAGGCCAGCCGGATCAGCTCATGCGGGGCATCCGGCGCCACCCCAAGAACCGCGTAGTAATCCTTGAAGGCCATCAGTCAGGCCGCCCGAATGCCAGGCAAGGAAAAACCCGCCCCCTGCTTGCCTGCGCAAAAAGGATTAGGGCGGGTTGTGGGTCTGTTCGACCAGGAGTGCAGCTCATGCGCACCCATCGCCGTACCGGCACGCGCCAGGCGTGCCCGTCGATCAGCGCTGGCGCGCCTTGAAGCGCGGGTTGCTCTTGCAGATCACGTAGACCTTGCCGCGACGGCGGACGATCTGGCAATCCTTGTGACGGGTCTTGGCGGATTTGAGGGAGGACAGGATTTTCATGACGCGGGTCTCAACAGAGGGCGTGGCGGTAAAGAAATAAGGTCGGGCATCATACCCAAGGGATCGCCATGATTCAAGCCATGGCGGAGCATCCGGCCAAGCCCGGGGGACGGGCCGCCCCGTTCGGCTTATAATCGCCCCCCGCTCCAGCATGATGAAACGATGACCCGAACGATCGTCCTCGCCACCGGCAATGCCGGCAAGGTACGCGAATTCAGCGGCCTGCTCGAAGGCCTGAACCTGCAGGTCCGCCCGCAATCCGACTATGCCGTGCCCGAGGCCGACGAGACCGGCCTGAGCTTCATCGAGAACGCCATCCTCAAGGCCCGCAACGCGGCCCTTCACACCGGCCTGCCCGCCATGGCGGACGATTCCGGCCTCGAGGTCGATGCGCTCCAAGGCGCGCCGGGCATCCATTCCGCCCGCTACGCCGGCCCCGGCAGGGGCGATGCGGCCAACAACGACAAGCTGCTCGCTGCCCTGCGCGACACGCCGTGGGCGCAACGGAGCGCGCGCTTCTCGTGCGTCATCGCCTACCTGCGCCATGCCGAGGACCCGACCCCGCTGATCGCCCAGGGCAGCTGGGAGGGCATCATCCTGACCGAGGCCCGTGGCGATCAGGGCTTCGGCTACGACCCGCTGTTCTGGGTGCCCAGTCACGAATGCAGCTCCGCCGAGCTCGACCCCGTGACCAAGAACGCACTCAGCCATCGCGGCCAGGCCATGCGCGCCCTGCTCGCCCAACTTCAGCAACGCCACTGAGATCTTGTGAAAAATCATGCGCACACCCGTGCCCGCAACGTCATCGCGGGCTTGCGCCAGCTTCGCGTTAGGCCGAAGGCCGTGGCGATCCTGGGGGCGGCGCCATGGATTGCCGCGCTTCGCTCGCAATGACGACCTGCACAGTCGATGTATTCACAAGCGCTGAGCCTCATGCCTCACGGCGAGCCGTGACGCACCCTCCACATGATCCGGCCCGGCATCCGCGATGACGGATGGATGGGGCACACCCCCGGCACAGCCCTCAAGCCCCTTCCACGGGACATCAATGACCACCGACATGCTCAACTTCACCAGCCTGCCGCCGCTCGCGCTCTACATCCACATCCCCTGGTGCGTGCGCAAGTGCCCCTACTGCGACTTCAACTCCCACGAGGCGCCGGGCACCCTGCCCGAAACGGAATATGTCGACGCCCTGATCCGCGACCTCGAACAGGACCTGCCGCTGATCTGGGGGCGCCCCATCACCAGCATCTTCATCGGCGGCGGCACGCCCAGCCTGTTCTCGGCCGAGGCGCTCGACCGCCTATTCTCCGGGCTGCGCGCGCGGCTCAAGCTGTTGCCGGGGATCGAGATCACCCTGGAGGCCAACCCCGGCACGGTGGAGGCCGGCAAGTTCCGCGAATTCCACGCGCTCGGCATCAACCGCCTGTCGATCGGCGTGCAGAGCTTCCAGGACGCCCAGCTCAAGGCGCTGGGCCGCATCCACGGCGGGCGCGAGGCCATCGCCGCCGCCGAGGCCGCCCATGCGGCGGGCTTCACCGACTTCAACCTCGACCTGATGCACGGCCTGCCGGGCCAGGGCGTCGAACAGGGCATGGCCGACGTGCGCCAGGCCATCGCGCTGCAGCCATCGCACATCTCCTACTACCAACTCACCCTCGAACCCAACACCCTGTTCCATGCCCGCCCGCCCCGGCTTCCGGACGACGAGCTGCTGGCCGACATCGAGGAGGCCGGGCAGGCCCTGCTGGCGGACGCGGGCTACGTCCAGTACGAGGTCTCCGCCTACGCGAAGGAGGGCTTTCGCTGCGCCCACAACCTCAACTACTGGGAGTTCGGCGACTACCTCGGCATCGGCGCGGGCGCGCATGGCAAGATCACCCTGCCCGCCGAGCAGCGCATCGTCCGCCGCGCCCGGATCAGGAACCCGCGCGACTTCCAGCAGCATGCCGGCACGGCCGAAGCCTACGAGGAAACCGTGGTCAAGCAGGCCGATGTCGCCTTCGAGTTCATGCTCAACGCCCTGCGCCTGAAGGACGGTTTCACGCCGCACCTGTTCCAGGAGCGCGCGGGCATGCCGCTCGGGCTGATCCGCGATGCGATGCGGGAGGCCGAATCACGGGGACTGATCGACTGGGACATGCGGCGGATCAAGCCCACGCCGCTGGGCTGGCGCTTCCTCAACGACCTGATGCAATGCTTCCTGCCGGACCGATAGAAAATTCTTATTTGGGAATGCATGACCCAGTCATATACTTGGTCATGAGCGCAGCGTGACTCCCCGGGGAGGGAGGTCGTAGAGGCGCTGGCAACCAAGGGGACCAGACCATGACCATGAACGACACCCTCCACGACTTCATCACCCATGCCGAGCAGGATACCCATCGACTGGCCGAGCTGGTCTGGGCCGCGGCGCACCAGGCCTGCGCCCGCCTGACCCGTGACCTGCCCGAGGCCATCGCCCACGAACTGGCCGATCTGCATCTGGAGGAAACCCTCGCCGCGCTGGGGAGTGACACCCGCCAGCAGATCCGTTTCCTGATGAACACCCTGGGCGAGGCCGAGGCGCAACGGCGGCTTGCGCTGACCTTCACGTCCGAGGCCGTGACGACGGCCTGAGCGGCCGTGAAGACATCATGCGCACCCCCCGTATCCGGAACGTCATCGCGGGCTTGCGCCAGCTTCGCGTCAGGCCGAAGGCCGTGGCAATCCACAGGCGCGACGGACGATGCGCAGTCGATGATTCACACGCCCTGAGCCGCGCCTTGCCACGCCCCCCTTGCCAAGGACGGCATGGGCATGAATAATGCCCGCTTTCTTGTCAGTCCTGGCGTCGTGCCGGGTCGACGGCACCCTCAAGGCTCAACAGCATGAAACCCGATATCCATCCGAATTACCGCCCGGTGGTCTTCCACGACCTGGCCAGCGGCTTCAGCTTCCTGACCCGTTCCACCATCAACACCAAAGAAAAGATTCAATGGGAAGATGGCAACGAATACCCGCTGGTGAAGGTGGAGATTTCCTACAAGTCCCACCCGTTCTTCACCGGCCAGCAGCAGAACATCGCCACCGCCAAGCAGGTGGACAAGTTCCGCAAGCGCTTCGGCGGCATGTAATGCCCGGAGCCTCCGGCTATCAAAGGGCGTCCCTCGGGGGCGCCCTTTTGCTTTGGGCGGTGCTCGCCCAGGCCGAACGCGTAGCTGGCGTAAGCCCGCCACTCTGCCCGGCCGACCGCATCGACGAGCAGGCGCAGGTCGCGAGCGTCACCGACGGCGACACCCTGCGCCTGAGCGATGGCCGCAAGGTGCGCCTGATCGGCATCAACACCCCCGAGCTTGCGCATGACGGGCGCGCCGCCGAGCCGCTGGCCGAGGAGGCCCGCCTGCGCCTGCGGCGCCTGGTCGAGGCATCGGGCCATCGCATCCAGCTTCGCCTGGGCGAGGAACCGCGCGACCGCTACGGCCGCCTGCTGGCGCACGCCTTCCAGGCCGACGGCGACAGCATCGAGGCCCTGATCCTGCGCGAGGGTCTGGCCACCCGCGTCGCCATTCCGCCCAATGTCTGGGGGCTGGACTGCCTGAGCCACGCGGAGGACGAGGCCCGTCATGCCGCGCGCGGCCTGTGGGCCCGGCCCGGTTACCGCACACCGATCAGCACCCGCGACCTTCCCGATGAGGCGCAGGGCTACATGCTGCTGCAAGGCCGGGTCGAGCGCGTCGGCGGCAGCCGCCATGCGCAGTGGATCAACCTGGAGGGCGGCGTGGCGCTGAAGATCGAACACGACCAGCTGCCGCTGTTCCGCGAACTGGATATCCACCAGCTCGTCGGCCATCGCATCGAGGCGCGCGGCTGGCTCACCCGCCCCGGCGGGCGCGACCCGCGCATTCGCCTGACGCATCCGTCCATGCTCCGCGTCCTCGACTAAACCCACGCGAATCGAAGCGGAACCCGCCATGTCCGACCTGAAACAAACTGCCCTCGACTACCATCGCCTCCCGGTTCCCGGCAAGGTCGCCACCCTCATCACCAAGCCGACCGCCACCGCGCGCGACCTCGCGCTGGCCTACTCGCCCGGCGTGGCCGAGCCGGTGCGCGCCATCGCGCAAAACCCGGACGACGCCTACGCCTACACCGGCAAGGGCAACCTCGTGGCGGTGATCTCGGATGGCACCGCCATCCTCGGCCTCGGCGACCTCGGCCCGCTGGCCTCCAAGCCCGTGATGGAAGGCAAGGGCGTGCTGTTCAAGCGCTTCGCCAACATCGACGTGTTCGACATCGAGGTCGATGCGCGGGAGCCCGGGCACTTCATCGACGTGGTGAAGGCCATCGCCCCCACCTTCGGCGGCATCAACCTGGAAGACATCGCCGCGCCGCACTGCTTTAAGATCGAGCAGGCCCTGATCGAGGCGCTGGACATCCCGGTGTTCCACGACGACCAGCACGGCACCGCCATCATCATCGCCGCCGCGCTGACCAACGCGCTGGAGATCCAGGGCAAGCGCATCGGGGATTGCCGCATCGTGCTGGTCGGGGTCGGCGCGGCGGGCACCAACGCCCTCAGGCTGCTGATCGCGCTGGGCGCGGACAAGGCCAAGCTGCGCGCCGTCGATCGCATCGGCGTGCTGCACAGCGGCCTTGCCGACCTGCCGCCGCACCACGCCCAGTTCGCCGTTCCTACCTCCGACCGCACCCTGGAAGACGCCTGCCGTGGCGCCGACGTGTTCATCGGCGTCTCAGCGCCGAACCTGCTCAGCGCCGAGATGCTGATGAGCATGGCGCCCAGGCCCGTCGTGTTCGCCCTCGCCAACCCGGACCCCGAGATCAGTCCGGAGCTGGCGCACAGCCTGCGCGACGACCTCATCATGGCCACCGGGCGCAGCGACTACCCCAACCAGGTCAACAACGTGCTGGCCTTCCCCTTCATCTTCCGCGGCGCGCTGGACTGCCGCGCAAGCCGCATCAGCGAGGGCATGAAGCTCGCCTGCGTGAAGGCGCTGGCTGAGCTTGCCCGCGAGCCGGTGCCCGCCTCGGTGCTGGCGGCCTACGGCGTGGACAAGATGGGCTTCGGCCCCGACTACATCCTGCCCAAGCCCTTCGACCCGCGCCTGATCGAGCGCCTGCCCCCGGCCGTGGCCGACGCCGCCGCCAAGGAAGGCCTGGCCCGCCAGCCGTACACGCCCTATCCGCGTGGTTGATACCGCACTGTAGGAGCGGACCTTGGGCCGCGATTCCCATCCATCGCGGCCCAAGGTCCGCTCCTACAACACACGCCATGCAACCACGCGCCT
>SDAY01000096.1 GCA_006212015.1 Halothiobacillaceae bacterium
CTGGCCGACCCGCGGGTGAAGAAGTGGGCGCCGCAGACCAAGGGCTTCGAACAGAACATCGGCAGCTACACCAGCCTGGCCTACACCGAGGCCGAAGTCGCCAACTTCTGATCGCGGGGGCCTGAGCAAAAAGCGCCCCGCCATCGTGCGGGGTGTCTTTTTTGGCACATTCGTTAAAATTCACCCACCATTCGATACGAGATACTGACATGCGCCAGCAAAACTACAGCGGCTACAACGACGACATGTGGGGTGGCTTCACCGAGATCGGCCGCATCATTCGCGATGCCAAGGTGTTCGGCCTGATCCCGCAAGACGAGCAGTGCAAGGATTGGCCACGTCACAAGTTCGAACAACTCTGGGATCAGGTCGTCAACGAATGGGACAAGTACGGTTCGATGCCCGGCAACTTGCCGAAGGAACTGCGTGAGAAGCACGCCAACATCCACGCGGTTGCCCTGGAGAAGGCCAAGGCCATGGGTTGGACCCCGGAAGAGTGGCTGACCGCCAGCGACTTCGACGGCTGGATCAAGGAAGAGGACCTGGATTCCGTCGTGCCGCCGGAGTGGCTGCAACGTTCTGAGCACCATCGCTGATCCATACCCGCGCAGAAAGCAAAAAGCCGGCATTGCCGGCTTTTTTCATGTGTGCTCCTTATCTTCTCTCCCCGCCAGAAAAGGGACAGGGGAAAGATGAGCCGAGACTTACTTGGTCAGTGACATGAACAGCTGCGGAAGTTTTTCCGGCAGGCGCTGGACGTTGTCGATCACGGTGAAGTTTTTCTCGCCGAAGATGCGCGACACATAGGCGTCCGCGTGCGGGTCGAGGGTGATGCAGTAGGTCATCACGCCCTCGCTCTTCAGTTCTTCCACCGCCTTCTTGGTGTCGAAGCGCAGGTGCTGCGGATCGTCCACGTCCACGTCGGCCGGTTCACCGTCGGTGATGACCAGAAGCAGCTTTTTGACCGCGGACTGCTTGCCCAGGTGACGGCCAGCATGGCGCAGCGCCGAGCCCATGCGGGTCGAAAGCTGGCCGGTCATGCCTGCGAGGCGTGCCTGTGCGTTTTCGTCCCAAGTCTCGAAGAAGTCCTTGAAGCGGTAGTACTGCACATCGTGACGGCTGTCGGAGGAGAAGCCATGCACCGCGAAGCGGTCGCCGAGGCCGTCGATGGCCCAGGCGAGCAGGGCGGTCGCTTCCTTGGTCAGTTGCAGTACCGACTTGTCCGTGCCGCGCACGAAGTCGTTGGTGGACTGCGACAGGTCCATCAGCACCATCACGGCCACGTCGCGCTGCTTCTGAATGCGGCGCAGATGCACACGGTCATCCGGGGTGAAGCCCATGCGGTAGTCGACCATCGAGCGGATGGCCGCATCGAGGTCGAGGTCATCGCCTTCGGACTGCTTGCGCTCGATCACCAGGCCGCGCGGTTGCAGCATGTCGATGATGTGCTTGAGGCGGTTGGCCACGCCCTTGTGCTCGCGCAGGATGCGGTCGATCTCATCGCGGTCGCCACGCGGCAGGCGGCGCTCGTACACCGTCGTCCAGTCGGGGCGATGGACCTGCACCTGATAATCCCACTCGTGGTAGTGGAACGGTCCGAGGATCGGCTCCTTGCCTTCCATCGCGTTGTAGCTGACGCCCTCGTCTTCGTAGGGGTACAGCTCGGTGGAGAGCACCAGGATCTCGCCGTCGTCTTCCATGTCGCCGGTCATCTCGGAGTCGATCGCGTCGACAAACTCCATCAGGCCGACATGACGACGGTTCGCACGCTGGCTGGCCGGGGTGTAGTCCGCGCCTTCGCCTTCCCAGTCGAGTTCGGCGAATTCCCAGATGAAGCGGTTGTCGTCGCGGTAGGCCACCGGCAGGCCCGCCATGGTGGCGGACGAGATGCGTGCCTGGATGCGCTGGGTGACCTGGCCGGTGTAGGTGACGCCCAAGTCCCAGGCGAGCTGGTTGTCATCCGGACGCTTGGCCATGTCCTCGTGGAAACGGCTGATCCAGCGGCGACGGATGTCGTTGCCGGCATCGTAGTTCGGGTCCAGCAGGCCGCGTGACAGGCACAGCAGGTCATGCAGGAGCTCGTCCGCGCCCGGCGGCGCCTCGTTGGCATCCGGGGCGGGATGCAGGGACAGCCAGAGCTGGCGCAGGCCGGGGAAGTCGCGGATGGCGAGCTCCTCGACCCGAGCATCCTCGAATACCGACACGACCAGGCGCTGGATCGGGTTGAGGTTGTCGGCCTGGATGGCGGCAGTGGTGTATTGGATGTGCGCTGCTGCGTGCGCTGCGGCGGCACGGTACACCTCCATGCCGGCGATGCCCTCGAAGTCATCGTAGGCGTCCGGCACGAAGATGGCGCCTTTCTCGATGTACGGCTTGTAGCCTTCCTTCGACTCGTAGTCGCCCGAGGTCGGGCGCAGGTAGAAGTCGCGGTTCCAGAAGGCGCGCAGGTACATCTGCAGCTTGCGCTGGGCGTCGATGAACAGGATGCCGCGGCGCTCGCGCTGCAACACGCTCATGGCGTCGGACGATTCGAGCGAGAAGTAGGCGATCTGGCCCTTGAAGTCGCGCCGATAGGTTTCCGCGCCGTACAACACCCAGCGGCGCAGGCCGCCAAGGGTCAGCTTGGAAAGCAGCTCGTCGACGTGGTCGAGCATGGGGCGCAGGCCGCGCGGGGCCAGCGCGACCATACGCTCGATCAGGTTCAGGTAGCCCTTGTAGACCGCGATGTCGCCCAGTCGGCGTGCAGCGGTCGGCAGGCTGGAGAACAGCAGCGTCAGCACGGCACCGGAGGTCTGGGAGGAGAGCTTGAGCGCGGTGTAGACGGTCTCGCCGACGGCATCTTCGCCGATCTCGCGCGCCACCTCGGGCATTTCTTCCAGATAGGACACCAGCGCGTCGTCACCCTTGCCAAGGTTGCACAGGGCGGTGACCCCATCGAGATAGGTCTTCAGGCCATTGGGCGACATGACCCGCTGCGCTTCCTGGAAGCTGCCTTCCAGCGCATCGCGAACGACATGCGATTTTTGCGCGCAGGGCAACCCTGCGATGAATTCATTGAGGTCGATGGACATGGCCTTTTCCCCCTTCCGTCTGGCGGTCAAGCCGCCAGCAAGCACCCGCCGCATAGGGGCAGGCGTGCATCATTCTTGTGACGAACAACCCAGGGCTGCTCGTCGCTCCACCCATCAGTTGAAGAAGGTGTGGATGGTCGCGTCCAGCGTGTCGCGGATATCAGCGTCGTCAGTGATCGGGCTCACCATCGCCATGCGGCAGGCGGTACGCGGCTCGACACCCTTGGCGATCATCTTGCCGGCGTAAATGCACAGACGGGTGGAGATGCCCTCGTCCAGGCCGTGGCCCTTCAGGTTGCGCGCGCGATGGGCGATCTGTACCAGCTTTTCAGCGGTGGCCGCATCGACGCCGGACTCCTTGGCGATGACCTTGGCCTCCACCTCGGCGCCCGGATAGTCGAAGTCCAGGCCGGCGAAACGCTGCTTGGTGGACTGCTTCAGATCCTTCATCAGGTTCTGGTAGCCGGGGTTGTAGGAGATGACCAGCTGGAAGTCCGGGTGGGCTTCGATCAGCTCACCCTTCTTGTCCAGCGGCAGGGTGCGACGGTGGTCGGTCAGCGGGTGGATGACCACGGTGGTGTCCTGGCGCGCCTCGACGATCTCGTCCAGGTAGCAGATGGCGCCCAGGCGCGCGGCGGTGGTCAGCGGGCCGTCCTGCCAGCGGGTGCCGTCCTTGTCGAGCAGCCAGCGGCCGACCAGGTCGGCGGCGGTCATGTCTTCGTTACAGGCGACGGTGATCAGCGGCTTGCCAAGGCGGAACGCCATGTGTTCGACAAAGCGGGACTTGCCGCACCCGGTCGGGCCTTTCAGCATCACCGGCAGGCGGTTGTCATAGGCGGCCTGGTAGAGCTCGATCTCGTCGGCTTGCGGCTCGTAGTACGGCTCTTGGGTCACGCGGTATTGGGCGAGCAGATCGGTCATGGTCGGTTCCTCCTGCAAGGGATGCTTGGGTTTCATTCACATCGCCGGGCTTGTTTCGCTCCGGCTGTCTGGATGCGATGGCGATTGGGGACGTTCTGTCATCCTCAGTCGGCATGGCACCGGGGTTTGTTCATCATCGCGGGCTTGCGCCAGCTTCGCGTGAGTCCCGAAGGGACGTGGCGATCCAGTCGCTGAAGTTTTGGATTGCGTCGCTGCGCTCGCAATGACGAATCCCGCATGATTCAGCGGCTTGCTGTTAAAAAAGCCCCAGACAGAGACTGCCCGGGGCCTTCGGCTGCCCTCCTCACCAGATTATGGGGGAGGACGTCACACCAAGTGGCAGTTACTTGGTGTTGCCGCGGTAGATCACCATGGACGCGCCCTGGGACTGCTTCAGGTTGTCATAGCCGATCAGGCGAACGTGGTTGCCCGGGTTGGCCTCGTGGCAGGCCTTGCACTCGGCCAGCACGACATCGACGTCGGTCTCGCCGAACAGCGGCAGCTTCCACATGTACCAGTAGTTGTCCATCAGGTACTGGGGCTCGGTGTGCTCGACCGCCGGGTTCCAGCCTTGAGAGACGATGTACTCGACCTGCTTGCGGATCTCCGCGTCGGACATGGCCGGCAGGTAGGAGAAGGTCTCGAACTTGCGGCTCGCCGGGTCGGAAACGCGGCTCTTGTAATCTTGAACTTGGCTCATTTTTTCACCTCGATATTAGGTCCATAGAGGCGGGGCTGCCCCCGCCTGGCCATTACTTGTGGGCTACGTCCAGCTTGTCGACGGTATCGAACTCGAAGCGGATTTCTTTCCAGGTTTCGAGAGCGATCTTCAACTCCGGGCTGTGCTCGCCAGCGGCACGCAGGATGTTGCCGCCTTCTTTCTCAAGCTCAGCGCCTTCGTTACGCGCCTTGACGCAGGCTTCCAGCGCGACGCGGTTGGCGCATGCACCTGCCGCGTTGCCCCACGGGTGGCCCAGGGTGCCGCCGCCGAACTGCAGTACGGAATCGTCACCGAAGATGTTGACCAGCGCCGGCATGTGCCATACGTGGATACCACCGGAAGCAACCGGGATCATGCCAGGCATGTAGCCGAAATCCTGGTCAAACATGATGCCGCGTGAGCGATCTTCTTTGACGTACTCTTCACGCATGATGTCGATCCAGCCCAGGGTCGCGGTGCGGTCGCCTTCCAGCTTGCCCACAACGGTACCGGAGTGCAGGTGGTCGCCACCCATCAGACGCAGGATCTTGGCCAGCACGCGGAAGTGGATGCCGTGGTGCGGGTTGCGGTCGATCACGCCGTGCATGGCGCGGTGAACGTGCAGCAGGATGCCGTTTTCCTTGCAGAAACGGGAGATCGAGGTGTGCGCAGAGAAACCAGCGGTGATGTAGTCGGTCATGATGATCGGGGTGCCGATCTCTTTCGCGTACTCGGCACGCTTGATCATTTCCTCGGCGGTGGCCGCGGTGACGTTCAGGTAGTGACCCTTGCGCTCGCCGGTCTCACGCTCAGCCTTCTCGATCGCTTCCTGGCAGAAGTCGAAACGCTGCTTCCAGTTCATGAACGGCTGGCTGTTGACGTTCTCGTCGTCCTTGGTGAAGTCCAGACCACCACGCAGTGCTTCGTATACGGCACGGCCATAGTTCTTGGCGGACAGACCCAGCTTCGGCTTGATGGTACAGCCCAGCATCGGACGGCCGTACTTGTTCATCATGTCGCGCTCGACCTGGATACCGTGCGGCGGGCCGTCACAGGTCGTCACATAGGCCAGCGGGAAACGGATGTCTTCCAGACGGATGGCGCGCAGGGCCTTGAAGCCGAACACGTTGCCCACCAGGGAGGTGAATACGTTAACGATGGAACCAGACTCGAACAGGTCGATCGGGTAAGCGATGAATGCGTAGAATTCGGCGTCGGAACCCGGCACGTCTTCGATGCGATAAGCGCGACCCTTGTAGTAGTTCAGGTCGGTCAGCAGGTCGGTCCACACAGTGGTCCAGGTGCCGGTGGAAGATTCCGCGGCAACGGCTGCGGCCACTTCTTCGCGGTCGATGCCCGGCTGCGGGGTGACCTTGAAGCAGGCCAGCACGTCGCTTTCTTTCGGGGTGTAGTTCGGTTCCCAATAGGTGGCGCGGTATTCTTTTACGCCAGCCTGATACGTCTTCGCCATGGAAAATCCTCCTGTCGGATGGAAAGGCATACGGATGCTTTGTGGTTTCCGCCGCGCCCGATTCCCGTGGGATGACTCAGGGCCGCGAGGAGTCTGTTCTTGCGCATTAACCGTTGAGGTCGTGCGTTTGAACTGGGTGCATCTTTGTTCAGAATACCCGATAAGAGAACTCAGACTTTCTGATTGCTCTTATAAGCTTGAACTTATGGCATGACATAACACCATGAAAAACCTTACTTTTCGACAGCTCAAGGTGTTCGAGACCGTGGCCCGGCATCTCAACTACACCAAGGCCGCGCAGGAGTTGCACCTGACCCAGCCCGCCGTGTCCATGCAGATCAAGCAGCTTGAGGAGGTCGTTGGCCTGCCGCTGTTCGAGCAGATGGGGCGGCAGACTTTCCTGACCGATGCCGGGCGGGAGCTGCAGCGCTACAGCCGCGCCATCAGCCACTTGTTCGCGGAGATGGATGACATGTTCGGCGCCCTGAAGGGCGTGGAACGTGGCGCACTGGCGGTATCGGTGGCCACCACGGCGAGCTACTTCGCCACCCGCCTGCTGGCCGAGTTCTCCCGCTCCTGTCCGCAGATCCAGATCAGCCTGGATGTGACCAACCGCGAGGCCCTGCTCGGGCAGCTCGAATGCAACGAGCGCGACCTCGTCATCATGGGCCGCCCGCCGGCCGAGATGGATCTGGAGTCCGAGGCTTTCATGGACAACCCGCTGGTGGTGTTGGCCCCGGCGGGCCATCCCATGGTGGGGCGCGAGAAGATTCCCCTAGCCGAGGTGGCGGGCGAGAAGTTCGTGGTTCGGGAAGAGGGCTCCGGCACCCGAAGCGCGATCGAGCGCTTCTTCGCCGCGAACAAGGTGCAGTTCAACACGGTGATGGAGCTGGGCAGCAACGAGGCGATCAAGCAGGCGGTGATCGCCGGCCTGGGGCTGGGGATCGCGTCCATGCACACGCTGGAACTGGAGCTGGAGACGGGGCGTCTGGCGGTGCTCGACGTGGAAGGCTTCCCCATCATGCGCCACTGGTACGTGGTGCACCGCAGGGGCAAGCGCCTCTCCCCGGTGGCGCAGGCGTTCAAGGATTACGTGCTGAAGGAAGGGCCGGGGATGGCCCGGGGATGACCCGGGACTTCGTCACTTCGTCAGCGCGATGAATACCTCCGGCAGGCGCTCCGGCAGGCGTTCGATGTGGTCGATGACGGTGTACTGGCGGCCGAAGATGTCGGAGACGTATTCGTCGGCCTTCGGGTCCAGGCTGAT
>SDAY01000097.1 GCA_006212015.1 Halothiobacillaceae bacterium
CTAGTGAATCCGGGGCGATTCAGTCTGATCCCGCTTGGCTTTTCTGCAGAACAGCGCGTTCATATGCATGCCTGCCGACGCCAAGAGACAACGATGCCAAACTCCTTCGAACGCTACTGCCAAGAGCCACGCACGCTGCGCGGGAAGGTCTCTGGCGTGTCAGCCAGCGGGCGAGGAGTCCTGACCCACTTCGCATTGCCGAAGTCAAGTCAATACTGTAAAGTGCAGTACATTTACAGTGGTTTCTGGAGAGGCTATGGCCACAGTCAAGACTGCCACGCTCACATTTCGTATCGACCCCGGACTCAAGGAAGCGCTTCGCATCGCGGCGGATCAGGAGCATCGATCCATCGCAAACATGGTCGAAGTGCTGATTCGGGGCTACTGTGAGCGGCACGGCATTGCGATTCCGCACTCCGAGGAAACCAAGAACAACAACGGAGCGCGTTCATGATCAAGACGGTCAAGCAAGCCTGCCGGTTCAACCCCATCATCCGCGACTATCGAATGAGTCAGGGGATCGAGAACCTCGCAGACCTCATCAATGACGCGGGTGACGGCGGCGAGTTCTTCTCGCGTAACTTTGTCACCCACGGCATGGATCAGATTTTCCGCGAAGGTCTGCTGCGTCTCTCCGGCAAGTCAGATCAGGCGGTGTTTGAACTGACACAGGCGATGGGCGGCGGTAAGACGCACATGATGATCGCGCTGGGCCTTCTGGCACGGCATCCGCATCTGCGCAAAGACGTTCTGCCTGCTGATCTGGCTTCCCGCATCGATTTCGGAAAAGCACGAATTGCTGCGTTCAACGGCCGCAACAACCCCGACAACTTCATCTGGGGCGAGATCGCCACCCAGCTTGGGGCAGCTGAAGCCATCAAACCATACTGGGCGAATGGCCCCAAGGCCGTCGATCAACGTCAGTGGAAGGAAATCATTGGCGACAAGCCGACGCTGATCTTGCTCGACGAACTGCCGCCCTATCTCGACAACGCCAGCACGCAGGTATTCGGCCAAGGCACGCTTGCCAACATGGCGGTCTACAGCCTTTCCAGCCTGATGAGCGCTGCACTGGAGTTACCAAACTGCGCCATCGTGGTCGCCAACCTGTCGGGCAGCTACAAAGCACAGACTAAGGCGCTGGCCGACGCCATCTCCAACCTGCAGCAGGAAACCCGCCGCCAGGCGATGACCATCACGCCTGTGCAACTGGCAGGCAACGAAATCTACGAAATTCTGAAGAAGCGCCTCATCGACGAACTTCCGGATGATCGGGTTATCTCTGATATCGCCGAGGAGTACGCGCAGCAGATCAAGAAAGCCGAGGATGGCGGCTACATCGTCGCCAGCAGCATCGAGCAGATCGCCGAGCAGGTGCGGGAAACCTATCCCTTCCATCCCTCGTTCAAGCACCTCGTCGCGCTGTTCAAGGAGAACGAAGGCTTCCGCCAGACCCGTGGCTTGATGCAGTTCACTGCGCGATTGCTCAAGAGTGTCGACGAGCGCACAGCCGACGACGTCTTCCTGATCGGCACACAGCATCTCAACTTGAACGACGAGCAGGTCAAGGACGAGATCGAGCGTATTGCACCCAAGCTGATGCCAGCGGTGACGCGCGATATCGCCGACGCGGGCAACGCCATTGCAGAGCACATCGACGCCGACCTAGCGGGCGATGCCGCACAGCAGCTCATGACCTTGCTGCTGTCATCCAGCCTGTCGCGCGCTGTCGGTGGCCGTATCGGCCTGTCCGAAAGCGAGTTAATCGAGTTCCTGGCCGCGCCGCAGCGCAAGCCCGACGAGTTCCTGCAGGCATTGCAGCGCCTGCGCGAATCGGCGTGGTACCTGCACCGCGAAGAGCAACGCTTCTTCATCAAGGAAACCGAGAACCTCTCGCGCCAGATCGAGCGCAACGCCAAGGAGGTTCCGCAACCCAAAGTCGATCAGGCGCTCATCAATCGCCTCTCGGGCATCCTCGCGCCGGTCAGCAAGATCGCCTATCAGGACGTGCAGGTGCTGCCCCGGCTGGATGAACTCAAGCTCGGTGGCCCGCGCACGCTGATCGTCATCAAGCCGGATGGCAAGGTGCCGCCCAGCGAATTGCAGAACTTCTTCGACTACCAGCAGGAGAAGAATAACCTGCTGGTGCTGAGCGGTCAGGACAGCCTTTTAGCCGACGCGGTTGAGGAACGGCTGCGCGAGTTGTATGCCATTGAGCAGATCCACAAGCGCCTCAAGGGGGGGGACACACTGTTCGAGGAAGCCCGCGACCGCTTCGAGGAATCCGAGGATCGCTTCAGCAAGGCCCTATCGGCAGCCTACAACCGGCTTTATTTCCCGGCCAACGACCCGGTGGATGGGCGCGACGTGTTGGCTGGAGTCACTATTGATCAGGGCCTCAAGCTCGGCCAGGGCGATCAGTCCGCCGAGGCGCAGATCGAAAAACTGCTGGCCAGCCCGCGCGCCGACTACAAACTCGTGGCCGAGCTGGGCAAGGACAACCTCGACGAATGCTTCGCGCAGGCCGAGGAGTACCTGTGGCCGTCAGGCAAGGACAACCGCCGCACGCCCTGGAAGGATGTCGCTACCCGCGCCAAGTGCTCGCCCATCTGGCCGTGGATGCCGGGTGCCAGCGGATTGGATGCGCTCAAGGCTGAAGCCCTGAAACAAGGCCGCTGGCGTTTGGGTGAGGATGGCTACATCGAGAAGGGGCCGTTCCCAAAGGACAAAGCCACCGTCAACGTCTCCGTCATTAACGTCAAGCCGGACACCTGTGAGACGGTGCTGAGCCTCACGCCACGCCACGCGGGTGACAGCCCCGTCGTCTACTGGTCGAACAAATCCGACGTTTCCGACAAGGACCACAAGGTCGAAGACCTTGACAACTTCGCCACCGGCGAGGGTACGGTTTACTTTGTGGTGAAGGAGCCCACCGGGCGCTATGAAAGCGGCCCAGCCACCCGCTGGCTCGCCGACCTCAAGATTCGCCATCAGGTCGAACCAGCTGCTGACAAGCGCCGTGTCACCCTGGCTGCCACGCCGCACGCCGATATCTTCTATACCCTGGACGGCTCCAACCCCAAGGACGGCACCCGCTACGACGCGCCGTTCGAGATCGGTTCAGCAAGTTGCCGCCTGCTGGTGTTCGCTCGCGCGGGCGAGGCTAACAAGACAGCGGACTTCCAGATCCCCGCCAGCGGCGACAAGACGGTGCAGATCGTCGACAGCAAGCCCGCTCACCTGCAAAGCAAGCGTGTTGCTCTCGACACGACCGACCGCGTCTTCAGCGTCATCAACCGTTTCCGCGATCAGCCGGGCACGCGCTTCAAGGGTGTGCGCGTCGAAATCGGTGAGGGCGAGAACACCGTAACCGTGCGCTTCCTGGAGCGCGAAGTCACCGCCGCCATCATCGAAGGCGTCGTCAACAGCCTGCGCGACGTGCTCAAGGAACCCGACGCCCCGCTCAACATCGCCATTGCCGACGGCATTCACTTTGATACCGGCTTTGCGCTCAAGGAGTTCGCCAAGCTCGCCGGGATCGAGCTGAAGCCTGGCGACATTAATCAGGAGGAATGAGGATGGCCAAAGCCGCAGCCAACACCCCATCGCCCAAAGCGCGTGCGCAAGTGCTGCACACGCTGGGCTTTGGCGTGCCTGCGACTTCCGATCCTCATCACTTCAAGGTCGTTATTCCCAAGGCCAGCACGGGCAAGGTTCAGATCAGCGAACACCTCGGCTTGCAGTCTGCAAGTAACGACAACGCGGTGATCGACCGCGTTCTGCTGGATCGCCCCCGCTGGACAGCGGTCCGTGCCGAGGTGCAACGCGCCTTCAACGCCCGTCTGGCCGCGCATGGCATCAAGCCTGGCGCGTGGAAGGTCGGCGACAACCCGGTGGATCGCCTGCTGGGCAAGGAATTGTGTGTGCTGGCCTGGGCCGTTGAGCAGATGGAGATGGAAAAGATTCCCGTCGCCGTGCGCAACTGGCTGGCGCTGCGCCCGGAGGAACGCTGGTGGCTGTTTGGCATGACTGCCATGAGCACCGGCGGGGTTGTGGATGCGGGCAAGGGTTGGCGCGCTGCGCTCAAGCACGCCTTGGGCGATGTGGCGCAAAGCGAATTGCTGGCCCCTCGGGCACGCAAGGGCAACCGCAAGCCGGATGACGTGCAGACAACGCTCGGGCTGTTTGGAGACGAGACACCATGAATGCCGTGCCCGTGCCGCCGCAGCCCAAGATCTACCACATCGCCCATGTGGATCGTTTACCGTCCATCGTGGCGGACGGTTTTCTGTGGTGCGACGCAGAGATCGTGCGACGCATGCCGCCGGGCACCACCATCGGCATGAACGGCATCAAGCAGCGGCGCTTGAACGAACTGTATCTCAGCAGCCACCCCGACTTGCACGTCGGCGACTGTGTGCCGTTTTACCTCTGCCCGCGCTCGGTGATGCTCTATCTGATCTATCAGGGCAACCATCCGGAGCTGGCCTATCACGGCGGGCAAGGGCCGATCTTGCACTTTGAGGCTGACCTGAACGCCGCCGTTGCGTGGGCCAACGCGCAAGCTGCGCGCTGGGCCTTCACCCTGTCGAACGCGGGTTCGTACTTTTTCGAAGACCGTAACGACCTCGCGCGTCTGAACGAGATCAACTGGACTGGCGGGCCCACAAGGAAGGCAAGCAAGCCGAGTTCCTGCTGGAACAGCGCTTTCCTTGGCATTTGATCGAACGCATCGGCGTCAAATCAGCGGCCGTTTACGGTCAAGTCGTCAACGCCCTTCCGGCGCACGGACACCGGCCTACGGTCGAAGTCTTACCGGATTGGTATTACTAAATGAGAGGAGCACAGCCATGATCGAGTACACCTCGGGCGATATCCTCCAGTGTGAGGCCGACGCACTGGTCAACACCGTCAACTGTGTCGGTGTGATGGGGCGCGGCCTCGCCTTGCAGTTCAAGAACATTTACCCCGAAAACTTCAAGGCTTATGAAGCTGCCTGCAAGCGCGAAGCCGTGCAACCGGGCCGCATGTTCGTTTTTGATGCGGGGCAGCTCACCCTGCCGCGCTTCATCATCAACTTCCCGACCAAGCGCCACTGGCGCGGCAAGAGCCGCATCGAGGACATCGAGTCGGGTCTTGTCGATCTCGTGAAGGTCATCCGCGACAAGGGCATCCGCTCCATTGCCATCCCGCCACTGGGCGCAGGTTTGGGCGGACTGGACTGGAATGAGGTGCGTCCCCGCATCGCGCGTGCGCTGGCAGAGCTGACGGACGTACGCGTGCGGGTGTTCGAGCCCAAGGGCGCACCGGCCAACGACAAGATGGCGCATGTGCGCGAGGTGCCCAAAATGACGGCGGGTCGCGCTGCATTGGTGGAACTGATACAGCGCTACCTCGGCGGCCTGCTTGACCCCTTTGTCACCCTACTGGAAGTCCACAAGCTGATGTACTTCATGCAGGAGGCCGGCGAGCCCCTGCGCCTCAAGTATGTCAAGGCGCCCTACGGTCCCTATGCCGAGAACCTTCGCCATGTGCTGAAGGCAGTGGAAGGCCATTTGATCTCAGGCTATGCCGATGGCGGCGATGCGCCGGACAAGCCGCTCACCTTGGTGCCCGGCGCGGTGATCGAGGCCAAGGATTATTTGGATCAGCACGCCATCAGCCGCGCCCGCTTCGAGCGCGTAACCAAGCTGGTCGAAGGCTTTGAGTCGCCCTACGGGCTGGAACTACTGGCCACCGTACATTGGGTGATGAGCCGCGAGGGAGCCACGCAACACGAGAGCGTGGAACGCCAGGTCTATGACTGGAATGCCCGCAAGCGGCAATTCACACCCCGTCAGCTTGCCATTGCCGAAGCGCGGCTGCGCTCCCTAGGCTGGCTGTCGCCTGACGTGGCTTCGGCCCATTGAGGATTCATCAGGGAATGCAGAAGACAGCAACCAATCTCACGCCCTTGGCCCTGAACGATGCACCCGCGCTGATCGAGACGGTTTTCCCCGCGCAGAAAGTGTCGTTTGAGGCGCAGAAGGAGCGTAAGGCAAATCTTGGTCAGACCCTGACCGGGCTTGGCTCCTACTGGAAGGGCCGCAAGCCGCTGATCTTGGTGCGTGCCATCGTGCTCGGTAGCCTGTTGCCGCCCACGGACAATTCGGAGGCAGATCTCGCCCTCTTCGAAAAACTCATGGCCTTCGACGATGAGGGCTTGGCGCGACGGGCGCTGGCGGCCAATGCTTTTTCAGCCGGTAAGTTGCAGGAGATGATCCCTATCTCCGACCCGGAACGTTACTTTGGCGGGCGTGGTTGGCGGCGCGACATCACCGACGACGACAAGCTGGTGCTGTATCGACAGGCGCTGGCCACACTGTCAGGTTACGAAGAAAAAGCCAGCATCAGCAAGCGCCCGGAAGAACTGGATCAAGACTGGCTTTTCGCCCCGGTGTGGGCGGAGGTCAACCGTCATTATGCTCATCTGGGTGTAAGCGTGCAGTCCTTGCCTGAGCTGGTGGAACAACTGGGCATCCTGCGTTACGGCCATCGTCCGCGCGTGGGCGACACTTTTAGCGGCGGTGGCTCCATTCCCTTTGAGGCCGCACGCATCGGTTGCGATGTGTATGCCTCCGACCTCAACCCCATCGCTTGCATGCTGACTTGGGGCGCGTTGAATATTATCGGTTCAAGCCCGGAGCGGCGCTCTGAAATCGAGACGTCACAGGAACGTGTTGCCAAATCCGTGGATGCGGAGATCACGAAGCTTGGCATCGAGCACGACAAGCAAGGCAATCGCGCCAAGTCATACCTGTACTGCATAGAGTCCCGTTGTCCTGAAACCGGCTGGATGATTCCGCTGTCACCCACTTGGGTGATTTCCAAGGGCCGAAACGTCATCGCGCGCTTGACTCCCGATCACAGCAACAAGCGTTTCGACATCGAAATCGTCACTGGCGTTTCAGACAAGGAGGCGGAAGTTGCTAATCAAGGCACCGTGCAAGATGGCGACATGGTCTACACACTGGACGGGAAGACCCATCGCACGCCCATCAAGACGCTGCGTGGCGACTATCGGAATGCCGATGGCAGCACGGGCAATCGCTTGCGTCGTTGGGAGAAATCCGATTTCAAGCCGCAGCCAGACGACATCTTTCAGGAGCGGCTTTACGCCATTCACTGGATCACCAAGGAATCGCTGGCAAAAACGCGGCAAGAATCTTGGTTCGCAGCACCGACCGATGCCGATTGGGAGCGCGAGCAGCGTGTGGATGAGATCGTCACCGAAAACCTGAGCCGCTGGCAGGACGAAGGCCTGGTGCCGGATATGGCCATCGAGCCGGGCGACAAGACCGACGAGCCGATTCGAACGCGCGGCTGGACGCATTGGCACCATTTGTTCAATGC
>SDAY01000018.1 GCA_006212015.1 Halothiobacillaceae bacterium
CATCGCGAGGCCGGAGGGTGGCGCGGCCTTCATCGCGGCGGGGGCGCCGCTCCTACACGTCAGCAACGTCATCGCGAGGCCGGAGGGTGGCGCGACCTTCATCGCGGCGGGGGCGCCGCTCCTACACATCAGCAACGTCATCCGCCGGGACGTGCCATCAACTGGACTGCGCCAGCCGCTCAAGCAGGGTGCGCTGGGCCGAATGGGCGGCCTCGCCCTCGGCCGGGCGCACGCGCAGGTAGTTGCCATCCGGCTGCAGTTCCCAGCTGCCGGAGGTGTCGGCCATGGCCTGCTCGAACACCTCCTCGCTGATCCGTGCGCGTAGCGCTTTCTCGTCAATCGGGAAGCAGGTCTCGACGCGCGAGTAGAGGTTGCGTGGCATCCAGTCGGCGCTGGACACGAACACCTCCTCGCTGCCCCCGTTGGCGAACATGAACACGCGCGCGTGCTCGAGGAAGCGCCCCATCATCGAACGTACGCGGATGTTTTCCGACAGCCCCGGCACGCCCGGCCTCAGGCAGCAGATGCCACGAATCACCAGCTCCACCTTCACCCCGGCCGTTGATGCCTCGTACAGGGCATGGATGATGCTCGGGTCGATCAGCGCGTTCATCTTGGCGCGGACAAGGGCCGGCCGGCCGGCGCGCGCATGCCCGGCCTCGCGGCGGATGCGCTCGATCATGCCCTCGCGCAGGGTGAACGGCGACTGCAGCAGCTTCTTCAGGCGGATGCCGCGTGACAGGCCGGTCAGCTGGACGAACAGCTTGTGCACGTCCTCGCCGATCTGGCGGTCGTCGGTCAGCATGCCGTAGTCGGTGTAGGCCCGCGCGGTGCCGGCATGGTAGTTGCCGGAACCGAGGTGGACGAAACGCTTGAGCGTCTCCCCCTCGCGACGCACCACCAGGGTCATCTTGGCGTGGGTCTTGTAGCCGATGATGCCGTAGGACACATAGGCCCCCGCCCTCTGCAGGCGGGTCGCCATGTTGATGTTGGCGGCCTCGTCGAAACGGGCGCGCAGCTCGATCACCGCAGTCACCTCCTTGCCGGCGCGCGCGGCCTCTTCCAGCGCATCGACGATGGCCGAATTGCTGCCGGTGCGGTACAGGGTCTGCTTGATCGCGACCACCTTCGGGTCCTGCGCAGCCTGGCGGATGAAATCGACCACCGGCGCAAAGGACTGGTAGGGGTGATGCATCAGAATGCGGCGGTGCTTGGCGATGGCGTCGAAGATGCTCTCGAAGCCCGAAAGCTCGCGCGGCATGCCGGGAATGAAGGGCTTGAACTTGAGATCGGGACGATCCACCAGATCGATCACCGCGGTCAGGCGGTTCAGGTTGACCGGGCCATGCACCCTGAACAGGTCACGCCGGGAGAGGTTGAACTGCTCCAGCAGGTGATCGGCCACATCGTCCGGGCAGTTGTCCGCCACCTCCAGACGCACGGCATCGCCGTAGTTCCGCTCGAAAAGACCGCCCTGGAGCACCTCCAGCAGGTCCTCGTCGACATCGACATCGACCAGCAGGTCGCTGTTGCGGGTCACGCGGAACTGGTAGCAACCGGTGACCTTCATGCCCGGGAACAGGTCATCGACATGGGCATGGATCATCGAACTGAGGAACACGAAGTCGTTGGGGCCATCACCCGCCGGCTCCGGCATGCGCACCACGCGCGGCAGG
Source organism: Halothiobacillaceae bacterium (assembly GCA_006212015.1). Taxonomy (GTDB): domain Bacteria; phylum Pseudomonadota; class Gammaproteobacteria; order Halothiobacillales; family Halothiobacillaceae; genus Thiofaba. The sequence continues at coordinate 1,677 of SDAY01000018.1, forward strand.
CTGCGCGGGGCCTGCACCACCGCCATCTGCCCTTCACGACCAAAATCGTCATCGCCCTCCAGGGTGACGACGAAGTTGAGGCTCTTGTTCAGCACGCGCGGGAAGGGGTGCGCGGGGTCCAGCCCCAGCGGGGTCAAGACAGGCGCCAGTTCCTGCTGGAAATAGACCCGAACCCATTCCGCCTGAGCCCTGGTCCAGTGCGTGCGGCGGACGAAGCGGATATGTTCGTCACGCAGGGCCGGGATGATCACATCATTGAGGACACGATATTGATCGGACACCAGCCGATGGGCCTCGTCAAAGACCGCCTCGAGCTGTTCCGCCGGTGTCATGCCGCACTCCCCGGCACTGAAAACACCCGCGCGAAGCTGCTGGATCAGGCTCGCGACCCGGACCTCGAAGGCCTCATCGAGGTTGCTCGAAGAAATGCAGAGAAAGCGAAGACGCTCGAGCAGGGGCATGCCCGCATCCATGGCCAGCTCAAGCACGCGGCGGTTGAATTTAAGCAGGCTGAGCTCGCGGTTGATCAGCGGCGCATGTTGGGCTTGCATTGAATTTTCCATTGGATGGTCAGGATTCATGTTTCCGCAAAAATTTTATGTTTAGATCGAATATTATCTGATGAGTCACAACGCCGCTCCCAAGCGCGCTGTTGTATCTTGAAGCTCAAGATTCCCCCTAGCCCATTCTGTGCGACCCATTCAATCACGCACGCAAGGAAATTTCATGGACATGCATAGCCCGCACATCAGCACCTCCTTCGACAACGAGCTCCGGCAGGCGCGCAGCATGGTCATGAGCATGGGCGGACTGGTCGAACAGCAGATCGACAACGCCATGCGCGCCCTGTTCGAGCACAACACCGATCTTGGCCAGGCCGCCGCATCAGGCGACTACAAGGTCAACGAATACGAGGTCAGAATCGACGAACTGGTCATCGAGACCATTGCCCGCCGCCAGCCCAATGCCAACGACCTGCGTTTCCTGTTCACCATCATCAAGATCATCACCGATCTCGAGCGCATCGGTGACAAGGCGGAAAAGATCGGCCGCCTGTCCGTCACCCTAGCGCCCATGATCGAAAGCCATGAGTTCGTCGGCGATATGCGCCTCATGGGCGAGATGGTGCAGAGGATGCTCCATGAAAGCCTGGATGCCTTCGCCCGCCTGGATGCCGAGGCCGCGATGCGCATCAGCGGCGAGGATGACGAAGTCAACGCGCTCTACAGCACGATCCTCGGCAAGATCATGGCTCACATGAGCAGCAATCCGAACACGCTTGATGTGAGCATGGACATCATCTGGTGCCTGCGCGCCTTCGAGCGCATTGGCGACCATGTCACCAACATCTGCGAATACGTGGTCTTCCTGGTCAAGGGCAAGGACGTGCGCCATCTTACCCGTGAAGACATGCTGCTCGAAGTCACCAGCAGGAACTGATCCACTCAAGGGCTCGACAGCCTTCATCCGCGAAAGATACAAAGGGGCCTTTTCGGCCCCTTTGCCTTTGGTTGCAGCCTGAGATCGCCGACCTTCGGGGCAGTGAAAAGGGGCCGAAGCCCCTTGTACCATTCAGGTCGGGACGAAGCTCACGGATCAGCCGAAACGGCCGGTGATGTAATCCTCGGTGTCCTTCTTGCCAGGCTTGGTGAAGATGATGTTGGTGTGATCGTACTCAACCATCTTGCCGAGGTACATGAACGCGGTGTAGTCGGACACGCGCGCCGCCTGCTGCATGTTGTGGGTCACGATGACCACGGTGAACTCGGCCTTGAGTTCATGGATCAGCTCCTCGATCTTCAGGGTGGAGAGCGGGTCCAGCGCCGAGGTCGGCTCGTCGAACAGCATGACCTCCGGCTTGACCGCGATGCTGCGGGCAATGCACAGACGCTGCTGCTGACCGCCGGAAAGCGCGGTACCCGCCTGCTTGAGCTTGTCCTTGACCTCATCCCAGATCGCCGCCTTGCGCAGCGCCCACTCGACGCGATCATCCATATCCGATTTGGACAGCCTCTCATACAGCTTCACGCCAAAGGAGATGTTGTCATAGATCGACATGGGGAATGGCGTCGGCTTCTGGAACACCATGCCGATCTTGGCGCGAAGCATGTTGACGTCCGTACTCCCATCGAGCAGGTTCTTGCCGTCCATGATGATCTCGCCCTCGGCGCGCTGACCGGGGTAGAGGTCATAGATGCGGTTGAGCGTACGCAGCAGGGTGGACTTGCCGCAGCCGGACGGGCCGATCAAGGCCGTCACCTGCTGGCCTGGGATGTTGAAGTTGATGTCCTGCAAACCCTGGAACTTGCCGTAGTAGAAGTTGAGGTTGCGCAGACTGAGCTTCGCGTCTTCCACATGACGAATGCCATCCACCTTCTCGGTCATTTCGTGCCCGTGCCGGAGGGTGCTGCTCACGGCCGATGCCATGTTGAAATTGACATTCTGGCCTTGCTTTGCGGCCATGGTATTCATGCTCGGATTCTCCGTGCTCATCGTTGTAACCCTTATTTATGGCCGCGCGTCAGGGTGCGCGCCAGGATGTTCATGCCAAGAACGAGCGCGGTGATCAGCAGCGCGGCCGCCCAGGCCAGTTCACGCCAGTCATCGTACGGGCTCATGGCGAACTGGAAGATGACCACCGGCAGGTTGGCCATCGGCTCATTCATGTTCAGTGTCCAGAACTGGTTGTTCAGCGCGGTGAACAGCAGCGGCGCGGTCTCGCCGGTGATGCGCGCCACCGCCAGGATCACACCCGTGACCATGCCGGTGATGGCGGCCTTGTAGACCACCTTCATGATCACCATCCACTGCGGCGCGCCAAGCGCGGCAGCGGCCTCGCGCATCTGGGTCGGGACCAGGCTGAGCATGTTTTCGGTGGTCCGCAGCACGACGGGAATCACGATGATGGCAAGGGCCACCGCCCCCGCCCAGCCCGAGAAGTGCCCCTGGGGGGCGACCATCATGGCGTAGACGAACACGCCGATGATGATGGACGGCGCCGACAGGAGAATGTCGTTGATGGTGCGCACAATCTCGGCAAAGGCCCCGCCCCGACCGTATTCGGCAAGGTAGGTGCCGGCCATGATGCCGATCGGCGTGCCGATCACGACCGCCGTGACGGTCAGCATGAGGCTGCCGATGAGGGCGTTGGCGAGACCCCCGGCGCTCCCGGGCGGCGGGGTCATTTCCGTGAACAGCGACCCGTTGATCGCACTGACGCCCTTGCCGACCAGCACGGCCAGGATCCAGGCAAGGAAGAGCAGGCCCAGCAGGGTGGTCAGGACCGAGGCGGTCATGTTGACCGTGTTGATGAGTTTGCGGCGGGCGTAGAGTTGCATGATGGGGGCCTCAGGTCTTGCGGCCTTCCTGGGTGGCCGCCAGGCGCATCAACAGCAGCTTGGACAGCATCAGGACGATGAAGGTGATGATGAACAGCAGCAGGCCCATGGCGATCAGGGCGTCCATCTGCAGGCCATCGGCCTCGTTGAACTCGTTGGCGAGCTTGGCGGCGATGGTGGTGCCCGGTTCGAGCAGGCTCGAACCCAGTTGGCTCGCGTTGCCGATGATGAAGGTGACCGCCATGGTTTCGCCGATGGCGCGCCCAAGGCCCAGCATGACGCCGCCCACCACGCCGGTCTTGGTGTAGGGCAGGACCACGTTCCAGACCACTTCCCAGGTGGTCGCGCCGATGCCGTAGGCGGATTCCTTGAGCACCGGGGGGACGATCTCGAACACGTCACGTATGACCGAGGCCATGAAGGGAACGATCATGATGGCGAGGACGATACCCGCGGTCAGCACGCTCACGCCGCTTGCACCGCCCAGGAGCGGCATCTGGAACAAGCCGCCAATCAGCGGAAGGGGACCCAGCGTGGCGACCAGGCCAGGCTGGATATGAGCGGCGAACCACGGGGCGAAGAAGAAAAGCCCCCACATGCCGTAGATGATCGAAGGCACCGCCGCCAGCAGCTCGATGGCCGTGCCCACGGGACGCTTCAGCCATTGCGGCGCCATTTCGGTGATGAAGATGGCGATGCCGAAGGAGAGCGGCAGGCCAATCAGCATGGCGATGGCCGCGGCCACCAGGGTTCCGACCAGCGCCGCCCAGGCGCCATAGATCTCGTTGACTGGATCCCAGTCTTCCAGGGTGATGAAACCCCAGCCGAAGGCCTCGAAGGCGGGCACGGAGCCCTTGGCCAGCATGATGATGATGCCGGCGAGCAGGAGCAACACCACAAGAGCGAAGAACAGCGCGGTCCACTTGAACACCATGTCGCCCATCGCGAACCCGCGTGAAGATCGGTTCATGTGCATATGGGTCTTGTCCGCTTCGAGGCTGCTTTCAAGGGTGTTGGACATGATTCGCCGATCTCAGAAATGATGAGGGGTTCGAGGAACTCGAACCCCAGGGTGCACCCATCCCTGGGTGCCATATCATAATCCTTACTTGGCCATGGCGGCTACGCCGTCGCACTTGACCTCGTCAGCCCAGGTGGCCTTGATCTGCTGGACAACGCTGGCCGGCATCGGAACATAGTCCATGTCCAGCGCCAACTTGCTGCCATTCTTGTAGGCGTAGTCGAAGAACTTCAGGGCCGCTTCGGTAGCGGCGCAGTTTTCCGGCTCCTTGTAGACCAGGATGAAGCTGGCGCCGGTGATCGGCCATGCCTTGGCACCTGCCTGCTCGGTCAGCACCACGCCATACCCCGGCTTGGATGTCCAGTCGGCGTTGGCGGCGGCGGCGGCGAAGGTCTCGCCATCCGGCTGCACATAGTTGCCGTCCTTGTTCTTGAGCTGAGCGTGGGCCAGCTTGTTCTGCTTGGCATAGGCGTATTCAACATAACCGATGGCGCCATCGATCTGCTTGACGTAGGAAGCAACGCCCTCGTTGCCCTTGCCGCCCAGGCCGACCGGCCACTTGACGGCCTTGCCAGCGCCCACGGTTTCCTTCCACTCCGGGCTGACCTTGGCCAGGTAGTCGGTGAACAGGGCGGTGGTACCGGAACCGTCGGAACGACGAACCACGGAGATCAGCTTGTTCGGCAGGGCCATGCCCGGGTTCAGGGCAGCGATCTTGGCATCGTTCCAGTTGGCGATCTTGCCGAGGTAGATGTCAGCCAGGACAGCCTGGTCAAGCTTCAACTTGCCCGCCTCAACGCCGGCAACGTTCACGACCGGAACCACGCCGCCCATGATGGCCGGGAACTGGACCAGACCGATATCTTCCAGCTCCTCACCCTTCATCGGGTCGTCAGTCGCGCCGAAGTCAACGGTCTTGGCCTTGATCTGCTTGATGCCGCCGCCGGAACCGATGGACTGGTAGTTCAGCTTGACGCCGGTAGCCTTGTTGTAGGCCTCGGCCCACTTGGCATAGATCGGGTACGGGAAGGTCGCGCCCGCACCGTTGATGGTGGCGACGTCAGCGGCTTGAACAGCACCGGCGGCCATCATGGCGCCAGCAAGAAGGGTCATACGGAAACGCATCATTCGATTGTCCTCGTGAGTAAAATTTCGGATTCAGGCCGATGCCCGACCCGATCAGCATGCCTTTGGGGGCATAAGCGTTCGCCATGTTCACGACCCAGGGTGTCCCCTCCATGACAGAAAAGTGAAGGTTTTATGACAACCCTCGCTCCATGGCCAGATCCGCCGGGAAGATGCAGGTGAACACACTGCCCTGCCCCAGGGTGCTTTCAACCTCGAGCCGCCCCTGGTGACGGAGCAGCACATGCTTGACGATGGCCAGTCCCAGCCCCGTCCCGCCCCGCGAGCGCGAACGCCCGACATCCACCCGGTAGAAGCGCTCGGTCAGGCGCGGTATGTGGTGCTCGGCAATGCCGATGCCCGTGTCCTGGACCTGGAACACCAGACCGCGCCCATCCCTTAACCAGCGAATCGTGACCGTTCCCGCGCCCGGGGTGTATTTCACCGCGTTGAACACGAGATTGGAGAATAGACTGTCCAGCTCACGCGGCATCCCGCGCATGCGCAGCCCAGGGGTGATCTCGCGCACGATCCGATGCCCCTCGCCCGCGCTCAGTTGTTCAGCCACTTCGGCGATGGCCTCCAGCATGGACGGCACGGGGACATGCCCGAACTGATCCTCGCTGGGCGAGGTCGTTTCCAGGCGGGACAGCAGCAACAGGTCCTCCACGATCCGACGCATGCGCTCGGATTGCAGGTGCATGTGCTGCAGGATGCGCTGCAGGTCATCCGGCAGCTCATCCTCGGTATCGAGCAGGGTCTCGATATACCCGGCGAGCACGGTCAACGGGGTGCGCAATTCATGCGACACATTGGCCACGAAGTCCTGCCGCACGGCCTGCAGCCGCTGCAGCCGGGTCACGTCGCGCGCGATCAGCAGGCGGCGACCCAGTTCATACGGAAAGATATGCACATTGAGGGTCTGGGACGGGTTGTCCGTCGCCGGGACCTCGATCTCACGCGCCCAGTCGCCTTGCTGCAGATAGTTGATGAATTCGGGCTGGCGAATCAGGTGATCGATGGGAAGGCCGACATCCCTTTGCCGAAGCCCAAGCTGCTGGCGCGCGGCTGGGTTGAAGCCGAGGATGCGATTGTCCTGATCGAGCGCCAGCACCGCATCCGGCAAGGCATCGGCGGCGCGTCGATATTCGCGAATCAGGCGCAGCCAGCGGCGATCCCTGCGTCGCTGGGCCAGTCGCGCACGACGCAAGCGCCTGCCCATGTCTTCCAGCCACCCGCCGGCATGCGGGCTAGGCAAGGGCATTTCTGGACGGTCCAGCCACAGGGAAAGGCGCGCCACCACCCACAACAGGCGCATGACCCCGAGCGCGAGGCCAAGGCTCAGGCCTGCCCATGCATGTCCAAGCAACAGCCCGGGCAGCAGGCCAAGGATGACCAGCGCCCCAACGAGAAGGATCTCCGCGCGCAGCCCGCTCGACATCAAACGCGGCTTGAGAAGCGATAACCCGCGCCGCGCACGGTCTGGATCATGGCGTCGTGCCCGGTCGTGGAGAGCGCCTTGCGCAGGCGAAGGATGTGGACATCCACCGTACGCTCCTCGACAAAGCTGTTGCGCCCCCAGACACGGTCAAGCAGCTGGCCGCGACTGTAGACGCGCTCCGGATGGGTCATGAAGAACTCGAGCAGGCGGAACTCGGTCGGCCCCATGTCGACGGGTTGCGACTCGGCCATCACCCGATGGCCGCTGGTATCGAGCTCGAGACCTTCGACCCGGATCATGCCCGTATCGTCCTCGGGCGTGGTGCGGCGCAGCACCGCCTTGATACGCGCCTGCAGCTCGCGCGGGGAAAAAGGCTTGGTGATGTAGTCGTCCGCGCCGGACTCGAGCCCGGTCACCTTGTCCTCTTCCTCGCCGCGCGCGGTCAGCATGATGATCGGCACATCGCGGGTCAGCTCATCCTTCTTGAGACGACGCGCCAGTTCGAGACCGCTCGCGCCGGGCAGCATCCAGTCGAGCAGGATAAGATCGGGCACCTGGCGTGCCAGGCACTCGAAGGCCTCGGTGATGTCGCCAGCCTCGACCAGGTTGTACCCTGCACGGCCAAGGGCGAACGTCACCATTTCACGAATGGGTTTTTCGTCTTCCACGATCAGGATGGTCTTGCCGGACATTGCGCCTCGCTCCAAAATCTTTGTCATATTCCGCGCATGTTTTTACGACAATAGCGTGACATGCGCATGACAGACCCGGTCCTCATCCGCTCGACCGCCACCATGAATCCAACTGCATAAAGGAAAGTCGCCATGAACCTGCCCGCCGCCCAGATCATTGCCGCCGATGTCTCACGCGCACTTGCCGAGGATGTCGGCAGCGGCGATGTCTCCGCCATGCTGGTGCCCGAGGACACGCAAGCCACGGCAAGGGTCATCACCCGCGAACACATGCATCTTTCCGGCAGCGCCTGGTTCGACGAGGTCTTTCGCCAGGTCGATGCCCGCATCGTGGTGAACTGGGCCGCGGCCGATGGCGACCACATCACGCCGAACGGCCTGCTCTGCACCCTGCATGGCCCCGCGCGCGGCATCCTCACCGGCGAGCGCAGCGCGCTCAACTTCGTCCAGACCCTCTCCGCCACCGCCACCAGGACCCACACGTTCGTGCGTGCCGTGCATGGCACCCGCGCGCGCATCCTCGACACCCGCAAGACCCTGCCCGGGCTGCGTCTGGCGCAGAAATACGCGGTCACCTGCGGCGGCGGCTGGAACCACCGCATCGGCCTGTACGACATGATCCTGATCAAGGAAAACCATATCGCCGCGGCCGGCGGCATCACCCGCGCCATCGTGCATGCCCGCCACCAGCACCCGGAGGTGCCCATCGAGGTGGAAGTGGAAAACCTTGCCCAGATGGAAGAGGCCCTGATGGCCGGCGCGCCCCGCCTCCTGCTCGACAATTTTGATCTCGATCAGTTGCGCGAAGCCGTGACCCTGAACGGCAACCGCGCCAAGCTCGAAGCGTCCGGGGGGGTGAATCTCGACACCGTGCGCGCCATCGCGGAAACGGGCGTGGACTTCATCTCCATCGGTGGTCTGACCAAGGACGTGCAGGCGATCGACCTGTCGATGCGCTTCGACGGACCTTGATCGCCGGAGAAGACTCAAAAGCAGAGGGGGCCTTTCGGCCCCCTCGTCATGTGCGCTGAACTCGAACGTCGATCAATCCGCCTGGCGGCGCAGGAAGGCCGGGATGTCGATCAGCTCGTCGTACTTGAGCGCGTTGTTGCCCACCATGACCGGCGCGGCAGAGTGTGCCGCCGGTTCGGCGCGCGCATGGCCGCGGGCCTCGTTGTTGACCACCACGCGCGGACGCTCGGCCTGCGCGGCCTGCGCGGCCTGCTTGCCCATCAGGCCGGTGGCGACCACGGTGACGCGGATCTCGCCTTCCATGTCCATGTCGAGCGAGGTGCCGATCTTGACGTTGGCGTCATCCGCCGCCATCTCGCTGATGATCGCGCCGATCTCGTTGTAGTCGCCGATGGTGAGATCGGGACCTGCGGTGACGTTGACCAGGATGCCCCGCGCGCCGCGCAACTCGATGTCCTCCAGGAACGGGCTGTGGATGGCGGCCTCGGTCGCCTCGCGGGCACGGCCCTCGCCGGACGCCACGCCGATGCCCATCATCGCCGCGCCCATGCCTTCCATGGTGGTCCGCACGTCGGCGAAGTCGACGTTGATCACGCCCGGGCGGGTGATCAGCTCGGAGATGCCCTGCACGGCGGAGAACAGCACGTTGTTGGCCGAGTTGAAGGCATCCATCAGGGAGGCCGACTTGCCCATCACGGCCAGAAGCTTCTCGTTCGGGATGACGATCAGGGAATCGACCTGCTTCTCCAGCTCGCGGATGCCGATCATCGCCTGCTCCATCCGCTTCTTGCCCTCGAAGGGGAAGGGCTTGGTCACGACCGCGACGGTCAGGATGCCCATGTCCTTGGCGATCTGCGCGATCACCGGGGCCGCGCCGGTGCCGGTGCCGCCCCCCATGCCGGTGGTGATGAACACCATGTCGGTGCCGTTCAGCACCTCCTGGATGCGCTCGCGGTCCTCCAGCGCGGCCTGACGGCCGAGCTCCGGATTGGCGCCCGCGCCCAGGCCCTTGGTGATGTTGGCACCGATCTGCAGCTGGATGCGCGCCTGTGATTTTTTCAGTGCCTGTACATCCGTGTTGGCGCAGATGAAATCCACACCATCGATGGCGGTCTGCAGCATGTGCGCGACCGCGTTGCCGCCGCCGCCACCCACGCCGACCACCTTGATGTTGGCGCTGTCGGAATACGAATCGACCAGTTCGAACGTGTTCATCTTTCCAGTCCCCTCTATGACCCTGAATTATCTCAAAACTCGAGAAAAAGTGTCTTTAAAAATTGCCCTGAAACCAATGCTTCATGCGCTCCCATGTGGAGACCTTGCTGTCTGGGCGACGTCGCACGACCGGGGAGCGCATGCCCCCCTGGCCGAACAGCAGAAGACCGACGCCCGTGGCGTGCATGGGATTGCGCGCCACATCCTTCATGCCGGATACGCGCTGTGGAATGCCGAGGCGAACCGGCATGTGCAGGATCTCCTCGGCCAGCTCCACGGCGCCCTCCATCAACGCACAACCACCGGTCAGGACGACGCCCGCGGTGACGCGCTCCTCGAAGCCGCTGCGACGCAGCTCCTCGCGCACATGCATCAGGATCTCTTCGTAACGCGCCTCGACGATCTCGCCCAGGCTGTTGCGTGACAGGCGCCGTGCGGGGCGGTCGCCCACGCTCGGCACCTCGATATATTCGCTGCCGGTATTCCCGTGGCCCAGGCCCGCGTGCTCGATCTTGATCCGCTCGGCATACTGGGTCGGCGTGCGCAGGCCGACGGCAATGTCGTTGGTGACCTGGTCGCCGGCAATCGGGATCACCGCCGTGTGGCGGATGGCGCCATCGATGAAGACGGCAAGGTCGGTGGTGCCACCGCCGATGTCGACCAGGCAGACGCCCAACTGACGCTCGTCGTCATGCAGCACCGCCTCGGCCGAGGCCAGCTGTTCGAGGATCATCTCGTCCACCCGCAGGCCGCAGCGCTCGATGCACTTGGCGATGTTCTGCGCCGCGCTGACCGCGCCGGTGACCAGGTGGACCTTCACTTCCAGGCGCACACCGGACATCCCGATCGGCTGGCGGATGCCCTCCTGGCCGTCGATGATGTATTCCTGCGGCAGCACGTGGATGATCTGCTGGTCCGCCGGCAGGGCGATGGCGCGGGCCGCGTCGATGGCGCGGTCCACGTCGTCCTGGGTGACCTCATGCTCCTTGATCGCGACGATGCCGTGCGAGTTGCGGCTCTGCACATGGCTTCCGGCGATGCCCGCGCGGACCGCGTGGATCTGGCAGTCGGCCATCAACTCGGCCTCGCGCACCGCGCGCTGGATCGACTGGACGGTGGATTCGATATCCACCACCACCCCGCGCTTGAGTCCGTGCGATGCGCTCTGGCCGAGGCCGACGATTTCGATCGCGCCGTCATCACCGATCTCGCCGACGATGGCCACCACCTTGGATGTGCCAATATCCAGCCCCACCACCAGGTTCTTGTCGGTTTTCTTCGACATGTCAGCCCTTAGCCCTTAACGTTTGAATTAACCGCTGGAAGTCGTCTTCCAGCGCACACTGAAACCATGCGCATAGCGCAGATCGACCTCTTGCACCTCGTCCATCCGAGGCTTGAGCGCCTTGTCGAAAACCTCCAGGAACCGGCGCATGCGCGCCTCGGTATCCTCACGGCCGACCCGGATGGCCATGCCGTTATCCAGCACCACGGTCAGCGAACCGCGCTGATCCTCACGCATGGCCCGGGGCGTCAGCCCCACCGATGACATGGCCTGCCGCAGGCTGTTGAACTGGCCCCACAGCGGCATCTCCCGGCCATCCCCGCCGCTCAGGGCGGGCAGCGACAGCAGGTCGCCCTCGATCCCCGGATAGATCAGCATTCCATCCGCCGTCAGCACCGCATCGCCGCGCCACAGCGCCAGCGGCTTGTGTTCGTCGATCCACAGGTGCAGGGTGTCCGGCCACTCGCGCCGAACCCGTGCCTCGCGCACCCAGGCCAGTCCAGACAGGCCTTCAAGCACATGCTTCAGCTCGACACCGAAGAAGCTGCCCTGCAGCCGGTTGTCGACCGTCGACTGGACCGCCATGGGCGCCAGACGATGCAACTCGCCGTCGACCTTCACCACCCGGATCGGGAACGTCCATGGGTCATTCAAAGTGCGATAACCCCAAACCACCATCCATGCCATCAGCCCCAGCACCACCAGGTGCAGGGCGTGCCGGCCGATCTGGCCCCAGGGCAGCCGGCGCATGCGCGTCACGGCTGGCGCCTGGCCACGGGCGGCAAGGACAGCCATCAGCCCGCGCCCTCCAGCGTGGTCTCGAGGATGCGCCAGACCAGCGACTCGAAATCCATGCCCGCCGCCCGCGCCGCCATCGGCACCAGGCTGTGATCGGTCATGCCCGGCACGGTATTGATCTCCAGCAGCCAGAAGCGGCCCTCGCCGTCGCGCATCACGTCCACCCGGCCCCAGCCCCGGGCGCCCACGGCGCGGAAGGCGGCCAGCGCCAGCGCCTTCAGCTCGGCCTCGGCCTGTGGCGGGAGACCACAGGGGCAGTGGTAACGGGTGTCGTTGGCGACGTACTTCGCGTCGAAATCGTAGAAGTCGTGGGTGGTTTCCAGGCGAATCGGCGGCAGGGCCGCATCGCCCAGGACCGCCACCGTGTATTCCTCACCCTCGATGAACTGCTCGGCGAGCACCGGGCCAAAGCCGCGAGCCTTGTCGAAGGCCGCCGGCAGGTCCTCGGCGCGGTGGACCTTGCTCATGCCGATGCTGGAGCCCTCCAGCGCGGGCTTGATCATCAGGGGCAGTTGCAGGGTCTCGCCCGCATCAACGGCATCGCGGATGGTGTTCAGCACGCGGAAGGCCGGGGTCGGCAGGCCCGCGCCCAGCCACAGCTGCTTGGTGCGCTGCTTGTCCATCCCAAGGGCGGAGGCCAGCACACCGCTGCCGGTATAGGGCAGACCGATCAGCTCCAGCGCCCCCTGGATCACGCCGTCCTCGCCGCCCCGTCCATGCATGACGATGAAGGCGCGGTCGAAATCGCCCGCCTTGAGCGTTTCCAGCACGTCACGGTCCGCGTCGATGCCATGCGCATCCACGCCGCGCGCCCGCAGGGCCTCAAGCACGGCATGACCGCTCTTGAGCGACACCTCGCGCTCGGCCGACCAGCCGCCGAACAGGACCGCGACGCGGCCAAGGTGGCTTGCGTTGCTCATGCCGAGTCCCCCTTCCAGCGGTCGGCAAGGCGCGGGGCCAGGTGGCCGATGTTGCCCGCGCCCATGACCAGCAAAAGATCGCCGTCATGCAGCAGGCCTTCAAGCACCTCGGGCATCTCGTCCACCTTCTCGACAAACACGGGTTCCAGACGGCCGCGCGCGCGCACCGCGCGGGCCAGCGCGCGCCCGTCGGCGTTGGGAATGGGGGCTTCGCCCGCCGCGTAGACCTCGCTCAGGATGAGTGCATCCGGCTCGGACAGCACGGTGGCGAAGTCGTCCAGCAGGTCGCGGGTGCGGGTGTAGCGGTGCGGCTGGAAGGCCAGCACCAGGCGGCGGCCGGGCCAGGCGCCGCGCACCGCCTCGATGGTGACCGCCAGCTCGCGCGGGTGGTGGCCGTAGTCGTCGACCAGCTGGACCTGACGGCCATCGACCTGCACCACGCCATAGGACTGCTGGCGCCGACCGATGCCCTGGAAGCCCGCCAGCGCACGGCGCATGGCCTCGACATCGACGCCCAGCTCGTTGGCGACCACCATGGCCGACAGCGCATTCAGCACATTGTGACGGCCCGGCTGGTTGAGGCGCACGTCGAAGGGCTCGGTGCCGGGCAGCTGCACGGTAAAGACCATGCCGGTGCCATCGGCGCGCACATTCGTCGCGCGCGCGTCATTGCCCGCGTCGAAACCGTAGGTCAGGACCGGACGGCCCGCGCGCGGCAGCAGTTCGCGGATCACCGGATCATCCCCGCACATGACCGCCATGCCGTAGAACGGCAGGTTGTGCAGGAACTTGATGAAGGTGTCCTTGAGCCGCTCGAAGTCCCCGCCGTAGGTCTCCATGTGGTCGGCGTCGATGTTGGTGACGATGGCGATCATCGGCTGCAGGTGCAGGAAGGAAGCGTCGCTCTCGTCCGCCTCGGCCACCAGGTAATGCCCGGAACCCAGGCGCGCATGGCTGTTGCTGCTGTTGAGCCTGCCGCCGATCACATAGGTCGGGTCCAGCCCGCCCTCCCCCAGCACGGAGGCGACCAGGCTGGTGGTGGTGGTCTTGCCATGGGTGCCCGCGACCGCGATGCCGTAGCGGAAGCGCATCAACTCGGCCAGCATCTCGGCGCGGCGGATGATGGGGATGCGCTGGGCATGCGCCTCGAGCACCTCGGGATTGTCCGCCTTCACCGCAGTGGAGGTCACCACCACGTCGGCGCCATGCACCCATTCGGCATCATGGCCGATCCAGACCTGCGCGCCGCTGTTGCGCAGATTGCGCACCGAGGCGCTCTCGGCCATGTCGCTGCCGCTGACCATGTAGCCTAGGTTGAGCAGCACCTCGGCGATCCCGCTCATGCCCACCCCGCCGATGCCGACGAAGTGGATGCGGCGCACGCGGCGCATGCTGGGGCTTTGATGAAGCAGTGGTGTCATGCGTTGTCTCCAAGCCAGCCCTGGCACAGTTCAATCACCCGGCCCGCGGCATCCGGGCGGGCCTGGGCACGCGCGCGACGCGCCATGTCCAGCACGCGGGGGCGGTCCGCGCCAAGCAGCCGCAGGCGCTCGGCCAGACTGGCGGGGGTGAGTTCGGTTTGTTGAATGATCTCGGCCGCGCCGGCCCGGGCCAGCACGGCGGCGTTATGGGTCTGGTGATCGTCCACCGCATGCGGGAAGGGCACAAGGATGCTGCCGATACCGGCGGCCGCCAGTTCCGCCACGGTCAGGGCGCCCGCGCGGCAGATCACGAGGTCCGCCCAGGCATAGGCGGCGGCCATGTCGCCGATGAAGGGCTCGACACGCGCGGCCACGCCGGCCTTGCCGTAGGCGGTCCAGGCCTCGTCGATCATCTTGCCGCCGGCCTGGTGCCAGACCTCGGGGCGCTCGGCAGGATCCAGCAGGGCCAGAGCCTGCGGCAGGGTCGCGTTGAGCGCCCGCGCCCCCAGGCTGCCGCCGACCACCAGCAGGCGCAGCGGGCCGGCGCGATCGGCCATGCGCTGCTCCGGCGACGGCAGCGCGGCGATGTCGGCGCGCACGGGATTGCCGATGACCTCGGCGCCCGCCGGGAACGCGCCCTCGTAGCCCGCCAGCACCTTGCTTGCGAAGCGGGCCAGCACGCGATTGGTCAGCCCGGCGATGGCATTCTGCTCGTGGATGACCAGCGGGATGCCCAAGGCACGCGCGGCCAGGCCGCCAGGACCTGCGACGAAGCCGCCGAAGCCGAGCACCAGCCGCGGCCGCCGCGCGCGCATGATCGTCATGGCCTGCCCCACGGCCCTGAGCAGGCGCCAGGGTGCGGCCAGACGGGTCGCCCAGCCCTTGCCCCGCACGCCGCCGATCTCGATATGGGCCATCGCAAAACCGGCCTCCGGGACCATGCGGGACTCCATGCCTGCCGGGGTTCCCAGCCACAGCACGGGAATCCCGCGCTCGCGCAGCAGGCGCGCCACGGCCAGCGCGGGGATGATGTGACCGCCGGTGCCGCCTGCCATGATGATGACGGGGTGATGCATGGCCGTATCCATCATGACGCCCTCGCCCTGGCCAGCCGGACCGGGTCGGTGGCCTCGTGGTAGACCCGCATCAGCAGCGCGGTGGCGACACACATCATGACCAGCGAGCTGCCGCCATAGCTGATGAACGGCAGGGTCAGCCCCTTGGTCGGCAGCAGGCCCATGTTCACCCCCATGCTGATGAAGGCCTGCAGGCCGATCCAGGTGCTGATGCCATAGGCCATGAAGGCGCCGAACAGCAGCCCGGCGCGCTCGGCCATGCGGCCAATGGCAAAACCCCGCCCGAGGAACAGGCCGTACAGCAGGATCAGCCCAATCATGCCCGGCAGGCCAAGCTCCTCGGCCAGCACGGAGAAGATGAAGTCGGTATGGGCTTCCGGCAGGTAGAACAGCTTCTGCACGCTGTCCCCCAGGCCCACGCCGGTCCAGCCGCCACGACCGATGGCGATCAGCGCCATCGACAATTGGAAGCCTGCGTCCAGGGGATCGGCCCAGGGATCGGTGAAACCTGAGATGCGGCGCATGCGGTAGGGCTCGAACACCACCGCCAGATAAAGCAGCACCGCCCCCGCCATGATCAGCGCGAAGACCCAGCGCATCTGACCGCCCGCCAGGAAGATCATGACCATCCCGGTGGTCATCAGCACCACGGTGGCGCCAAGGTCCGGCTCCAGCATCAGCAGCATGGCCGCCACGCCCATGGCCAGGATCGGCATGAAGAAGCCCTTCCAACTCCTCGTCACGAGATCGCGCTTGGCCACCAGATAGGCGGAGAGATAGAAGATCAGCAACAGGCGCGCGAGCTCCGAGGCCTGGATGTTGATCGGGCCAAAGCCGATCCAGCGGCGCGATCCATTCACCGTATGGCCAAGGCCGGGCAGCAGCACGGCCAGCAGCACGGCGAAGGCGAGCAACAGCCACAGGTAGCGATGCTTTTCCAGGAAGGCGAGGTCGACACGCCAGAGCACATACACGGCCAGTGCCATGCCGATGGCGGCGAACAGGGCCTGCCGGATGGCGTAATGGAACGGATCGCCCATCTTGTCGGACAGGGCCACCGAGGCGGAGCTGACCATGACCAGGCCCAGGCTCAGCAGGCCCAGCGCGGCGACCAGCAGCAGGCCATCGATGCGGGTACCCTCTCCACGCAGCGCCATCTCGGCCTGCTTGACGATCTCGCCGGCCTTGCCCGGGGCAAGGCGCGTGGCCCGTTGCTCACCCGCGGTCGGCGTCATCATGCCCCGAACCTTGCGCGCACTTCGGCGGCGAACATCTCGCCGCGATGGTCGTAGCCCCTGAACATGTCGAAGCTCGCGCAGGCCGGGGACAGCAGCACCACGTCGCCCGGCTGGCCCATCTCCATCGCCTTCTGCACGGCATCGCCCATGTCCGCGGCCCGGACCATGGGCACGACGCCCCGCCAGGCCTCGGCGATCAGGCCGGCATCCTGACCGATCAGCACCACGCCGCGCGCCTTCCCGGCCAGCAGCGGGCGCAGCGGGCTGAAGTCCTGCCCCTTGCCGATGCCGCCCGCGATCAGCACCACCGGCGCGGCCTGCCCGGCCAGCGCGGCGGCGGTCGCGCCGACATTGGTGCCCTTGGAATCATTGACCCAGTCCATCGCCGCGAAATGGCCGACGAACTGGCTGCGGTGCGGCAGGCCGCCGAAGCGGCGCAACGCGCCGATGACCGACGCCGGATCGACACCCGCCGTCTCGACCAGCGCCAGCGCGGCGAGGGCATTGGCCATGTTGTGACGCCCGCGCAGGGTCAGGTCGCGCTCGCGCACCAGCAGCGCATCGCCCCGCGCCAGCCAGGCCTCGCCGTCCTGCTCGACCATGCCCCACGACCCTGCCGCCGGGGCATCGAGGCCGAAGCTGACGCTGCGCGCGGCATCCGACTGCGCGGCGAGCCCAAGGCTCCACGCATCGTCCCGGTTGACCACGGCCACGCCCGCGCCGTGGTAGACCTCGCCCTTGGCCCCTGCGTAGGCGGCGAGGTCCGCGTAGCGGTCCATGTGATCCTCGCTGACGTTCAGCACCGTACCCGCCAGCGACTTCAGGCCATGGGTGGTCTCCAGCTGGAAGCTCGAAAGCTCCAGCACGTAGACATCCGCCGCATCGCCCGCCAGCAGGTCCAGCGCCGGCGTGCCGATATTGCCGCCCACCGCGACCCGCCTGCCGGCGGCGGCCAGCAGTTCGCCGACCAGGGTGGTCACCGTGCTCTTGCCGTTCGAGCCGGTGATGGCGATGACCGGGGCCTGGACATGACGGGCGAACAGCTCGATGTCGCCGATGATCTCCGCTCCGGCGGCGGCGGCCGCCTGGATGGCCGGTTCCGCCACCGCCACGCCGGGGCTGACGACCAGGGTCTTGAAGCGTGCGAACAGGGCCGCGTCGTAAGCCCCCCGATGCACCTCCGCGCCGGGGCATTCGGCATGCAGCTCGGCCAGCCCCGGCGGGGCCAGCCGGCTGTCGGCCACGGCGAAGGCCAGCCCCTGGCGGCGGAATCCTTCCATGGATTCCGCCCCGCGGGTGTCGCCTTGCTGCGACCCCACGCCGCGCCCTGCGGCGTTTTTCGCGAGGAAGCGCGCCACCGAGAGCCCGGTCGTGCCGAGGCCGACGATGAGGATGTCCGGCTGCGCGCTCATCTCAACGCACCTTCAGCGTGGCCAGGCCGATCAGCACCAGGATCACGGTGATGATCCAGAAGCGCACGATCACCTTCGGCTCGGGCCAGCCCTTGAGCTCGAAGTGGTGGTGGATGGGGGCCATGCGGAAGATCCGTTTGCCGGTCAGCTTGAACGAGGCGACCTGGAGGATGACCGAGACCGTCTCCAGCACGAAGATGCCGCCCATGATGAACAGCACCAGTTCCTGCCGCACCATGACCGCGACCGTCCCGAGCGCCGCGCCCAGGGCCAGCGCGCCGACATCGCCCATGAAGACCTGCGCCGGGTAGGTGTTGAACCAGAGGAAGCCCAGCCCCGCGCCGACGATGGCGGCGCAGAACACCACCAGCTCGCCCACCCCGGGGATATAGGGAATGGCGAGGTATTCGGCGAACTTGATGTTGCCGGTCAGGTAGGCGAACACCGCCAGCGCGCCCGCCACCATCACGGTCGGCAGGATGGCGAGGCCATCCAGGCCATCGGTCAGGTTGACCGCGTTGCTGGTGCCGACGATGACGAAATAGGTCAGCACCACGTAGCCCATGCCGAGCGGGATGGCCACGTCCTTGAGCATCGGGATCAGCAGCGCGGTCTCGGCCGGGGTGTGCGCGATGGCATACAGATAGAGCGCCGCCGTCAGGCCGATCACCGACTGCCCGAGGTACTTCCAGCGCGCGGGCAGCCCCTTGCTGTTCTTCTTGCTGATCTTCAGCCAGTCGTCCATCCAGCCGACCACGCCGAAGCCTAGGGTGACCAGCAGCACCACCCAGATGTAGCGGTTGGAAAGATCGCCCCAGAGCAGGGTCGCCGCGCCGATGGCGATCAGGATCAGCGCCCCGCCCATGGTCGGCGTGCCGTGCTTGGCGAGATGGGTCTGGGGGCCGTCGGTGCGCACCTGCTGGCCGAACTTCAGCTCCGCAAGCCTGCGGATCATCCACGGGCCGACCATCAGCGCGATGGTCAGCGCAGTCAGCACACCGAGGATGGCGCGCAGGGTGATGTACTGGAAGACATTGAAGCCGCCGTAATAATGACTCAGCAACTCGAACAGCGCGGTCAGCATGAGGGTTCCTCCAGGGCCTGCGTCACCCGCTCCATGCGCGAGGAACGCGACCCCTTGATCAGGATGTGGATGCCCGGACGCAGCTCCGCGCGTAGCGCCGCGACCAGGGTTTCGATGTCGTCAACATGCCGCGCGCCGTGACCGAAGGCCTCGACGGCATGGGCGGCAAGCCCACCGACGGCGAACAGGCGGGCCACGCCGAGCTCGCGCGCCACGCGGCCGGATTCGGCATGCAGGCCGGCGCTCCCGGGGCCCAGCTCGCCCATGTCGCCCAGCACCAGCCAGGTCTCGCCGCCCTGGTCGCGGCGGAAACCATCCCTGGCCTCCGCCCTGCGGGTGTCGCCTTGCGGCGACCCGACGGCGTTTATCACGGCCTGGATGCCGGCGCGCAGGGAATCGGGGTTGGCGTTGTAGCTGTCGTCCCAGAGCGTGCTGCCGTTCCGGCCCGGCTTGCGCTGCAGGCGTCCGGGCACGCCGGCGAAGGCCTCGAGGCCGGCCTTGATGACGGACAGGCCGATCCCCAGCGCCAGGGCGGCGCTGGCGGCGGCCAGGGCATTGCGGCCGTTGTGCTCGCCCGCCACCCGCAGCTCGATCTCGACCTCGCCCGCCGGGGCCATGATGCGCAGCCGTCCGCCAGCCGCGCTGGCCTGCCAGCGGCCCTGAATGTCGGCCGGACGGGTCATGCCGAAGGTGAGCATGGCCCGGTCCTGGTTCAGCGCCTGCCAGCAGGCCGCCCCCGCGTCGTCGGCACTGACCAGCGCCACCCCGCCCTCGCGGAGGCCGCCGTAAATCTCGCCCTTGGCGCGGATCACGCCCTCGGGGCCGCCGAAGCCTTCCAGATGGGCGCGGCCGGTGTTGGTGATCAGCGCCACGTCGGGCTGGGCCAGGGCGGTCAGGGTGGCGATCTCGCCCGGATGGTTGGCCCCCATCTCGATCACCGCGAAGGACTGCGAGGCATCCAGTTCGGCCAGCATCAGCGGCACGCCGATGTCGTTGTTCAGGTTGCCGCGCGTGGCCAGGGTTCCGCCCTGAAGGCGCAGGATGCTCGCCAGCATCTCCTTGGTGCTGGTCTTGCCGTTGGAGCCGGTCAGGCCGATCAGCCTGCCGTTCCAGCGCGCGCGCCAGGCGGCGGCCACCTTGCCGAGGGCGAGGCGGGCGTCCTCGACCACCACCTGCGGGATGTCCGCGTCGAGCCTGCGCTCGACCAGGGCCGCCGAGGCTCCGCCCGCGACGGCCGTGCCGACGAAGTCATGCGCGTCGAAGCGCGGACCGCGCAGGGCGACGAACAGCGCCCCGGCGACCGGCTTCCGCGTATCGGTGAACAGGCCGCGCACGCTCATCCCGGCAGGCCCATGCAGCTTGCCCTGGACGGCCTCCGCGACCTGGGCGAGGGTCATGTTCAGCATGAGCCGCCCTCCGCCAGCAGCTCGCGCACGGTGTCGCGGTCGCTGTAGGGGCGGCGGACGCCCGCGATCTCCTGATAGTCCTCATGCCCCTTGCCGGCCACCAGGATGATGTCCTCGGCGGAGGCCGTGTTGAGGGCGAGCCGGATCGCGGCGCGACGGTCGCGCTCGATCCGCACCGCGTCCTGCCCCGCCATGCCGGCGAGGATGGCCCGGATGATGGTCTCGCCGTCCTCGTTTCTCGGGTTGTCGTCGGTCAGGATCACGCTGTCGGCGAGCCTCGCCGCCACGGCACCCATGCGCGGCCGCTTCGCGGCATCGCGATCGCCGCCGCAGCCGAACACCACGACCAGGCGGCCCGAGGCATGCCGACGCAGCGTGCGCAGGGTCTGCTCCAGCGCATCGGGGGTATGCGCATAGTCCACCACCACCCGTGGGCAGCCTGGCGCGGTGAACCGTTCCATGCGACCGGCGGGCGCCCCGGCCCGCTCAAGCCCCGCCACCGCCGCGTCCAGCGGCATGCCCAATTCCAGCAAGGTTGCCAGTGCCGCCAGCAGGTTGCTGGCATTGAATTCACCCATCAGGCTGCTGTGCAACACGGCATCGCCCTGCGGCGTATGCAGATGGATCGTCATGCCGCCCTGATCGAGATGCAGCTTGCGTGCCTCGACGACGGAGGCGCCGCCCGCGGCCCAGGGTTGATCGCCCAGCCCATAGGCCCACAGCGGCATGCGTCCCTGCAGGCTTTCGAGAAGCTCACGACCGAGCGGATCGTCCATGTTCAGGATGGCCGCCTCGGGATGCAGGTCTTCGAACAGACGGCGCTTGGCGCGCGCATAGGCCTCCAGGTCGCCGTGGTAATCGAGATGGTCGTGGGTCAGGTTGGTCAGCGCGGCGGCGCGGAAGCGTACCCCCGCCACGCGCCCCTGATCCAGGGCATGCGAGGACACCTCCATCGCCACGTAACGCACGCCCAGATCGCGCTGGCGCGCCAGTTCGGCATGCACGGCCAGCACGTCCGGCGTGGTGTGGGTGCTGGCCTGCAGCGGCCCCC
This sequence comes from Halothiobacillaceae bacterium, assembly GCA_006212015.1. Taxonomy (GTDB): domain Bacteria; phylum Pseudomonadota; class Gammaproteobacteria; order Halothiobacillales; family Halothiobacillaceae; genus Thiofaba. Next base: position 23,172 of record SDAY01000018.1, read on the forward strand.
ACACGCCCATGCCCAGCGTGCCGATCAGTCCGGCGGACTGGCCGGCCTGCACCAGGGCCTGGGCGATGAAGTGGGTGACGGAGGTCTTGCCGTTGGTGCCGGTCACGCCGACGACACGCATGCTCTTCGAGGGTTCGCCATGGAAGCGATCGGCCAGCACGCCCTGCGCCCGGGCCAGGTCATCCACAACGTAGACCGGCCGCTGGAGGCTTGCGCGCAAGGCCTCGGCATCGCCATGGCCGGTGATGATGGCGACCGCGCCCGCCGCGACGGCCTCCGGCGCGCGGGTCAGGCCGTCGAAGTGTTCGCCACGGCGCGCGATGAACATATCGCCCGGCTTGACCTGGCGGCTGTCCGCGCACAGGCCGGTCACCACGACACGGGCATCCTTGGCGGACACCTCGACCAGGCCCTGAAGCAGTTCGGCGAGCATCATGGAGGCCATCAGCCCCGCCCTCCGCTGGCCGGAACACTGACCATGGTCGCCGGAGCAAGCGCGTCGGGCGGCACGTTCAGCATCCGCAGGGCCTCTTCCATGATCCCGGAGAACACCGGCCCGGCCACCTGACCGCCGTAGTACATCCCGGAGCCGGGTTCGTCGATCATCACCACCAGGGCCAGGCGCGGATTGCTGGCCGGCGCCATGCCCGCGAAGACCGCCACGTACTTGTCCTCGGCATAGCCGCCGGCCAGGGACTTGTGCGCCGTGCCGGTCTTGCCCGCCACGCGATAGCCCGCCACCTGCGCCCTGGTGCCGGTGCCGCCGGTCTTGACCACCTCTTCCATCATGGTGCGGATGCTGGTGGCCACCAAGCTGTCCATCACCCGCTTGCCTTCCTGATGCTGATCGAGCTTGAGGAAGGACACCGGCATCAGCACGCCATCATGCGCAATCGCGCCATAGGCGCGCACCAGCTGGAGGGCGGTGACGCTCATGCCGTAGCCGTAGGCATGGGTGGCGATATCACTGCCATTCCAGTCGCGGTAATGCCGCAGACGACCACTCGATTCGCCTGGAAAGCCGGTGCCCGGCGCACGTCCCAGCCCCAGCGAATCATAGAAATGCCAAAGCGACTCGGGGCCGACTGCCATGGCGATCTTGGTGACGCCAATGTTGCTGGACTTGCGGATCACCCCGGTCACGTCCAGCAGGCCATAGTTGTGATGATCGCGAATGGTGAAGCGATCGACCTTCATGTAGCCCGGATGGGTGTCGATCGGCGTTTCCGGATGGAATTTCCCGCTCTCAAGGCCCACCGCCACCGAGAACGGCTTCATGGTCGAGCCCGGCTCGAAGGTATCGATGACCGCGCGATTGCGGGTCAGGTCCGGACGGATGGAGGCGCGGTCGTTCGGATTGAAGGACGGCTGGTTGACCATGGCGAGGATCTCGCCGGTGCGCACATCCATCAGCACCGCCGTGCCGCCCTTGGCCTTGTTGACCTGCACCGCAGCCTTGAGCTCGCGGTAGGCGAGGTACTGCAGACGACGATCAAGCGCCAGCACCAGGTCATGCCCCGGCTTGGCCTCGCGGATCAGCTCACGCGCCTCGACCACCCCGCCATGCAGGTCCTTGATCACGCGACGCGCGCCCGGCTCGCCTTTCAGCCAGTGATCATAGGTCCGCTCGACGCCCTCCTGCGCCTCGTCATCGACATTGGTGAAGCCAAGCACATGGGCCATGACCTCCCCGGACGGGTAGAAGCGACGATATTCACGCTGGGTATACACGCCGGGAATGCGCAGGGACTTGATCTGCCCCCCTTCCTCCGGGGTGATCTGGCGCTTGACGTTCATGAACTGCTTGTCGGCTTTTTTCTGCACCTGACTGCGCAGCTTGTTCGCATCAAGACCCAGTACATGTGCCAGCTCCGGAACGCGATCGAGCGCGGGCAGCAACTCACGCGGGTTGACCCACACCGTTTCCATCGGCGTGCTCACCGCCAGCGGCTCGCCATTGCGGTCGAGGATCTGGCCGCGATGGGTGGAGATCTCCTGCACCCGCTCGTAGCGCATGCCGCCCTGATGTTCGAGGAACTCACGCGCGGTGATCTTCAGGTAGACCGCGCGCCAGAGCATGACGTTCGCCAGCAGGAAGAAGGCGAAGATCACCAGCCCGAAGCGCCAGTTCGAGCACAGGCCACCGAAGCGTTCGCGCAGATTGATCATCTCAGCACCGTGACCAGCGCATCGCGCCCAGGCACGCCCATGTGCAGGCGACTGCGGGCCAGCTCATCGACGCGACCATGCGCCGCAAGCGCGGCCTCTTCGAGCTGAAGCTGTTCCCATTCGATCTCCAGTTCATCCCGATGCTGGACCGCCTTTTCCTGCGCCAGCACGTACTTGCGCTCCAGGTGCTCGGCATGCACCACGCCCAGCGAGGACAGCAGGCAACCGATCCAGAGGGCGATGGCGATGAGCCTCATGACAAGCGTTCCGCAATACGCAAAACCGCGCTGCGAGAGCGCGGATTCTGGGCCACCTCGGCCGCGGAGGCCTTGCGGGCCTTGCCGATAGGTCGCCAGACCGCCGCCGGCGGCTCGACCATCAGCGGGATCTCGCGCGGCAGTTCGGGCGCCTGCTCGCCACGAATGAAGTTCTTGACCATCCGGTCTTCCAGCGAGTGGAAGCTGATCACCGCCAGCCGACCGCCGATCGCCAGGGCCTCGCGCGCCTGCGGCAACACGGCCGCAAGTTCGGCCAGTTCCTGATTGATCCACAGACGCAGGGCCTGGAAACTGCGCGTGGCCGGATGCTTGCCCGGCTCGCGCCGGGGCACGGCGGCAGCGATGATCCCGGCCAGCTGGCCAGTGCGGGTGATCGGGGTCTCGACCCGGGCGGTCACGATGGCGCGGGCGATCCGGCGCGAGAAACGCTCCTCACCCAGGCGCCAGAGGATGTCGGCCAACTCGGCCTCGTCGACATGCGCCAGCAGGTCGGCGGCGCTCTCGCCATGGGTCGGGTCCATGCGCATGTCGAGCGGGCCGTCGCGCATGAAGCTGAAGCCACGCTCGGCCTCGTCCAGTTGCGGGGATGAGACGCCCAGGTCCAGCAGCAGGCCGTCGACCCTGCCCCACACGCCCAGCGGCTCCAGCGCCTCACGCAGCGCCGAAAAGGGGGAATGGACGATGGTGAAGCGCGGATCGTCGGCAAAGCGGCGGCGCGCCTCCTCGACGGCGGCGGGATCGCGATCCAGCCCGATCAGGCGCCCCTCGGGCCCCAGGCGCTCGAGGATGGCGCCGCTGTGCCCCCCGCGCCCGAAGGTGCAGTCGACATAGATGCCCGACGGGCGCGGCGCGAGCGCATCGAGCGCCTCGTCCAGCATGACGGGAAGATGGTGGGCGGGCAGGGTCATAGCGCGATCTGCTCCAGGGCCTCGGGGCCTTCACCCTCATCCCCGTCGTCCTCTTCGCCATACATGGCGGCGTCCCAGGCCGACTCGTCCCACAGCTCGAACTTCTTGCCCTGCCCGACCAGCACCGCGCCCTTGTCCAGGCCAGCGTAATCGCGCAGCTCGGGCGGCACCAGCAGGCGGCCGCTGGCATCCAGGGTCAGCTCGGTGGCATGACCGATCAGCAGACGCTTGATGCGGGTGGCTTTGCGATGGGTGCCCGGCAGGGCATCCAGTTGACGCTCGATCTCGAGCCAGACAGGCAGGGGGTAGATGGCAAGGCAAGGGGCATCCGCGCTGACCGTAAGGATCAGATTGCCCTCGCATTGCGCAGCCAAGCCCTCGCGGTAGCGGGTTGGCACCGCGAACCGCCCTTTGGCGTCGAGACTGAGCTTGCTGATCCCACGAAACATGGCTGACACGCCACCTTTCCCCACTTATTTCCACTTATTTCCACTATAGCCGCCCCATGCGCGATGCGCAACCAAGCAAAATGAAAAACCCTTTATTCACAAGCAGTTACAAAACTTTAACAATTCCATGAACGCATGAATGCGCCCCTGCAAGGAGGCCCCGCTGCGGCCCTCGGCGCATCGCGCTCGCCCATGCGAGCCAAAACAAAACGCCCTCCGCAATGGGAGGGCGCCGAAAAAAGTCGAGTCAGCCGATAAGCCGGGTTCTGTCGAGGACCATCATTCATCTGGGCCGTGCGTCGCCGCACGGCTCGAGCAATCTACCCGGGGACTCAGCGGGCCGCATCATCGCCCCCCTATTTGATCTTGCTCCAGGCGGGGTTTTCCCTGCCGACGCTGTTACCAGCGTTCGCGGTGCGCTCTTACCGCACCATTTCACCCTTACCGGCTCTTGCGAGCTTAGGCGGTATATTTTCTGCGGCACTTTCCGTGGGCTTGCACCCCCCAGGCGTTACCTGGCGCCCTGCCCTGTGGAGCCCGGACTTTCCTCCATGCCCGCAAGGGACACAGCGATGGTCTGGCCGACTCGCGGCGCACTCTATGGGTTACTGACGTCCGATGCAAGCCCTTGCAGGAGCGGACC
>SDAY01000019.1 GCA_006212015.1 Halothiobacillaceae bacterium
AGCCGTCCGCGAGCGGCTGCTGGATGACCTGCTGGATTGCATCGAGGGGTGCAGGAACCCGCGTCATTTCGGCGAGGCGCTCAAGGCCAGCCGAGCAGGGCTCTGGCGATATCGCGTCGGGGATGACCGCATCATCTGCGAGATCCGGGACGAGCAATTCATGGTGCTCGCCCTTTCGGTCGGCCATCGCCGCGAGGTTTATCGCTGATACCGTCCGCCTGATCAGGGCTGTTCGTACACCCACTTGAGCAGCGCGTCCTGCACCCGGCTGCCGATGCCGTTCTCCACGCCCGGCTGGTTGTGCAGGGTGACGACCACGTAGCGCCGTCCGCTGCGCGAGAGCACGTAGCCCGCCACGGCGCGAACGCCGTTGAGCGTGCCGGTCTTGAGGTGGGCGCGGCCGGCGATCTCCTCGTGCTTCATGCGCTTGCGCACCGTGCCATCCACGCCGGCGACCGGCAGCGAGGCGGTGAACTCGGGCATGTAGGGGCTGGAGTACACATGCATCAGCAGTTCGCCCAGGTGGCGCGCGCTGATGCGGCTTTCGCGGGACAGGCCGGAACCGTTGCCGAGCACGAACTCCGGCCACTGGAAGCCCTGGGTGCCGAGCCAGTAGTCGATCGCCCGCTGGCCCTTGTCCGGGTTGCCCGGCGGGCCGAACTGCTCGGCGGACAGGGTCAGCAGCACCTGGCGGGTCATCACGTTGCTGCTCCACTTGTTCATCGGGCGGATGACGTCCGCCAGCGGACGGGAATCGATGCTGTCGATCTTCCTCGCGCCGGCCGGCGTCGAGCCGATGCGCACGTCGCCCTTGAACTGGCCGCCCAGTTCCTCCCACAGGCTGCGGAAGGCGCCGAGCATCATGTCCTGCGGCTCGGCCACCACGCGATACAGGTCGCGGGTGCCGCAGTCGAGCGCGTAGCTGCCGACGAATTCGACCACCGCGCCCTGTCCGGTGGATGCCACATGCATGTCCGGCAGGTCGGAGCCCGCGCAGGACTTCCTGCTGGCGGTGATGCGGTTCTCGATGCGCACGCCCGGCGCGGGCGGGTCGCTGGCGACCATGACCTTGCCGCTGGCGGGGTCCGGCTGGAACACGAAGCGGGTGGCGCGCTGGTTGAGCAGCAGGGCGTCCGGCAGGGCGTTGTAGGGCTTGTAGGGCTGGCCGTCGAAGGCGGCGGGGTCTTCGGGCGGCGGGTTGAAGAAGGTGTTGTCCAGCACCAGGTCGCCCTGGATGTTCTTGATGCCCTTCTCGCGCAGGCCGCGCAGCAGCTTCCACAGATCCTCGGTCTGGAACATCGGGTTGCCATAGCCCTTCAGCACCAGGTCGCCCTGCAGCACGCCGTTCTTGATCGGGGCGGTGACATAGGCGTCGGTGGGCCAGGTGTAGGCGGGGCCGAGGATGTCCAGCGCGGCGGCGGTGGTGACCAGCTTCATCACCGACGCCGGGTTCTGCGGTTCGTCCTCGTTCCAGGCCAGGATGGGTTCGCTGCTGTCCACGGCCTGGACCCAGATGCCGAGGGCATCCCGGTCGGCCTTGTGCCGGGCGATGGCCTCGTCCACCGCGTGCGGCAGCCCGGCGGCGCAGCCGGTCTGGGCGAGGGGGAAGAGCAGGGCGAAAGAGAGTGTTCGGAATAAGCTATTCATGGGTGCCCACTCTAGCCGCGCGCGCGCAAACAGGCTAGTCTTCCCGGTTTGCATTTTTTGCCGGAGTCCGCCATGAGCGAGCAGATCCAGAACGTCACCCTGAACCGCAAGGCCAACCTCTATTTCGATGGCAAGGTGGTCAGCCATGGCTTCACCAAGGCCGATGGCCAGAAGGCGACCCTGGGTGTGATCTTCCCGGGCAGCTTCCGCTTCAACGTGCAGGCGCCCGAGCTGATGGAGATCATCGCGGGCCAGTGCCGCGTGAGGGTGGGCGAGGGCGAATGGGCGACCCATGCCGCGGGCAGCCGTTTCAACGTGCCGGAAAACGGCCACTTCGACATCGAGGTGCTGGATGGCACCGCCGAATACCAGTGCACCTTCGGTTGATGCGACATGTTGGAAATCAATCCCATTCTGTTTGAAATCAAAGACCTCCAGGAGCGCGCGTCCGCCCTGAGGGGGTATCTTTGACTACGATCACAAGGCCGAGCGTCTCGAAGAGGTCCTGAGGGAGCTCGAAGATCCCGCGCTGTGGAACAACCCGGAAACCGCGCAGGCCCTGAACAAGGAGCGTGCCCAGCTCGAAGGCGTGGTCAACACGCTGCAGGAGCTGGATGCGGGCCTGGGCGATGCCGCCGAGCTGCTGGAGATGGCGGCGGAGGAGGGCGACGAGGCCACCGTCCAGTCCATTGCCGACGACGTGGCCACGCAGCGCGCCAAGGTCGAGTTGCTCGAGTTCCGCCGCATGTTTTCCGGTGAGGCGGATGCCAGCAACTGCTTCCTCGACATCCAGGCGGGCGCGGGCGGCACCGAGGCGCAGGACTGGGCCAGCATCCTGCTGCGCATGTACCTGCGCTGGGCCGAGAAGCGCGGCTTCAAGACCGAGATCATGGAACTGTCCGAGGGCGAGGTGGCGGGCATCAAGTCCGCCACCGTGCGCATCGAGGGCGAGTATGCCTTCGGCTGGCTGCGCACCGAGACCGGCGTGCATCGCCTGGTGCGCAAGTCGCCGTTCGACTCCGGCAATCGTCGTCACACCTCCTTCTCGTCCGTGTTCGTCTCGCCCGAGGTGGACGACAGCTTCGAGATCGAGATCAACCCGGCCGACCTGCGCGTGGACGTCTACCGTGCCTCCGGCGCCGGTGGCCAGCACGTCAACCGGACCGAATCCGCCGTGCGCTTCACCCACATCCCGACCGGGGTGGTGGTGGCCTGCCAGACCCAGCGCTCGCAGATCCAGAACCGCGAAACGGCCATGAAGATGCTCAAGGCCAAGCTCTACGAGCTGGAGATGATGAAGCGCAACGCGGTGGCACAGGCGCTGGAAGACACCAAGTCCGACGTGTCCTGGGGCAACCAGATCCGCTCCTACGTGCTCGACCAGTCGCGCATCAAGGATCTGCGCACCGGCCATGAGGTCGGCAACACCCAGGCGGTGCTGGACGGCGATCTGGACGGCTTCATCGAGGCCAGTCTGAAGAGCGGCTTATAATTCAACGACATATTTAGATCAGGCTTGAATACCATGTCCGACGTACAACCTGCCCACGACGAAAGCCACCTCATCGCCGAGCGCCGCGCCAAGCTTGCGCGCATCCGCGAGAAGGGCAATGCCTTCCCGAGCGACTTCCGCCGCAACGTGGTGGCGGGCGAGCTGCATGCCGAGTATGGCGAGAAGGACAAGCCGTGGTTTGAGAGCAACCCGCCGGTGCGGGCCATTGTCGCCGGTCGCATCATGGCCAAGCGCATCATGGGCAAGGCCAGCTTCATCTCGCTGCTGGACATGTCCGGCCGCATCCAGTGCTACATCACCCAGGACGACCTGGGCGAGGCCTACGAGGACTTCAAGACCTGGGACATCGGCGACATCGTCGGCGTGGACGGGCGGCTGTTCAAGACCAACAAGGGCGAGTTGTCGATCCATGCCGACAGCGCGCGCCTGCTGACCAAGAGCCTGCGCCCGCTGCCGGACAAGTTCCATGGCCTGACCGACACCGAGCAGCGCTATCGCCAGCGCTATGTCGACCTGATCATGAACGAGCCGGTGCGCGACACCTTCCGCACCCGCACCCGCATCCTCAAGTTCATCCGCGACTTCCTCGACGCGCGCGACTTCCTCGAGGTCGAGACGCCGATGATGCACGTCATCCCCGGCGGCGCCTCGGCCAAGCCCTTCACCACCTTCCACAACACGCTCGACATGGAACTGTTCCTGCGCATCGCGCCGGAGCTCTACCTCAAGCGCCTGGTGGTCGGCGGCTTCGAGCGCGTGTACGAGATCAACCGCAACTTCCGCAACGAGGGGCTGTCCACCCGGCACAACCCCGAGTTCACCATGATCGAGTTCTATCAGGCCTATGCCGACTACAACGACCTGATGGACCTGACCGAGGCCCTGCTGCGCGGCCTGGCGCTGGAGGTGCTGGGCCAGACCGAGGTGCCCTATCAGGGCGAGGTCTACGACTTCGGCGCCCGTTTTGCGCGCATGACCGTCAAGGAGGCCATCCTCAGGTTCAACGAGGGCGTGACCCTGGCGGACCTTGATGACGAGACCCGTTGCCGCGCCCTGGCCACCCGCCTCGGCATCCCGCTCAAGGACGGCTATGGCCTGGGCAAGGTGCAGATCGAGATCTTCGAGAAGACCGCCGAGCACCGCCTGAAGGATCCGACCTTCATCACCGAATACCCGGCCGAGGTCTCGCCGCTGGCGCGCCGCAACGATGCCAACCCGTTCGTGACCGATCGCTTCGAGTTCTTCGTCGGCGGCCGCGAGATCGCCAACGGCTTCTCCGAGCTGAACGACGCCGAGGACCAGGCCGAGCGCTTCATGCAGCAGGTCGCCGAGAAGGACGCGGGCGACGACGAGGCCATGCACTTCGACGCCGACTACATCCGCGCGCTGGAGCACGGCCTGCCGCCGACCGCAGGCGAGGGCATCGGCATCGACCGCCTGGTCATGCTGCTGACCGACTCCCCCTCCATCCGCGACGTGCTGCTGTTCCCGCACATGCGTCCGGAGTGACGTGGGCCATTCTCGTCATCGCGAGGAGCGTAGCGACGTGGCGATCCATGGCTTCGGCCCTCATCCGGCGTTGTGGATGGCTTCCCGCCACGGCCCTCGGCCTCGTGGCTACAGGCCAGATCGCTCGCAATGATGTGATGGCTTATGCTGGTCACTGAAAACGCCTCCCTCCGCGCCCTCAACACCTTCCGGGTCGAGGCGCGGGCGCGCTTTCTCGTCACCCTCGAAACCCTCGACGACATTCCCGCTTTCCTGTCGGACGAGCGCTTCTGTGACCTGCCGCGCCTGATCCTTGGCGGCGGCAGCAACATCCTGTTCCGCGATGATTTCCCCGGTGTGGTGGTTCACGTTGACTTGAAAGGCGTTGAACTGCTGGGAGAAGATTCGGACTTCCGTTATCTGGCCGTGGCCGCGGGCGAAAACTGGCATGACTTCGTGCGTTGGACCGTCGGGCAGGACTGGCCCGGGCTGGAAAACCTGTCGCTGATTCCCGGCACGGTTGGCGCGGCGCCGGTGCAGAACATCGGCGCCTACGGCGTGGAACTGGCCGATGTGTGCCAGGCCGTGGAAGCCGTGGACCTTGAAACCGGCGAGTCGGGTGTCATCAGCGCCGAGGACTGCCGCTTCGCCTACCGCGACAGCCGCTTCAAGCAGGAACCGGGGCGCTGGCTCATCACCTCCGTGCTGCTGAGACTGCCCAAGGCGTTCACGCCCAGGCTCGACTACCCCGGCGTGCGCGAGGCCCTGGAGGCGTGTAGGAGCGCGCTTGCTCGCGATAAGAAAGGATCGCGGGCTTGCGCCAGCTTCGCGTTAGCAAGCCCGCTCTTACGGGGCGACGAGCTGATGCCGCTGCTCGTGTCCGACGCCATCTGCGCGGTGCGCCGCGCCAAGCTGCCGGGGCTGGAGGCGGACCAGCCCGGCAGCGCGGGCAGCTTCTTCAAGAATCCCCTCGTGTCAAAAGCGCAGGGCGAATCCCTGCGCGAGCGTTTCCCCAGCATGCCTTCATGGGATGTGGCGGATGGCCGGGTCAAGCTCTCCGCCGGCTGGCTGATCGATCAGTGCGGCTGGAAAGGCCGGCGCGAGGGGGATGCGGGGATCTATGCCAGGCATGCGCTGGTGCTGGTCAATCACGGTCATGCGAGCGGGGCGTCTCTGTGGGCGCTGGCCCAGCGGGTCAGGGACGATGTCATGGCGCGTTTTGGTGTCGATCTGGAGCCGGAGCCCATCGTCTTGCCCTGACCTGCGGACGCACTGTCACCTGCGCGTCGCATTCATTGCATAGGCTGGTCAGCGATTTATCATGGATTCGGAGTTGACTCATGTCGCAGATCAGTGCATCCCGTCGCCTTTTCCTTCAGCAACTCGCCGCCAGTGCGGCCGTCGTCACCGCAGGGCTTGGCCTGAGTGGTTGCGATGATGAGGTTGGCGCCACGTTTGATCATGGTGTCGCCAGCGGTGACCCACAGGATGACGGCGTGATCCTCTGGACCCGCATCACCCCCGCTGCGGCGGCCACGCTCAAGATCGACTGGGAAGTGGCCAGCGATGCGTCATTCAGCAGCGTGGTCACCAAGGGCAGCTTTGTAACCAGCGCGGCGCGTGATTACACCGTCAAGGTGGATGTTCAGGGCTTGCAGCCGGATACGGCCTATTTCTACCGCTTCAAGCGTGGGGAAACCGTTTCCCCGGTCGGGCGTACGCGCACCCTGCCGGTCGGTGCGGTCGATCAGGTCAAGCTCGGCGTGTTCTCCTGCGCCAACTTCCCGGCCGGTTATTTCCACGTCTATGCCGAGGCGGCCAAGCGCGACGACCTGCACGCGGTTGTACACCTTGGTGACTACATCTACGAATACGAGAAGGATGGCTATGCCTCGCAGGACGCCGTGGCGCTGGGGCGTGTCTCCCTACCGGCAGGTGAACTGCTGACTGTATCCGATTACCGCGCCCGCTACGCCCAGTATCGTGGCGACAAGGATCTGCAGGCCCTGCATGCCGCCTTGCCCTTCATCTGCGTGTGGGATGACCACGAAATCGCCAACGATGGCTATGAAAATGGCGCCGAGAACCACAATGCGACCACGGAAGGCGACTACAATCTGCGCCGCGCGGCTGCGTTGCAGGCCTATTACGAGTGGCTGCCGATCCGCGAGCAGGATCCGGCCAACCCGCTGCGCATCTATCGCTCCTTCGACTTCGGCGACCTGATGAGCCTGCACATGCTGGATACCCGTCACATCGGCCGTGACGCGCAGCTCGCTTACGCCAACTACATCGACCCGACGACCGGCGCCTTTGATGCAGCCAGCTTCCAGGCCGACATGGCCCATCCTGATCGTCAGCTGCTGGGCATCGAGCAGACCCAATGGCTGCAGGGCCAGCTCGCCGCATCCACCGCGACCTGGCAGGTGCTGGGCCAGCAGGTGCTGATGGGCAAGATGTATCTGCCGTCCCCGTTGCTGACGCCGGACCCGACCCACCCGACCGTGACGTTTGCCGAATACGCCGTCATTGCCACCGCCTTTGGCACCTACCAATACATTGCGGCTCAACTGGCGGCGGCGGGCAATACCAACCCGACCCCGACCGATTTCCTCAATGCAGGCATGACCGCCGAGCAGCTCACCATCGTCAATGATCCGGCCATGCAGGCGATCATCAGCGCGCCGAGCATCCCGTACAACCTGGATGCCTGGGATGGTTATGCTGTTGCGCGCGAGACGGTGCTGGGCACGGCGCTGGCGCTGGACAAGAACCTGGTCGTGATCTCCGGCGATACCCACAACGCCTGGGCCAATGACCTCAAGGACCTGTCCGGCAATCAGGTTGGTGTCGAATTCGCCACCTCCAGCGTCAGCTCACCGGGGCTGGAAGAGTACCTGCCGGGTGAAGACCCACTGACCCTGGCCGCAGGTGTGCAGCAACTCATTCCGACTTTGAAATACGCCAATACCTACCAGCGTGGCTACATGGTGTTGAGTATGACCGCTCAGGAAGCGCGTGCCGACTGGTATGTGGTGGATACGATCAAGTCGACTGTGTACAGCATGACGCTGGATCGTTCGCTCAGGACCCTTCCGGGCGCGGGCAACCGGAATCTCGTTGCGGTCTGACGGTTCGATCAGGCGGGACCGCCACGAAAAACGGGGCCATGAGGCCCCGTTCTTGTTGATGCGCTTCCGTTCCAGCGTTCAGCCCAGCATGGCCTTCATGATCTCGTCCATCTCGTCGGCCAGCGGCGAGGCGCCGGTGTCCACCCCCAGCTTCTCCGCCGCCGGCACGCCGACCCAGTTGTTCTCCGGCGAGGCCTGGTCGTTGCGGGCCTGCAGGGTGGCGACGATCACCACGTCGACATAGTCGGGCGGGCCTTGGTGGTCGCGCTGCAGGTTCTGGCATTTCACCACCACGTCCACCAGAGGCTCGGGGAAGCCCCAGGCATGCAGGATCTGCCCGCCCAGGCGCGGCTGAAGCTCGCCTGCCAGCTGGTCGAGCAGTTCCGGGTGATGCATCAGCTTGGGCAGATCCTCGGCGATGGCATAGACCGGCAGGGCGCCGATGGCATGGGTCAGGCCGGCCAGCAGGGCCTGGTCGGGGTCGAGATGGCGATGCTTGCGCGCCAGCATCTGGGAGAGGGCGGAGACCTGGGTGCTGTATTCCCAGTGCCTGCGCATGCGTTGCTGGATGATGGGCGTATGCGCACGGAAGGATTGCTGCATGGTGATCGAGACCACCAGCTGGCTGATGGTGCGCATGCCGAGCCGGGTGACGATCTGCGGCAGGCTGGTGATCTCGGCCAGGCCTCGATAGAGCGGGCTGTTGGCGATCTGCACCAGGCGCGCGGCAATGGCCGGGTCGCGGGCAATGGCCGCGGCCAGGTCGTGCGCCGAACTGTCATGGTTTTCGGCAATCGCCCGGACCTGGAGGGCGACATCCGGCAGGGTCGGCAGGCTGAGGCCCTTGTCCTCGATGAGCTGCACAAGGGATTCGATCAGTGCGTTATGCGTGTCGGTCATGTTCCGTGTCCGCGCAGGAAAAGTTCGTAGAGGGTCAGGCCGATTTCGACCACGATCAGGAGGGTAATGTACCACTCCACCCGCAGGCCGCGCTCCGCCTGCAACAGGTCGAGCAGGGTTTCGGCGGTCTTGCTGATGAGGTCGAGCTTGCGCTCCAGCGCATGTGCGCGTTCCTTCAGCTCGAACTCGTCCTCGAGGCGCAGGAACAGGGATTCGAGCTGCGGGCGCTCCCACAGCAGTTCGGGCTTCTCGATGATCTCCGCACGCCCGACCATGCGGTGCTGGGTCAGCAGGGTGGCACCGATGTGATTGAGCAAGTCACGCGCACGGCGTACGCCGCGCCCATGGTGCTGCAGATCCATCGCCAGCGGTTCGATGCGGTCGAAACTCTGCGCCACGCGCTTCTCGTACAGTCCGAGCACGCTGCTCTTGGCCAGCACGTCGGCCACCACTTGCAGGCGCTCGACGTTCAGGTCGTGCAGCACCAGGATGTCCTTCTCCATGCCCTCGGTCATCATCGGGTCGACCCGCAGGGTCAGTGTCTCGATCTCGGGCTGGGGCAGGGGGGCGCTGACGAAGGGGCTGAGCTGATGGAGGAAGGCGACCTCTTCGGCGGGGTCGACATCGAACAGCACGATCGCGCCGTAGCGGAACAGCACGGCGCGGCCGCGTGCGCCGGTGGGTATGACCAGTGGCCCCGTCGCCAGGCGCTCCGCGGCCTCCAGCGCGCGCAGGTCAAGGCGGTCGCCGATGAGCAGGGCGCGGGCATGGATGGGGGGGGATGGGCTCACGGTCCGTTCCTTGTGTTTGTGCGGCACCTTCCGGGTGGTTCAACCCGGTGGCTGCGCTGCCTGATGCCGGGGTTTATCCACTCAGGGCTGTTTGTCGGCAGGCGCCGCGTCCTTTCTGGTCTTGGACTCGCCCGGCTCCTGGTGCATCGCGTTCAGGACCGCTTCCACCGCGTTGAAAAGCTTCTGGTAGAAGCCCCGGTCGGTGATGGTCTCGTCCGAGGTCTTGACCATCGAATCCACGTTCTGACCGATCGGCAGCGAGACCGAGCCGATCACGCTGACCCCGATACTGGCCGGGGTCGCCGACTTCTTCAGCTCATAGGTGCTACGCAAGCCGTTGGCGTACAGGGTGCTGCCGCCATTCGGGTCGGGCAGGCAGATGACCGTCATCTCGACGATGGTGTTGCGGTCGCCCTCGGTGCGATAGGCCTTGCGCCCCTTGACCTTCTCCGCTCCGGCCATCTCGGTGAGGTAGCCATCGCCCAGCAGGGCGCGGTTGGCCGCCGCACAGGCGGTCTGTGCCTCTGCGCTGACCTGTTTCTGGTAGGTGTTTTCCACAGGGACGGGCGTGTCCTTGGGGGCGCCGCGCATCATGCCGCAGGCCGAAAGTGTCAGCATGGCGGGCACGAGCATGACGGCGATGATCGCGCGTGATGGAAGCATGGGTCGATGTATTTCTGCAGGTCGGGTTGATTGGGGGCAAATGATACTACGGAGCTCATGGGGCGTCCGAAAGTTCCGCCTCATGCATGAAAAAGCCCCTGAAACAGGGGCTTGGATTGACGGGGCGGGCGCGGTCTTACTGATCCAGGCGCTTGTACTTGAGGCGCTTGGGCTGGTCCGCGTCGGTGCCGAGGCGGCGGTGGCGGTCGGCCTCGTAGTCCTCGAAGTTGCCCTGGAAGAAGGTCACGCCGCCATCGTCCTCGAAGGCGAGGATGTGGGTGGCGATGCGGTCGAGGAACCAGCGATCGTGCGAGATCACCAGCACGTCGCCCGGGAAGTCGAGGATCGCCTGTTCCAGCGCGCGCAGGGTTTCCACGTCCAGGTCGTTGGTCGGCTCGTCGAGCAGCAGCACGTTGCCGCCGGACTTGAGCAGCTTGGCCAGGTGCACGCGGTTGCGCTCGCCGCCGGAGAGGTCCTTGATGAACTTCTGCTGCGCCTCGCCCTTGAAATTGAAGCGGCCGAGGTAGGCGCGCGAGGGCATCTGGAACTGGCCGACATGGATGGTGTCCAGCCCGTCGGAGACCTCCTGCCATACGGTGTTCTTGCCGTTCAGCGCATCGCGGCTCTGGTCCACGCTCGCCAGCTGCACCGTCTCGCCGAGGGTGATGCTGCCGGAATCCGGCTTCTCCTGACCGTTCAGCATGCGGAACAGGGTGGACTTGCCCACCCCGTTTGGGCCGATGATGCCGACCACCGCGCCCTTGGGCACGCTGAACGACATGCCCTGGTAGAGCACGCGGTCGCCGAAGGACTTGGACAGGCCCTCCACCTCGATGACCTTGTCGCCCAGGCGGGGCCCCGGCGGGATGTACAGCTCGTTGGTCTCCGAGCGCTTCTGGAATTCGACCGACTGCATCTCCTCGAAGCGGGCCAGACGCGCCTTGGACTTGGCCTGACGGCCCTTGGCGCCCTGGCGCACCCACTCCAGTTCCTGCGCCATCGCCTTGTGGCGCGCGGATTCGGTCTTTTCTTCCTGCGCCAGGCGCTTCTCCTTCGCCTCCAGCCACTGCGAGTAATTGCCCTCGAAGGGGATGCCCTGGCCGCGGTCGAGTTCGAGGATCCAGCCCGCCACGTTGTCGAGGAAGTAGCGGTCGTGGGTGACCGCCACCACGGTGCCGGGGAAGTCCTGCAGGAAGCGCTCCAGCCAGGCGACCGATTCGGCGTCCAGATGGTTGGTGGGTTCGTCCAGGATCAGCATGTCCGGGTTGGAGAGCAGCAGGCGGCACAGCGCCACGCGGCGCTTCTCGCCGCCGGAGAGGTGGTTCACGTCCGCATCCCAGGCCGGCAGGCGCAGCGCGTCGGCGGCAATCTCCAGCGTGCGGTCCAGGTCCCAGCCGCCGGCGGCATCGATCTTGTCCTGCAATTCGGCCTGCTCGGCCAGCAGTTTTTCGAAGTCCGCGTCCGGGTTGGCAAACTCATTGCTTATGTCATTGAAACGCTCAAGATATCCGGCGATCTCGCCGATACCTTCCATGACGTTGCCGCGCACATCCTTGTCCGGGTTGAGCTGCGGTTCCTGCGGAAGGTAGCCGATCTTGATGCCAGGTTGCGGGCGGGCTTCGCCGACGATGTCCTTGTCGACGCCCGCCATGATGCGCAGCAGCGTGGACTTGCCCGCGCCGTTGTAACCCAGGACGCCAATCTTGGCGCCCGGGAAGAAGTTGAGGTAGATGTCCTTGAGAATGAATTTCTTCGGCGGGACGACCTTGCCCACGCCGTTCATGGTGAAGATGTACTGGGCCATGCGTTCTTGCTGCTCGGGTAGGGGTATTGCGCCGGATTATGCGGAAAAGGCCGGTTGTCGGCTAGCGCATCCCTTCCTTGGGCTTCCGGTTTTCGTCATGTTTTTGACGGCCGGCCTGGCCCTGGGTTCCATGCCGGCCTTGGCCGAGGACGCCCCCAAGGGTTTCATCCCGCTCAACCTCAAGGCCGATGCCGAGCGGCAGGCGCATGCGGCGGAGCAACCCGCTCCGGTGACTCAGGCCGAGAAGCACGAGGCGCCCGCCGCGCCCGCTCAAGAGGTTTCACACGCAACAGTGCATGAACCGGCCGAGCATCAGGCCCCGGCGGTCGAGCCCTCCCTGCCGCCAGCCACCCTGCCGGAGGCGGGCAGGCCGCTGCCGCCGCCCGAGGTGCGGGTGCTGATCGACATCTCCGGCAGCATGAAGCGCACCGACCCCAACAACCTGCGCGCACCGGCCTTGCGTCTGCTGGTCGGGCTGTTGCCGCAGGAAGCGCAGGGCGGGCTGTGGTTCTTCGGCGATGACGTGCGCGGCGTGCTGTCGCCCGCCGCCGTGACGGAAAGCTGGCGGAAATCGGCCTTGGCGGCCGCCGGGCGGATCACCTCGGATGCCCCGTACACCAACATCGGCGCGGCGCTGGAGGCCGCCATGAAGGACTGGTCGCCCGCGCCGGCCTCGCAGGTGCGACGCCACGTCATCCTGCTGACCGATGGCATGGTCGACATCGGCAAGGAGGAAGGCGTCAATCCGAAGGCGCGCGCCGACATCCTTGATGCCTTGCTGCCCAAGGCCCAGCAGATGGGGGCGCGGTTGCACACGATCGCGCTGTCCGCCGAGGCCGACCACGACCTGCTCAAGGCGCTGGCCCGCGGCACGGACGGGGTGTACGAGCGCACCGACGACGCCGCGCAGTTGCAGCGCATCTTCCTGCACCTGTTCGAAAAATCCGCCCCGCGCGATGCGCTGCCGCTCAAGGACAACGCCTTCAGTGTGGACAGCACCGTCGCCCAGCTCACCCTGCTGGTGTTTCGCGTGCCCGGCGCCGAGCCGACCCGCATCGTCACCCCGGACAAGAAGGCCGTTGATGAGTCGAGCGCGGCCCGCATGCCGGGCTGGCGCTGGGCGCATGAGGACGGCCACGACCTCATCACCATCGACCGGCCGCAAGCCGGTGGCTACCGCATTCAAGCGGCAAGCGACCCGGACAACCGCGCGCTGATCCTCTCCGACCTGCGCCTCAACAGTCTGCCGCTGCCCAATACCCTGTATCTGGGCGAGCGCCTCGACTGGGGCGCGTGGTTCACCGAGAAGGGCGAGCTGCTCAAGGACGAGCGCTTCCACAACCAGATCTCGCTCAAGCTGGGCAGCGGCCCGGCAGGCCAGCCCGCGCAGGAGACATACCTGAGCGACCAGGGGCGCAGCGGCGATTTCGTCGCCGCCGACGGCGTGGTCAACCAGCGTCTTGGCGAGGGTCTGCAGCCGGGGCCGCAACTTCTGACCCTGGAAGCCCGTTCCAAGACCTTCACCCGCCTGATTCGTCATGATTTTGACGTCGACGACAGCGCCTTGATGCATGTCTCGTTCGAAAGCCCCGGCGAGGGCGCCGAACGTCATCATCATGTCGTCGCCCAACTGGAGGCCGACCGGGTGCGTGCCAGCGAGGCCCGCATCGGCGGCGTGCTCGACTGCCCGCCGGGCGAGCCGGTGCCGGTGGTGCTTGTGCCCGAAGGCGAAGGCTTTGCCCTTGACCTCACCCCGGCCCAGTCGCAACAGGCCTGCAGCCTCAAGCTGCGGCTGGATGGCCGCCTGAGCAATGGCCGCCCGATCAGCTGGCCCGCGCCGTCGATCCCGCTTCCCCCGCTGCCGCAGGTCGATCCGGGCGAGCCGGCCCAGCCCGCCGGGGCGATGAGCTGGCCCGTGGTGGCCGGCATGGTCGGTGGCGCCAACCTGTTCGGCGGGCTTCTGGCATGGGGCTTGCTGTGGACCATTCGCCGTCGCCAGCGCGCGCAGGTGGCGATTCTGTTAGGGACGTTCTGAAGCATTCAGTCCTTCCCGTCCGGGGCAGGGGCGTCCCGGCGCAAACAAGGGCGTGAGCCCTGATTTGCGGAGGCCACCGCGCATTCATTTCGCGGTGAGCCGAGCTGAAGAAAGCCAGGGATGGTTTTTTTCAGCATCTAATTAAGAGGCTTTGCAAGAAATATGAGTGCGGAAATCCAGACGGGCCTGTTCATCCTGACCGCGGAGCTTGCCGGCGTCACCACGCTGGCGGCGCTGGCGGCGGGCATCGTGGCCTGGTCGCACCGCAAGGGGCGACTGAAGGCGGCCGAGGCCCTGCGCGCGGCGGCCGAGCGGCTGCCGGGCGAGGGCGAGATCGTGCGGAAGGAGAAGGCCTTGCTCGGCGAGTTTGCCCGCGCCTACCTGACCCGCGATGCCGACCTGCTGGCCGCGCTGCCCAAGGCGCTGCTCGCCCTGCGGCAGATGCACGAAGACATTCAAGTCTCCGAAGACGCTGCCGATACCCAGCAAGCCGAGGCCATGCAGGCCGAAAGGGAGGCCTTGCAGGCGCGGACGGAGGCGCTGGAAAAACAGCAGGCACACACTGCCCAGCAACTGGAGGGCACGCTTTCGACCATCAATACCTTGGTGCGGGAGTATGGACGGGGGCGGGGGCAGGAGGTCACGCCTACGGCCGAGGCGCTGTTGCAGGCCCTGTTGTCCATGCAGGGCGCACCGGCCAGGGCGCATGATCTGGACGATGCCGAGATCCCCCTGCCGGACGTCGATGCGACACCGCCGAAAAATAATGGTGCGGGACAGGCCGATGAAGCGGGCGTTGATCAGGGCGAGGGGGGCATGGATCTGATGTTTGCGGACACCCCGGAACCTGAACCCGGGCCAGAGCCCGGGCCTGAGTCCGGGCCGGTTGCCGAAGCCGTGCCCGAGGCGAAGGACGAGCCGGCACCCGCGCCGACGCTCTCCAGCGAGGATGTCGATGCCCTGTTGATGGGAGTGTTGGCTGAACGCCCGGCCCCGGAAAAGAGGCCCGAGCCCGAACCCGAGCCAGCGGCCGAGGCGCCCGCCGCACCCGCGCCCAGGGCTGCGGAGCCGTCCAGGGATGCGGCCATGGACCTTTCGACGCCGGTTGAGAAGCCGAAGGACAAGGCGCCCGCGCCGGCGCATGACGATCTGGATGATCTGGATATCGACGCGCTTCTCGATGCCGAGATGGGGCGTCAGGCGAAACTGCTGACCCCGGCGCCCGCCTCGGTGGATGACCTGGATCTTTCCCGCACGGATACCTCGCCGAGCAGGTAGGTGCACATGAACAGGAGCCTTGCATGAGTCACTGTCAGTTACCCGAAGACATGCTGGTCGACAGCCTATCGCCCATGGCGCTCACGCTTGAGGCCGTGCTGGTCGACAGCCCGGACACCATCGAGATGGACGCGAGCCTGCTCGAGCATGTGGATACGGCGGGCATGCAGCTGCTTTATGCCTTTGCAAGGGATGCCCGGCGGGACGGCAAAACCCTGGTCTGGCACGGTTTGAATCCGCAGATCGTTGACGCGGCACGCCTGCTCGGCATGAGCGGGATGCTTGCCATGACCGGCCATTAACCGGCCCACCCCCATGAGAAGCAGGTGTCCGACATGGATCTGACTGAATTCCTCGCCCCGTTCTTCGAAGAATGCTTCGAGATGCTGCAGCAGATGGAGGGCGACCTTCTCGCGCTGGACGGCGGCGATACCTCGGGCATGGCCGAGCGCATCGGCAGCATCTTCCGCGTGGCCCATTCCATCAAGGGCGGCGCGGGCACCTTCGGCTTCAGCCGCATCACCGAATACACCCACAAGCTTGAAGCCCTGCTGGACGCCATGCGGGACGGGTCGCGTCAGATGACGCCGGAAGCCGTGCGGGTGCTGCTCGAAACCGTTGACGTGCTGCGCGACATGCTGGCCGCCGAGCGCGATGGGACCACGGCGAATGCAGATGAGATCGAGCGCACCCTGACCATCATCCGGCAGATGCTCAATGGCGAGAGCATCGCCGAACCCGTGTCCGCTCCGGCGCAGCCCGCCGCAGTGCTTGCCGAAGACTTGCCGGGCGAACCCGAGGCGGTCGAGGCGGCCATGCCGGACGATGCCTTCGAACCGGTGGTGGCGGCCCCACCGTTCGAGGAGTCCCCGCTCGAAGACCCGCCGGGCTGGCATGTCGTTTTCCGTCCTGGAGACGACATCGCCGGGCAAGGCAGCGATCCGTTGCGCATCCTGCGCGAACTGGCCCAGCTTGGCCCCGTTCAGACGCGGGTGCTGGATGATGACCTGCCCCCGGTGCACTCCATCAACCCGCGCCGCAACTACCTGGGCTGGGCCATCGCCCTGCGCGCGGATGTGCCGCGGGATCAGGTCGAGGACGTGTTCGCCTGGGTGATGGACCAGGCCGAGGTGAGCATCGAGCCGCTGGGGGCGGGTGTGGAGCCCGCCCCGGAGGCTGATGCGAGTGTCTGGGGCGAATCGCCTGCCGAGTTCGTGTCGGCCGAACCCACCCCCGTGCCCACGCCGCCCGCGCGGGTCGGGCCTGACGAGGTTGTCCGCCCGGGTGATGTGTCGCCGCAAGCCGTCGCCGCTCCCGCGCAGCCTGCCGCGAAGCCCACCCCGGCTGCGCCTGCGCCGGCCCCTGCCTCTGCCTCTGCCCCCGCACAGGCGCCGACGGTCCATGCCGTGCCCGCACGTGCCGCGGCGGCAGCGCCGGGCGGCGATGCGGGCGGCTCCATCCGCGTCGGCATCGACAAGGTGGACGCCATCATCGACCTCGTCGGCGAGCTGGTGATTACCCAGTCCATGCTCGGCCAGTTCAGCGAGGAGGTGGAGCGCGATGGCTTCGAAGTCTCCATGCTCCAGCGCCTGAAGGACGGCCTCTCCCAGCTCGAGCGCAACACCCGCGAGCTGCAGGAGAACGTCATGCGCATCCGCATGCTGCCGATCAGCGTGGCGTTCAACCGATTCCCGCGCCTGGTGCATGACCTCTCGCGCCAGCTCGGCAAGCAGATCGAGCTGAAGATCTCCGGCGAGAACACCGAGCTGGACAAGACCGTGCTGGAAAAGATCGGCGACCCGCTGGTGCATCTGGTGCGCAACGCGCTCGATCACGGTCTGGAGCCGGTCGACGAGCGCCGCGCGGCGGGCAAGCCAGACACCGGCACCCTGCGGCTGAATGCCTACCACAAGGGCGGCAACATCATCATCGAGATCGGCGAGGATGGCCGCGGCATCAACAAGGCCCGGGTGCTGGCCAAGGCGCGCGAAAAGGGCCTGGTCGGAGCGGACGAGCAGCTTTCCGATGACCGCATCCACGAGCTGATCTTCGCCCCCGGCTTCTCCACCGCCGAGCAGGTGACCGACATCTCCGGTCGCGGCGTGGGCATGGACGTGGTCAAGCGCAACATCCACGCGCTGGGCGGTGGGCTGGAGATCAGGAGCGCGGAGGGCAAGGGCACCACCTTCGTCATCCGCCTGCCGCTGACGCTGTCCATCATGGATAGCCAGCTGGTGGTGGTGGGCGAGCAGACCTACATCCTGCCGCTCATGTCCATCGTCGAGTCGCTGCAGATCGCGCCCGACTTTTTGTCCCGCGTGGCGGGCCGGGCCGAGGTGTACAAGCTGCGCGAGGACTACATTCCGGTGATCCGCCTCAACCGCATCTTCAACATCCCGGCGCGGGCGGTGAACGAACGACCGCTGCTGGTGGTGATCGAGGGTGATGGCCAGAAGGTCGGCCTGATGATCGACGACCTGCTCGGCCAGCAGCAGGTGGTGATCAAGAGCCTGGAGACCAACTTCCGCCGCATCGAGGGCCTGTCCGGCTCCACCATCCTCGGCGATGGCACGGTGGCGCTGATTCTGGACATCGGCGGCCTGTTCCAGATGGGGCGACGGCTTGAAAACAGGAAGGGAGCAGCGGCATGAATGCACTTGCCAGCAACGCCAAGCCTCGTGTCGCGCCGACCCATTCGGCCGGCGATGAGACGGTCGGCCCCATCGAACAGTTCCTCAGCTTCTGGCTGGACGGGCAGGAATATGCGCTGGACATCCTGCGCGTGCAGGAGATCCGCGAATGGGCGCCGGTGACGCCGATCCCCAACACCGTGTCCTATGTGCGCGGGGTGATGAACCTGCGCGGCGCGGTGGTGCCGGTCATCGACCTGCGCCTGCGCCTGTGCGTGCCGGAGCAGGCCTACACCCCGCAGACCGTGGTCATCGTCATCCATGTCCGCGGCGACGACCGCCGCCGCATCATGGGCGTGGTGGTGGACGCCGTGGCCGAGGTCTACGACCTCGCGCCCGGGCGGATCACGCCGCCGCCCGAGGTGAGCGCGCAGGGCCTCGAAAACCATGTGCGTGGCCTGGTCAGCGTGGATGAGCGCATGCTCACCATCCTCGATTTCGACCGCATGCTGACGGCCGAGGCCATGGCCGTCACGGAAGGAGCCGCCTCATGATGCATCCGACAACCCAGCCCCAGAACACCCCGAATCCGACTTCCGCAGGAGGAGCCGCCATGACCGACAGCACCCAGACCGCCCCGCAGGACGGCAGCATGAACTTCGACGTGTACGCCCTGCGTGCCGCCGTGGAAGGCGCCAGCACGCCGATGATGATGATCAACAAGGATCTGGTCATCACCCATGTGAACGAAGCCACCAAGCGCATGATGCGCCAGCACGAGAAGGCCTTCAAAAAGCACTTCCCGTTCATCGACATCGAGCGCCTGGTGGGCGTCTGCATCGACGACTTCCACAAGAAGCCTGAATACCAGCGCCGCATCCTCTCGGATGCGCGCAACTTCCCCTGGGAAGGCAGGATCACCGTCGATGAGCTGATCTTTAAGCAGAACCTGAACGCCATCCTCGATGACAGGGGCCAGCTGCTCGGCGCGGTCATGGAGTGGCGCGAGGTCTCGCAGGAGATCCAGAACCAGCGCCAGGCCATCCGTTTCAAGGGCAGCATGGACAACGCCAAGACCGCCTTCATGATGTGCGACGAAGACCTCAACATCACCTACGCCAACAAGTCGGTGGTCGATCTGCTGCGTCGCAACGAGGCCGAGATCCGCAGGGCCCTGCCGAACTTCTCCGCCGAGAACCTGGTCGGCAAGAACATCGACATGTTCCATGCCAACCCCTCGCATCAGCGCGGCCTGCTCAAGGACCCGAGCCGCATGCCCTATCAGGCGCGGATCAAGGTCGCGAGCCTGGTGTTCGATCTCGGCGTCATCATGACCATGGACGAGGAGGGCAAGTACGCCGGCAACATGGTCGAGTGGAAGGACGTGACCGAACAGGTGCAGCAGGAGGACATGGTGCGTCGCCTGAAGGCCTCCATCGACGGGGCCAGCGCCCACCTGCTCTATGTCAACGAGCAGTTCGAGGTGTTCCACCAGAACCCGGCCATGCGCACCCTGTTCAGCCGCTATGGCGCGGAGATGCGCGGCGTGTTCGGCGGCCTGGATCCCGAGAACGTCATCGGCCATTCCGCGGACTGGCTGACCCGGGGCGATGCCCGCCTGCGCGAGCGCTTCGGCAATGCCGCCATGCTGCCGCACGACTTCGAGGTCGAGTTCGCCGGCCGCCTCATGCAGGTCCATGTCGCCATCATCCGCGGTGCCAAGGGCGACTATCTGGGTAACCGCATCGAGTTCGTCGACCTGACCGAACAGCGCGATGCCGAGCGCCAGGTCGCAGCCGTCATCCAGGCCGCCGCGCGTGGCGAGTTCGATCGCCGCATGGATGTCAGCCACTTCGACGGCTTCCTGCTGACCCTGGGCCAGGGCATCAACACCCTGATGGACAATGTCAGCCGCCCGATCATCGAGGTGCTGGCGTCCATGAGCCTGCTCGCCGACGGCGACCTGAGCCGCAATCTGGACGGCACCTACCAGGGCGACTTCGCCCAGCTGCAACAGGCCTTCAACCTCGCGGTGCAGAACCTGCGCCAGATGACCAGCGAGATCCGCGCGGCGGCGGACAGCATCAGCACCGCCTCCAGCGAGATCAGTCAGGGCAACCATGACCTGTCGCGCCGCACCGAGCAGCAGGCCTCCAACCTGGAGATGACCGCCTCCAGCATGGAGGAGATCACCGGCACGGTGAAGAACAATGCCGAGAACTCCGCGCGCGCCGACAAGCTCGCGGTTCAGGCCCGAGGCCAGGCGACCGATGGCGGCAGGATCGCCGGTCGCGCCATCAACGCCATGGGCGAGATCAGCAACGCCAGCAAGAAGATCGCCGACATCATCGGCGTGATCGACGAGATCGCCTTCCAGACCAACCTGCTGGCGCTGAACGCGGCGGTCGAGGCCGCCCGCGCCGGCGAACAGGGCCGCGGCTTCGCGGTGGTCGCGGCCGAGGTGCGCAACCTCGCGCAGCGCTCCGCCTCCGCCGCCAAGGAGATCAAGGGCCTGATCAAGGACTCGCTGGAGAAGGTGTCCGATGGTTCGCGCCTGGTGGACGAGACCGGCAAGATGCTGGACGGCATCAACCAGGTCGTGGCCGAGGTGGGCGAGCTGATCTCGCAGATCGCCACCGCCGGCAAGGAGCAGGCCATCGGCATCGAGCAGGTCAACAAGGCGCTGGTCAAGCTGGACGAGATGACCCAGCAGAACGCCGCCCTGGTGGAGGAGGCCGCCGCGGCCAGCTCCTCGCTGGACGAACAGGCCCAGAGCCTGCAGGGTCTTGTGCAATACTTCCGCCTGGACGCCGCCCCGTCCGGCGGTCTGGGGCGCAAGACCGGCCATGCCCCGCTGGCCGCCGGCCGCGCCCCCGCCCCCGCCAGCCGCGCCCCGGCGCGGATCGGCAGCGGCGACGAGAGCGACTGGGATCAGTTTTGATCCTGGGGGGCCTTCACATAGCCCTCCCCGGAATGGGGAGGGCTGGGGAGGGGCTGGGCCGACAGGCACGCGAGGATTCAGCTTGAAGGACACGTCATGAGCGAAGAGCAGAAGCAGCGCGAGTTCGAGTTCACGGATGCCGACTTCGGTTTCCTGCGCACCCTCGTGACCGAGCACACCGGGATCGTGGTGGCGGACAACAAGCGCGACATGATCTATTCGCGCCTGGCGCGTCGGCTGCGCTCGCTCGGAATGACGCGCTTCGCGGAGTATTGCGCCTACCTGCGCACCCATGAGCGGGAGGAGCTCACCAACCTGATCAACGCCGTCACCACCAACCTGACCAGCTTTTTCCGCGAGCCGCATCATTTCGAGCATCTCGGACGCACGGCCGTGCCGCACCTGCTGCATGAGAACGCGGGCCACCGCCGCATCCGCATCTGGTCAGCGGGCTGCTCGACCGGCGAGGAGCCCTATTCGATCGCCATGGTGCTGGAGGAACAGATCCCGCCGTGGATGGACTGGGACGTGAAGATCCTGGCGACCGACCTGGACACCAACGTGGTGGAGGCCGGGCGCAACGGGGTGTACGAGCATGACCGGATCCGCGGCGTGAGCGAGGAGCGCATGAAACGCTTTTTCCAGCGCGGGCGCGGGGCGCAGGAGGGACTGGTGCGGGTCGATCCGGAGTTGCGCGGGATCATCGGCTTCAAGCCGCTCAACCTGCTCAAGGACTGGCCGATGAAGGGGCCGTTCGACGTCATCTTCTGCCGCAACGTGATGATCTATTTCGACAAGCCGACCCAGCAGCGGCTGGTGGAGCGCTTCGCCCAGATCCTCGCGCCGCGCGGCCTCCTCTACATCGGCCATTCGGAGACCCTCAATGGCGTCAGCGAGCGGTTCGAGTCGGTCGGCAATACCATCTTCAGGCGCAGGGACTGATCATGGATGCCCTGCAGCCCTGGGTGCCGCCGGGCACGGCGGAGCTGCCGCCGACCCTGCCGGGCTACGAGCGGGTCGAGCGCTATGTGGATGCCGTCACCGGGCGGCCGATGGCGCGGCTCAAGCCCGGCGAGATCTATGTCAGCCGCGAGGATGAGTGGCTCTCCACCACGGTGGGCAGTTGCGTGGCCGTCTGTCTGCGGGACGCGCGGGGCCGGGTGGGCGGCATGAACCATGTCATGCTGCCCGGGGCGCCGCCGGCGGGGGATGGTCAGCCGGGGCGCTATGCCGGGTTCGCCATGCCGGCGCTGATCCGCGCGTTGCGACGTCAGGCGCCGTCGGGCATGGCGATCGAGGCGCGCATCTATGGCGGGGCCAGCGCCATGGCCGCGAGCCACGCGGGAGAACGCAATCTGGAGGTCGTGCGGCATGCCTTGCAGCAGGCCGGCATCGCGCGGGTCGATGAGGATGTGGGTGGCGATGTGGTCCGGCGCGTGATGTTCCATCCGCACTCCGGGCAGGTGGTGTTGAAAGTGCAAGCGATGAGACAAGAGTGATGAGCAAGCGGATTCGTGTACTGGTGGTGGATGACTCCTTGTTGCTGCGCAAGGCGATTTCAAAGATTCTGGGCGAAGATCCCGGGATCGAGGTGGTTGGCGCGGCAAAGGATGCCTACGAGGCGCGCGACATGATCAAGCAGCTCCATCCGGACGTGCTCACGCTGGATATCGAGATGCCCGGCATGAACGGCCTGGTGTTCCTGCGCAACCTGATGCGCCTGCACCCGATGCCGGTGGTGATGGTGTCCACCCACACCACCCAGGGGGGCGAGGCTACGCTGGAGGCCCTGGATATCGGCGCTTTCGACGTGGTGGCCAAGCCGACCGGCGGCGCCTCGCTCAACGTGCAGGGCTATGGTCAGGAGATCGTCGACAAGGTCAAGGCGGCCGCGCAGGCGCCGGTCAGGCGGCTGGCGGACCTGCGCGCAGCCGGGACGATGGCGGGGGGCAGCGTATCCATCGGCGGGCGCAAGCTGGCCGACCCGGGCCGGGTCATCGCCATCGGCGCCTCGACCGGCGGCACCGAGGCGGTGCGCATCGTGCTGGACAGCCTGCCCGCCGAGATCCCCGGCGTGGTCATCACCCAGCATATCCCCGGCTCCTTCAGCGCCCAGTTCGCCAAGCGGCTGAATGCGAGCTCCAAGCTGAACGTCAAAGAGGCCGAGGATGGCGAGCCGATCAAGCCCGGCCATGCCTATGTCGCGCCGGGCAACATGCACCTGCTGGTCACGCGCTCCGGCGGGGTGCTGCGCTGCACCCTCTCCGACGGCCCGCCGGTGAGCCAGCACAAGCCGAGCGTGGATGTGCTGTTCGAGTCGGTTGCCAAGGCCATCGGCGAGAAGGCCGTGGCGGTGCTGATGACCGGCATGGGGGTGGACGGGGCGCAGGGCCTGCTGCAGCTGCGTCAGGCCGGCGCGGTCACCATCTGCCAGGACGAGAAGACCTCGGTGGTCTGGGGCATGCCGGGCGAGGCGGTGCGCCTGGGGGCGTCCGAGCGGATCATCCCGCTGCAGAAGATCGCCGAAGAGATCATTTCCGGGCTGGTCGCCCCGCGCACCTGAGCGCGGCCGGCAGCCATTGAGGTAAAGCACAATGAATGACTACAACCTGCTCAGCATGTCCGGTGACATCCAGGTCTTCAGCTTCTGGGTGGAGGAGGTGCCCTATGCCCTGCGCATCGAGCATGTGCTGACCATCAGCCAGGATGTGTCCAGGCTGCGCAAGGTGCCGGGGGACGTGCCCGGCTTCATCGGCCTGATCGACTATCAGGGCGCGGTGGTGCCGGTGATCGATTTCGCCCACATGCTCGGTCGCCGCAACAGTGGCGAGAGCAAGGACGAGCTGATCGGCCTGCTGCATGCGCGCGAGAAGGACCATCTGGAGTGGATCGGCGCCCTGGAGCACAGCCTGCGCACCGGCGAGATGTTCAGCAAGGAGCGCAACCCGCACCGCTGCGCCTTCGGCTGCTGGTATGACCAGTACACGCCGACGGACGAGTCCTTCGCCTCGATCTATGCCGATTTCGACGCGCCGCACAAGCGCGTGCATGCCCTCGCGGACGAGCTGATCGACCTGGCCGCGCGCGAGGGGCGTGATCGCGCGCTGGCCGCCCTGGCGGTCGAGCGCGGAACCACGCTGCAGACCCTGCAGCGCATCTTCGAGTTCGCGCGCGAGACGCTGCAATCCAGCCAGCATGCCGTGATGCTGTACATCACCTCGGACGGGCGCACCCCGCGCATGGCGCTGCGGATTGATGACATCAGCGACATCCTGAGCTTCGAGGAGCGGGACCGCGTGCCGCTGGAGCGGATCGAGCTGCCGGCCGGCGCCATCGCCAGGAACATGATCTCGGATTACCTGCGCGGCAAGGCGGGGGATTGCCTGCTGCTGGAACCCGACGCGCTGGTGCGCATGGCCGATCAGGCAAGGCACCGGGCGGCGTAGCCTGATCGGGCATCGCCTATCCGGGCTGCGCTGGCCCTTGGCGGCAGGAGCGAGCTCGCTCCTGCATGAATAGGTTTGCGAAGTCATCGGCGAGCACACCCAAGGTCGTGATCGGGGCGCGCGGTCGATGGATTCACAGCCTCTCAATGCTTGCCGCTGGCGAACAGGTAGTGGCTCAGGTTGGACACGTCCTCGCTGGCGCGGCGGAACAGGTGGTCCAGGCTGATGATGGCGTATTCGAGCAGGTTCACCGCGATGTAGGGGTGTTCGATGCGCAGGCGCCTGTACATCGGGCGGCTCAGCTTGAGCAGGCGGTCGCGCGAGGTGACGGCCTTCAGGCGCACCTGGCGCGGCTTGCGGTCGAAGAAGCTCATCTCGCCCATCAGCTCTCCGGTGCGGATGCGGCCGACCTCGATCTCGTTGATCGTGCTGCCGGTGACCAGGGCGATCTCGCCCTCGATCACGAAGTAGAGCGCCTCGCCCACCTCGCCGATGTCGGCGATCACCTCGCCTTCCTTGACCTCGATTTGCTCGCAGTATTCGAGAAAGGTCTCGTACTCGCTGGCCTTCATGGTCTCGCTGGGCCACTGCTTGCGCAGCACCTTGGCCAGTTGGGTGCGTTCTTCGGGGGAGATCATCGGGCATTCCTCGTGTATGGGGTATGGCGTTAGTTTAGTGGCTGATGTGACCGTTTGGTCATAAGTCCGTTCGATGTTTGTCAAAAGAGGCTTGATTGGCGGGCGCGTGGCATGGCCGCCATGCTTCCACGGTTACCTCACGGGAGACCCCTCCATGACCCTGCGCGCATCCCTCAAGACCCTTTGCATCGCCGGCCTGCTGGCCTTCATGGCCCCGCTGGCCGCCGAGGAAGTGAGCCAGAAGCTCGACGGCCTGACCGTCGCCGGAAATATGGAGATGGCCGCCGGCAAGTCCTTCAAGGACGGCGTGGTGCTGATCACCCACGGCACCCTGGCCCACAACCGCATGGAGCTCATCAAGACCCTGCAGAACAGCCTGAAGGCGCAGGGCTACAACAGCCTGGCCATCAACCTGAGCCTTGGTCTCGACAGGCGCGCCTCCGCCATGTACGACTGCCCGACCCCGCATGTGCACAGGCACGAGGACGCGGTGGCCGAGATTGGCGCCTGGACCCAGTGGCTGAAGGGCAAGGGCGCCACGCGCATCGCCCTGATGGGGCATTCGCGCGGCGGCAACCAGACCGCCTGGGCGCTGGCCGAGAAGGACGACCCGGCCTATACCGCCGCCGTGCTCATCGCCCCGCAGACCTGGGAGGCGGGCTATCACCTGAAGGACTACAAGGCGCGCTACAAGGCCGATCTGAAGCCGCTGCTGGCCAAGGCCGAGAAGCTGGTCACCGAGGGCAAGGGCGATACCCTGATCGACATGGACTTCATCTACTGCGAGAAGACCCGCGCGGCGGCCAGGAGCGTGGTCAGCTACTACAGGGATGACCCGCGCATGAACACCCCGACCCTGCTCAAGCAGGTGAAAAAGCCGGTGCTGGTCATCATCGGATCCGCCGACAGCACCGTGAAGGGCCTGCCTTCGATGATGGCCAAGGTGGCCGACGGCAAGCTGATCAAGGCCTACACCGTGGATGGCGCCGACCACCTGTTCATGGACCTGTACGCCGACGAGGTCGTCGAGCAGGCGGTCAAGTTCATCGGCTGGAAGTGAAAGCTCCATCGTCCCCGTAGCCCGGATGGAGGCCGTGGCCGGAATCCGGGCTGGATGTCCCCGGATTTCGCCATGCGCCATCCGGGCTACGGATGGGCCAGCTCCGCCGGGGAATGCAGCCATTTCATGCTGTCATGCGCACCCGGCCATGCCGGGGGCGAACCTTTGCGGTAAACTGCGCGCAACTAATTTTTGACCCGGCCCGTGCCGGGTATTCGTTTTCAAGCTATTGAGGTGCGCCGAATGTTTACCCGTGACATGACGATTGCAGGCTACGACGATCAGCTCTGGAACGCGATGCAGGAAGAAGTCCTGCGCCAGGAAGAGCACATCGAGCTGATTGCCTCGGAAAACTACGCCAGCCCGCGCGTCATGCAGGCCCAGGGCTCCGTGCTGACCAACAAGTACGCCGAGGGCTATCCGGGCAAGCGTTACTACGGCGGCTGCGAGTATGTCGACGTGGTCGAGCAGCTCGCCATCGATCGCGTCAAGGCACTGTTCGGCGCCGACTGGGCCAACGTGCAGCCGCATTCCGGCTCGCAGGCCAACGGCGCGGTCTTCCTCGCCCTGATCCAGCCGGGCGACACCGTGCTCGGCATGTCCCTGGCCCACGGCGGTCACCTGACCCACGGCGCCAAGGTCAACTTCTCCGGCAAGAGCTACCACGCCGTGCAGTACGGCCTCGACCCGGCGACCGGCGAGATCGACTACGCCCAGGTCGAGCAGCTCGCGCGCGAGCACAAGCCCAAGCTGGTCATCGCCGGCTTCTCCGCCTATTCCCGCGTGGTCGACTGGGCCCGCTTCCGTGCCATTGCCGATGAAGTCGGCGCCTTCCTGCTGGTCGACATGGCGCACGTCGCCGGCCTTGTCGCCGCCGGCGTCTACCCGAACCCGGTGCCGTTCGCCGACGTGGTCACCTCCACCACCCACAAGACCCTGCGCGGCCCGCGCGGCGGCATCATCCTCGGCAAGGCCAACCCCGAGATCGAGAAGAAGATCAACTCGGCGATCTTCCCCGGCATTCAGGGCGGCCCGCTGGAGCATGTCATCGCCGCCAAGGCCGTGGCCTTCAAGGAGGCGCTGGAGCCAGACTTCAAGACCTACCAGCAGCAGGTCGTGAAGAACGCCCGGGCGATGGCCAAGGTATTCATGGATCGTGGTTTTGACGTGGTCTCCAGGGGCACCGACAACCACCTCTTCCTGGTCAGCTTCATCGAGCAGGGCCTGACCGGCAAGGACGTCGACGCCTGGCTGGGCGCCGCCAACATCACCATCAACAAGAACAGCGTGCCGAACGACCCGCAGTCGCCGTTCGTGACCTCCGGCATCCGCATCGGCACGCCGGCCATCACCACCCGCGGTTTCGGCGAGGCCGAGTGCGTGGACCTGGCAGGCTGGATGTGCGATGTGATCGACGTCAAGGGCGATGCCGCGACTGTCGAGGCGGTGAAGGGCAAGGTGCTGGCGGTCTGCAAGCGCCTGCCGGTCTACGCCTGAGCTACCTTGTAGGAGCGGACCTTGGGCCGCGATAGATTCCCCGGACGC
>SDAY01000098.1 GCA_006212015.1 Halothiobacillaceae bacterium
GGCACGGTGGGCGGGCGGATGGCGGTGACCTGGATGCCGGCGTCCCACAGGCGGGCGCTCAGTTTCATGGCCTCGCCTGCGTCGCCGACCAGGATGGGCTGGATGGGCGTGTCGGAGGGCATCAGCTTCAGGCCGATCTGTTGCGCGCCGGTTTTGAATTGCACGATCAGGTCACGCAGATGCTCGCGTCGCCAGGCTTCGTCGTCGACCAGGCGCAGGCTGGCGCGCGTCGCCTCCGCCAGCGCGGCGGGCATGGCGGTGGTGTAGATGTAGGGGCGGGCGGCCTGGATCAGCCATTCGATCAGGTCATGGTCCCCCGCGATGAAGGCCCCGGCCGTGCCGAGCGCCTTGCCGAGGGTGCCCATCAGGATCGGCGCGTCATCCGAACCGAGACCAAAGTGCTCCAGCGTGCCGCGTCCCGTCCTGCCCAGCACGCCGATGCCGTGCGCGTCGTCCACCATCAGCCAGGCGTCGTGCCGGCGGGCGAGCGCGGCGAGCTCGGGCAAGGGGGCGAGGTCGCCGTCCATGCTGAACACGCCGTCGGTGACGACCAGCCTCTCGCCGGCCTCGGTCTCGCTCAGTTGCCGGGCCAGCGCGCCGGCATCGGCATGCGGGTAGCGCCTGAAGCGCGCGCCGGAGAGCAGCCCGGCATCCAGCAGCGAGGCATGGTTGAGGCGATCCTCGAACACCGCATCCCCACGCCCGGCCAGCGCGCCGACCGCGCCAAGGTTGGCCATGTAGCCGGTGGAGAACAGCAGCGCCCGCTCGCGCCCAAGGAAGGCGGCCAGTTCCTCCTCCAGCGCCTGGTGCGCGCGGGTGTGGCCATTGACCAGATGAGCCGCGCCGCTGCCGACGCCGTACTCACTTGCGCCGCGCCTGAAGGCAGCGATCACCTCGGGATGGTTGGCGAGGCCGAGGTAGTCGTTGCTGCAGAAGCCCAGCACCTCGCGGCCATCGACGACGCGGCGCGGGGCCTGCGGCCCTTCGGCGATCTTGAGGCTGCGATACAGATGGGCGGCGCGGCGTTCGGCCAGGCGTTGGCGCAGGCGCGCGTGCTTCATGCCCATGCCGTCATTGCGGGGCGGCGACAGGCCACGTGGCCGGGGCAAGGTCGCGGGCGGTCTTGCCGGCGTCGTCCTTGATCGTGCCATCGGCGCCATGGGCCAGCAGCCATGTGAAGATGGTTTTGTGCCTGGCGCTGGCCGCGTGCATCAGGGCGGTGCGCCCGCGCCCATCACGGGCGTTGATGTTGGCGCCCTTGGCGAGCAGAAGTTCGGCCAGTTCAGGCGAATCATTGTCGGCGGCGATCATCAGCGGGGTGGCGCCGGTGTAATAGTTTTCCGCATCGACATGGGCGCCCTTGGCGAGCAGCAGTTCGGCCATGGGCCGGTCGTTGTTGACGACCGCGAGCATCAGCGGTGTGTAGCTGTATTTGTTGTCGGCCTGGATGTCGGCGCCGCGCTCGAGCAGCAGCTCGACCACCTCCCTGCGCCGGTGTTCGGTGGCCAAAAGCAGCGGGGAGTTTTCCATGCCGTCGATGGCATCGATGGGGGTGCCTTCATCGAGCAGGCGGATGACGAGCGCCTTGTCGCCAGCCCGGGCGGCATCGAGCAGCTGGAAGTTGTTTCCCGCAGCCTGTGCGTTGAGGGTGAACAGGCCAAGAAAAGCGATGAAAAGGACGTGAAAAGCGTTCAAAGGGCGGGAAGGCATGGCTTTCTCCTTTTTCGTGGGTGGCGAAATGCTTATGCCGCCAGCCGTTTCAGGCGCTCATCGTATCCATGGCGCCGCAGGTGGTGCAGGAGCCGCCGTCATGATCCGCCTCGATGCCCTTGAGGCCGAGGCGCTCGAACAGCCGTTCGTCGTGGTTCTCGTCCGGGTTGTCGGTGGTCAGCAGCTTGCCGCCGTAGAAGATCGAGTTGGCGCCGGCGTGGAAGCACAGGGCCTGCATCTCGTCGCTCATCTCGCTGCGGCCGGCGGACAGGCGCACGAAGGATCGCGGCATCAGGATGCGGGCGACGGCAACGGTGCGGACGAACTCGAATGGATCGAGCCTGGCGGTACCGTGCAGCGGGGTGCCCTCGACCTGGACCAGATTGTTGATCGGCACCGATTCCGGATGCCTGGGCAGGTTGACGAGCTGCTGCAGCAGGCCGGCGCGGTCACGGCGGGATTCACCCATGCCGACGATGCCGCCGGCGCAGACGTTCAGGCCCGCCTCGCGCACGTTCTTGAGGGTGTCCAGCCGGTCATCGTAGGTGCGGGTGCTGATGACGCTGCCGTAGAACTCGGGCGAGGTGTCGAGGTTGTGGTTGTAGTAGTCGAGGCCGGCGGCCTTGAGGCGCTGGGCCTGTTCGGCCTTGAGCATGCCGAGGGTGACGCAGGTCTCCATGCCCAGGTCCTTCACGGCGCGGATCATCGCCTCGACGGTTTCCAGGTTCTTGTCGGTCGGGTTGCGCCAGGCCGCGCCCATGCAGAAGCGGGTCGCGCCCTTGGACCGGGCGGCCCTGGCGGACTCGACCACTTCGTCCAGCGGCATCAGGCGTTCTTTCTCAAGCCCAGTGTCGTACTTCGAACTCTGCGGGCAATAGGAGCAGTCCTCCGGGCAGGCGCCGGTCTTGATCGAGAGCAGGGTGCTTACCTGCACGACGTTCGGGTCGAAGTGTTCGCGGTGCGCGGTCTGCGCGCGGAACAGCAGGTCGTTGAACGGCAGTTCGAACAGCGCGAGGATCGCCTCGCGGCTCCAGTCGTGACGCATGCTCATCAGTGATGCTCCTCTTGGCTGTACACGGGGGTCTCGATGGGGCGCCAGTCCTCGCGCTGGATCTTGCGCAGATCCATGATCGACCAGGGAATAAGAATGGCGGCGGCCATCGCCCAGAACACCTGGTAGTAGGTGATGTCCGACGGGAAGAAGGTGCCGATCACGATCAGCGAGCCGGTCACGGCATAGAAGCGATAGGCCGCCCACTGGGTGTAATGGCCGACCCTGGGATTGGGATGGTGCTTGTTCAGTGCGTACAGCAGCATGGAGCCGCCGAACCACAGGATGATCGGGATGATGGCGCCCGCGGTGGCGAAGATCATGGTCTTGCCGGTGGCGCTGCCCGCCAGCAGCAGCGGAATGCCGGCCAGGGTGATGACGATGAGATTGCCGTAATCGAACCAGGAGGCGGCGCGGCGCTGGTGGGCGGCGGAAATGATCCGGGTTTCGGTGCTATCTTGGGCGTGTTCGTCGTGCATGGGTAGGGATACGTTGAATGCGCAAGGCGTGGCCTGAAGTGGTCGGCAGTATAACGGATTGGTTACTCCCTCGCCGCTGCCTGCTGTGCGACGCCCCGGCGGGGGCGGATCATCTCTGCGAGGCCTGCGCGGACGACCTGCCGCGCATCCCGCTGGCCTGTCCATGCTGCGCCCGACCCGTGGTCACGCCCGGCCCCTGCGCCGTCTGCCTGAAGCGCCCGCCGCCCTTCGATGCCGCCATCGCGCCGCTGGACTACGCGGGCGCCGCGCGCCACCTCGTCACCCGCTTCAAGTTCGGCGGACGGCTCAGCCATGGCGTGCCGCTGGCGCATCACCTGATCGAGGCCGTGCGGCGCGATATCGCGACCACCCTGCCCGATGCGCTGATCCCCGTGCCCATCCATCCGCGCCGCCTGCGCGAACGCGGCTACAACCAGTCGATGGAGCTCGCCCGTCCGCTGGCCCGGCGTCTCGGCATTCCACTGCTGCCCCATGCCCTGCAGCGCGTGCGCGCCACGACGCCGCAGATGCGCCTGCCGGAGGCTGCCCGCGCCGCCAACGTGCGCGGGGCCTTCGCCGTGCATGGCGATCTGCCCGCTCATGTGGCCCTGATCGATGACGTGCTGACCACCGGCGCGACCGTGGGCGAGCTCGCGCGCCTGCTCAAGCGGGAAGGATGTGAGCGAGTGGATGTGTGGTGCGCGACGCGGGCGACGTGATCCGTCTCGGAATGGGGCGCATGCTCCATGCGGGGCATGGTCCGATGCCATTGAGCACCCTATCAGGCCTGTTTTTCTGGTTTCAAGGATGTTTTGCGCCTGGTCTGGCTCCTTCTTTAGGTGCAAGGGTGACACGGGTCTGACATTTTTATACTTTAGTATTCCGCTGGGAGAACCATGGCATGCGGGCCGGGTTCTCCTCTCATTGACACAAAAAATTGGGGTTTCTTATGCGCGCTGACATGCTGACATCCATTCTCTCCGAGCTGAACGGCTCCTCGGCGGACATCGAGGCCTCCGCCATCGTCTCCACCGACGGCCTGATGATGGCCGCCCTGCTGCCGGGCGGCATGGACGAGGACCGCGTGGGCGCAATGAGCGCCGCGCTGCTCTCCCTAGGCGATCGCACCGCCAAGGAACTGGCCCGTGGCGGTCTGGAGCAGGTGCTGATCAAGGGCGACAAGGGTTACATCCTGATGACCCATGCCGGCGATGACGCCGTGCTGACCGTGCTCGCCAAGCCGCAGGCCAAGCTGGGCCTGATCTTCCTCGACGTGAAGCGCGCGGCCGAATCCGTCGCCAAGGTCATTTGAGGGTAGGGAACATGGAACTGAAATCAACCGACAAAAACCTGGTCACCTTCTGCCATATTGGCGGCCTCTGCCAGGACGATCAAAATGTCCTGGCCAGCCTGGCTCCGGCGCTGGAGCCGCATCTTCCGGCGGTGGCCGATGCCTTCTACGCCTTGCTCCTGGGCGATTCGCAGACCGCGCCCTATCTGGATGGCCGCGTCGACGCGCTCAAGCTGACTCATCAGGCCTGGATGAAAGACATTGTCAGCGGCAAGTATGACGATGCCTTCATGGCCCGCCAGGAGAAGATCGGCGAGGTGCATGTGAAGGTGCGCGTGCCGCCGCATTTTGTGGCTTCCAGCATGAGCCACCTGCGCTCCGCCCTGCCGAGCCTGATCCAGCAGGTCGAGCCGGACGCCGCACGCGCGGGCAAGGCGATCAAGAGCCTGATGCAGGTGCTGGACCTGTGCCACTACCTGATCGACCGCAAGTACAGCGAGACCCTGATGGATAACCTGGGCATCAGCCCGGCGCTGCTGAATCGTTTGCAGACGCTCAAGTCCTGACACGAGCGGGCGCCCGATGGCGCCCGATGCATGCATGCATGCCGAAACGGCGGAGACGGGATCATCCCGCTCCGCCGTTTTTCATGCCTTGCGCAACGCGACCCGTACCGGCGCGGTATCCGGTCGCATCCCGCGCCGCCTCGTACCGAGGATCAGGACGCGCGCGACATGATTTATCTGGGGGCACGCTCTCCAAGGATAGTGAATCTTGCGTTTCACGGCGTCCGAGGTTATGAGCGACGTGGGTGGATGCGTAGCGCATGTCATGCAGTGAGGCCGTGCGAAATATGTGCGTGCAGAATTGATGCTCAAGATCCGCCGAGCGCCAAAACTTGCATTTTTTTCAATGCCAAGTAATCTAAAAACATGCACCGAAATGACCGGCCACAACGGCACGGACGACGGATGCACGACAGGCCCCCTAACCTGAAAGGTGAATAAAATGCACAAGATCAAAACCCCCTCTGCTGGCGAAATCCATCTGCCGATCATCGGCAAAAAGCTCTTCAAGTTGGCTCTCGCATGGTCGAGTACCGCCGACCTCCCCGGCACAAAAAAGGACCGCTCCGAAATCATCGGTGCCGTCAAAGGCCGCAAGGTCGTCATCCACGGCAGCAGCTCCATCAAAGCCGCGCTTGAAGCGACAGAGCAGGCCACCAAGGCCATCCGCCAGGCGCGCAAAGACCGTCAAGTTATGCGTGAGGACCGCGCCCTGGGCTATTGCCCGGTCGAGACTGTCTCAAAGATAACAAGGTCATTCATTGAGCGCCGAACTCCGGCCACCCCGCGTTGTTTCGGGCTTACTCCGTCAAATGTCTTTCCGGGGCATACCTTGACCGAGCAGCGTGCGATGCTTAAAGGTGCTGTCCTCCACGGTGGCAGCATGAATCAGCGCCTTGAAGCGCGCATCCGCCGCGCTGTCATAGCCGCTTACAATGCCTCAGCGCTGGATCTCTCCGTCGCTGGCGATGAGGACTGGACGGTCATCGCTACTACGCATCCGGGCGAGGTCGGAATGACGTCTGAGACGTACAAAGACTGGGGCAACCGCTACAGCGGCTCAAAATCGCGCTATGCCAAGACCTCCATCGTGGTCGAGATCACGGTCCCGCATGGCTACCTTTCGCGCGTGATCAGCCGCAATCTTGCGGTCGTCGATGGGGTGATGACACTCGATGCCCAGCCGATGGACTGCCGCGAGCCAGGCATCGAGGTGTATCGGGCGAGGTGGATCTCGCAGGGCATTGGCAAAAGCATCCATGTGCATGAGGGCTTCATCGCGCGCACCAGCGACCATGCGCTTGGATTTCACGGCAAGACATACGCCAGTGCGCTGACCGGCCTGCGCCGCAAGCAAACCCTGGCCGAGCACCCGGATACCGCCGCCGAGCGATCCGATCAGGCCATTAAGGCATTCGCCAGGCGCTGGTCAGACAAGGACTTCTTGGTGTCCGTGCAGGACGCCAAGGATACGGGCTCATGCGACTACGGCATCCGTAGCTGGTGCCATGCCAATGCACTGCCCTATGACGCTGGCGAGGTTCATATCAGTGCAGTGGTCGAGGCATATCGCAAGATGCCGCTGCCAGAGGCGCGCCGCGCCATCCTCCACGCATGGAATCGGCAGCAAAGCATGGCGACTAAAGCCGCCTGATCGGGCGCAGCAATCAGCCGGGCCGCGACGCCCGGCACCCCAAAAACAAAGGGAAAACATGAGCAAAAATCGCATCACTATTTACGCCGGCATGCCAATCCAGGATTTCCTGGATCGCCGACCACTGCGACCAGATTGGGCTTCTCGCCACAGGCCAGGACGCGACACAGGCGCCGACTCCGACGACAAGATTTCCGAGTCTGTGGCGATGAACCGACTGGCGGAACGCTACAACTTCATGCTCCAGCAAAACTTTCCCATGCTGTCGATTGAGACATGGGAGGCCATCCTCAACGCCTTCAATGGCCGCACAGAAATCGGCATCGACGATATGAGGTATATTCCATCCGGTGTAGCAGAAGACATCGGATTCGGTGACCGAGACTGGCAGGCACCGAAAAGCGCATGGCCTGAGCACATTCGCGAAGCGTCGGAAATGACGCCTGCGGAATGCCTCGTGGCGGCAGAGGTGAACGAGACGTTTTGGGGGGGCAACCCGGCGCGACCGGGCGGGAAAAACGGTGATCTGCGGGAGCTGCTGGCAAGTTTTTCGGGCCGCCCCGTATTTGC
>SDAY01000099.1 GCA_006212015.1 Halothiobacillaceae bacterium
CCCTTGGCTGCTGCTGCATCAAGCGCGGCATCCGCCTCCGCCTGCTTGCCCTCGGCCACCTGCTTGGACGCCTCGACCACCTGCATGTCTGCCTCGGTCAGCAGTCCATCCTGCATGAGCTCGACCTTGACGGCCTCCACCTTCATCCAGGCGGCATCCGCCTCAATCTGCTTGGCCGCCGCAACGTCGCGCGCGGCCTGGGCCTCGGCTTGGGCGAGCTGGATCGCGGCGCGGGCGATTTCGACCTCGTCGCCCCGCGCCTTGGCGGCCTCCAGCGCGGCTTTGGTGGCAGCGACATTGGCCGCCGCCGATTGCTGGATGGCCTGCGCCTGACGCTGCGCGGCATCGGCACTGGCCTTGTAGCTCGCCTCGACTCGATGCATGGCCTCGGACGATTGAATTGCATCCGCCTCGATGCGCACGACCTCATCGCGCAGACCGAGCACCCCGGCCTGCGCAAGCAAGGCCGAATCCGCCACCCCGCTGTTTGCTCGAATTGCGCTGGCCGCGTAGGCCATGAACCCCGCCTGAAGATCGGCAAGAGGAGCCTTGCCAGCCTTTAGAGCCTCGAATGCCGCCAGGTTGGCATCCGCTGCTTTCTGCATCTCGCTCATGGCCGTGATGCCGAGCTGTTTATAGGCTTCCGCCATGCTCTGGATGCCAGGGATGCTCTGCTCGATCTTGCGCGCCTGGTCGCCCATCTGGTCATTCAGGCGTTGCATGCCAGCCGCTGACAGCTCGCCCGCCTGCCCCATCGCCTCGATGCGCCCGCGCAGCGCCTCGACGGCCGCGAGCGTGTCGGCCTTGCCAAGCGCAGCGCCCACGGCCTGCTCCAGCGCCTGCATCTTCGCCGCGCCTGAATCCGCCGTGTTGGCAACAGCCGAGCGGATGCCGTCTAGACTTGCAATGGCCTCGCCCGCTGCTGGGCTGATACGCCCAAGCGCCGTTTCGGCGGTCAGGCCGAGCCGCTGGAAGGATGCCGCAAGAATCTGATCATTGACCTGTGCGAAGCGGGCGGCATCGACCTGCCCGCCCTGGTAGACCGCCTCGATCTGGGCGCGGAAGGCGGACAGGTCCGCCGCGCTCATCGTGGCGGTGTAGTCGGTCAGCGCCTTGTCCGCGTCGCGCGTGCCTTCACCCAAGAGGGTGAAGGCATCGACCAGCGCAGTCACGCCATCTGGCGTGGTCAGGTCGAGCTGCTTGAACAGCTTGGCGATGGCATCCGCCGATGCGCCGCCCTCCTGCCCGACGGTCCCAAGACTGGCTGCAAGCCGTTCGGCGGCGAGGGTCGGGGCCTGAAACACTGACGCGGTGGCGGCCACAGCCTCGCCCGCGCCGGTCACGGCATCGGCCACATGCACGATGTCCGAGGCGGCCTGATCAGCGGCCTCAGCGATGTTGGTCTTGAGCGATTCCCACGCCCCGGCAACGTCGCCGCTCGCCGCCTGAGCAAGCGCGGCGGCCAGCGCCCCCAGACCATTGCCAGCAAGCTCAACGGCTTCCCATGCGCCGGAGGCGGTGATGGCAACGGCTTCAAGGGCCGTTCCAACGCCGCTCAGCGCGGTTTTGAACGCCTCCATGCTGCCCGTCTCGCCAAAGGTCTTATAGGCGAGGTCCAGCTTGTTCTGGAGACGGGCCAGGGCGGAATTGATGGTATCGGGTGGCTCAGTGCCGAAGGTCTTGGTCAGCTCGGCGGCGAGCTTGGGCAGCAAATCGTCGGCTGCGACCCGTCCGCTGGACACCATAGCATCCAGCTCGGCCACGGTGACACCCATAGCGCGGGCTGCGGCCTGCATGGCGCCTGGCAAGGCCTCGCCCAGCTGGCCGCGCAGCTCCTCCATGGAGACCGTGCCCTT
Source organism: Halothiobacillaceae bacterium (assembly GCA_006212015.1). Classification (GTDB taxonomy): domain Bacteria; phylum Pseudomonadota; class Gammaproteobacteria; order Halothiobacillales; family Halothiobacillaceae; genus Thiofaba. The sequence continues at coordinate 1,857 of SDAY01000099.1, forward strand.
GCTCGCCATCTGGCCGATGGCGGCCAGGGCTTGCTGGGTCTCCGCGCCACTCTTGCCGAGCTTGGACATAGCCCCGGCCACGGACTCGAAGATGGCGCGGGTGTTCTGCCCCTCCAGCGCGGTGCCCTTCGTGGCCGCGCTTAGGCTGACATAGGACTGCGCAGCATCACGCACGCCGACGCCAAGACGGTCGGCGGTCTGTGCGACGTACGCCATCTCGGCACGGGCGGACTCGGACGACCCGGAGAGCGCCTCAAGCCCCTTCTCCATGGCCTCGAAGGCGGCCGCCGTGTCCACCAGGTCACGCAGGATGGCGACGCTTGCGACAGCCGCGAGCGCGGCGCGCATATCGTCCAGGCCGATGGCGGCATTGCCAGCCTCGTCGCCGAGCGCCCTAGCGCTGGCTGCGGCTTCGCCCTGCGCATCGGCAGCCGGGGCCGCCGCATCGCCCACGCCACGCAGGGCCTCCTCGACGCTCTGGATGTCATCGACACCCTCGATCGTGGCCCTGATCTTGAGATCGACATTAAGGTCAGACATGGGTTCTCCTCCCTCGATCAAGCCCCCTCATGGAGGAGGCTTTGGCGAGAATCAGGCCATGCTCACGCGGAGGAATCGGCTGATGCCCGCGCCGGTCTTGGTCGCGTCCACCAGCAGCTTGCCCTCCAGCTGGAGGCTCGCGAAGTCGTCCCCGATCAGGCTGATCTCCTTGGCCGCGCCCATGGAGACGCGGAACAGGTCCACCACGACGGGCTTGCCGGAATCCGCTTCGTTCACGCCGCCGAAGGCCATCTCCAGGACCAGGCCGGACTTGGTGAGGGCCTGCACAAGGTCATACCCTGCATAGGCGTAGTCGATCTTGATGGCCGCGCCGTTGGCAATCGCCCCGCCCAGGATGTACACACCTTCGGGCCTAACCTCGTAATCCACGCCCGCCACATAGGTGGTGGTCCCGGCGTCATTGGTCACCACAACGCCGGTCGGGCTCGGGTGAGACAGGCGGATCAGGCCGCCCTGGTAGGCCGTGCGCGCCTCGTCGGTGACGGTGCCACCCACCACGGCCGCGCTATCGCCGTAGAGCGCGCGGGCGAGGTTGGTCTTGTTGATGTCGTGCAGCGCGGCACTGACCGTCACGCCCTTGACTCGCTTGACCTCGGCATAAGTGCCGCCGCCGCCGTGGGTGTAGTCGGTCTGCTCCTTGCTCTCCTCGTCGATGGCGAGTTTGAGTTCCGACACGTTGCCGATGGGTGCCAGCGGTCCGCTCGCGCCCTCTACGCGGGCATAGACCTGGCCCGCGCCAAGATATGGCTTGTAGACTTGCTCGATGGCCATGGTTAACCCTCCTTACGGGTCGATTGATTGGGTTGTGAACGGGGTTTTGCGGGACGGACGGCCGGTTGCGCGACGCCCTGCTCGTGCAGCCAGACGGCCACGCTGTGGGGCAGGTCCAGCTCGACGCCCGCCGGGTAGTCGCGCCCGGCGTGGGTGTGGGGCTTGATCAGTGTGACGATCATTGAGTGGATCCTTTAACTGTTGTCTCGTGCTCGAACGCCAGCGGCAGATACACATGCCCTGCGCGGTATCCTGCGCGTGGCGCCTGCGCGAGGGTGAGCGGCCTGCTTGCGCCGTCAGGCTGCCAGCCCATCAGCGCGCCGATGACCGCATCGGCCAGCCCGCCCGCATCGGCGCGCGCGGCCAGGCCGGTTCGCGCGTCGCGCACGTTGCGCACGGCCACCACGACAAGCCATGTCTGCTGGATGCGTGCGGCGCGACCATCCGGCCGGGTCTCGACGACCCGATATCCCTGGTAGACCACATGCACGGCGGGGGTGGGCTGGCTGCCCTCGGCCACGCCGGCCAGGTCAGCGCCGGTCAGCACATGCACGCCGGCCAGCATCCTGGTCTTCAGGCGATCGACCAGGGCGGATTCGAGGGAGAGAAGGGTCATGTCAGCCCGCCTTGACGCACCAGACCGCGCCTGGCAGGTCGGCGGGGCTGGATGACAAGTTAGGCAGCCGGAACTGGCCAGCGGCGGACGGCGGGAAATAGATGGGCTGACCGCCGTAGATCGTCAGCTCTTTAATGCTGACATAAGGCTCCGGATAGCCAGGATCATCGATGTTGATGCGCAGACTAGCGTATACCCCGGACAGCGCAGCATAGTCCAGCTCATAGACCCGCGTTTCGTCTTTCGCCCATTTTTCTTCCCTGCTGCGCGAGTCCAGTACGGTCCATGTAGCGCCGCCGTCGGTACTGCCCTCGAGCGCAAATACTATCGGCCCGGGTAGCCCGCCACCCTCATATGATGTGATGGCGTATTTCGCAACGCCCATTGCGACGGGCATGTCAATCCGCAGCCATCCTGTGTATACATTGGCAGCCGTCACCCAGCCATCGCCACCATCCACATCACGCGGGAGACGGTTGAATGCCTTATATGCCGCATGTGAATCCGCGTATATCGACGATGCACTAGCCATATACCCTGCGGGCTGGCCATTGGCGGTCATGGCGGGGATGAGGCTGATCGCCGCAGCCCGCGTCGCCTGCTCATCGATTGCATCCGAATATCGGCCGCCGAACATGCCGTAGAGCACGGGGTTGTCGTTGATGGTTGCAGGCTGACCATCCAGCGGCAGCCAACCGGTTGGGATCGCACTGCGCAGATATGCCGCGATATATCCCGTCGGGAAGCCTGTGCAGGAGGCCGAGGCCGGCCCCGAGACGGTGCCTGAGCCAGATACTGTGGCCAAAAGCTGATCCAGCTTGGCCTCGATAACCCCCCCCTGGTCCAGGCCCATCACCACAGATCGCTCCTGCGATGGCTGCCGCCCCCACATCCGCCCGCCGGACTGCATCTGCACGCCGCCAACGGCCTGCGCAGGCGCGGGGGCGCCGATACTGAGCGTGCCCTTGGCGATGTCGCGCAGGGCAGCGCGGGAGCCGTCGGCGGCGCGACGCTCGGGGGCCTCGGCATCCAGACGTGCGCCGCTGGCCATCATCAGGCGCTCGCGGGCCAGCTCGCAGGCGATGCGGACCAGCACGCGGGGGGTGGTGGAAAGCGGCAGGGCGTAGCGCCCTGCAAGGTAGGTGTCGATCTCCGCATCGACATCGGCCAGCACCCCGTCGACCAGGGCGGCATCGGCCAGGCCGTCGCGGTCGCGGTCGGCATAGGCCAACACCTCGGCTTCGCCGTAGCGGTCGGTCAGGTCGGTCAGGGTGCAGTAGGCCATGTCAGGCGTCCTCGACGATCAGCAGGGTGTCAGCCCGGAGCAAGGCGAGCTGCTCGGGCGTGACGGTGACGGTGACCGGCTCCCTGGTGAGCGGGCCGAGGCCCGCACGGTAGCGGCGGAAGCCGGTGCTGCGGACGGTGACGCGGATCATCTCGCGCCCGGATTCGGCGGCTGCCTCCTCCGGGCCACGGCTGACCGGCTGCGGTTTTACACGCGCCATCAGTCACCTCACAGTCGTGAGGACACGATGACCTCGACCAGGCCTCGGTTGGTGTTGGTCTGGCCATTGGCCATGCGCTCGGCCATGGCGATGTCGAGGGCTGCGGCGCGCAGCTCGGGCGGGACCACCAGCACGTTCGGCTTGACGCCCAGCGGGCGGCCTCCGTCGGCGGTGAAGCGCATCATGCGGGCGTAGGCGGAGTTGAAGTTGGCCACATCCAGCGCCTGCTTGCTCATGAAGCCCTGTTGCCAGAACCCGTAGCCCGCACTGCATCGCATGTCCACGCCGTAGCGGTGCACGTTGCTTACGAACACGGCCTCGTCGTCCGACTTTGTCATCGCCGTGAACTCTGGCTTCTTGCGATCCTGGAAGATGACCGGCTTGAGCACGTTGCGGGTGTCCAGCAGATACCAGGCCGGGCCAGCGCCGGTGGTCGGGACATCCACGTTGCTGACGGCTACTGCCGTGCCGCTGCCGGCCGCATTCGGGTACACCGGGTGGTCGGTGTCGAAAAAGTTCTGGCCGTCGTAGCACGGGGTGACATCGCCCGCCTTGAGCAGGTCGAACACCAGGCGATCCGGGAACAGCGCGGCCATCTGGCCCATGTGCGCCATCATCGGGGTGTAGATGCCGACCTGGTCGTCTTCGATGGCGGTGCGCTTGACGCTGACGGTGGACTCGTAATCCCGGTTGCTGATGCTGTAGCCGTGGGCGGCCATGTCGCGGGCCACGCGGTCGCCCACCCATTCATTGAAGTCCGGGAAGTCGCCCAGCCAGCCGTACGTGTTGCTGGCGGTGGTGCTGGGCACGATGGTGGCCAGCTTCTGGTATTGCGCCTCGGCGCGGGCGGCGTCATACGCGCCCTGGAACTCCTTGCGGAAGCCGGTCTGGAGCGCGGTGATGAGTGCGGGGGTGATGATAGCCATGGTGATTTACTCCTTCTTCAAGCCGGCCTTGAAGGCCAGGTATTCATCGGGGGATTGGCCGAGCATGGTGCAGGCGGCCATCTCTTCGTCGGTCAGCTTGGCACCGGCGGTGTTCGGGGCGCGGCCCTCGCTCTGGGTGCCCGTGAGGGCGGCGATGACCGGGGCGGTGTCCAGGTACTGCTTGAGGGCGGCGAGGTGGGTCGTGCCCAGGTCACGCGCCCACGGCTCCATGGCGGGCAGCAGGCGGCCATCGGCCAGCGCGGGCTTGACCAGGTCGTCGATGTCGCGGGCCTGCTTGTCGGCGGTCAGCGCGGCCACGTGGCCTTGCAGCTCCTGCATGGTGGCCATGGGCACGGTGCTGGACTTGAGCGCGGCGAGGTTGCCCTCGGCATCATCGGCCTTGGCCTTGAGAGCCGCGACGGCGGCGGCGATCTGTTCCGGGGTGGCGTCTTCGGCCAGCCCCAGGAGCGTCAGGGTCTTGGGGTTCATGGGTTGCTCCTGGTCGGGGGTAAAGGGCACGCGATATGTCAGGGCCGCCAGGGCGGCCATACCGTCGAGCGCGGGATCGTTGGTGAGGGCGGCATGCAGCAGGCGCAGGACGCGCCCGGACATGTCGTAGGTAAAGACTGGGGAGATGTAGCGGTATTCACCGGAGGCGATCATGGCGCGGGCGCGCTCGGTCCACTCGACCCCCACGGCCCACAGGCCGTAGCCATCGCGCCACTCAAGCGCGCGGAACCAGCCGGCGGCGGGCGCAGGCTGGCCGTTCTGCTCGGCGCGCAGGGTCTGATGTTCGTAGTCGATGGGATATGGATTGGCGCGGGCGCTGGCCTGCTGGATCAGGCGTTCCGCAAGCTCGGCTGTCAATGTCCAGCCGGGCACGTCCGCCGGGCGGCCATCGGTGGCGCGGAAGGTCCCGGCGGGCAGAAGCTGGATCGCGTCCGGGACGTTGCCGTCCGGGGCGTTGATTTCAGCGGTGAGGCAGGCGATGCGCCCGTGCGTCGATCTGTTCATGCGACCCATGATCGGG
>SDAY01000100.1 GCA_006212015.1 Halothiobacillaceae bacterium
GGCATCGAAGCCCATCCGCGGCGGCCCGCCCCTCGTAGGAGCGGCGCCCCTCGCCGCGATGAGGGTCGTGCAGCCCTTCGGCCCGGGGGCGGGCCTCCTACAGAATGCATGGCGGCCCGCCCCGCGTAGGTGCGGCGCCCTCGCCGCGATGAGGGTCGTGCAGCCCTTCAGCCCGGGGGCGGGCCTCCTACAGAATGCATGGCGGCCTGATACGCGGGGACGACTGAAGGGGGCTGGCAGCCAGTTCGCCTCAAGTCCGACAGGCTGCTCGTGGGCTAAGGCATGCCCGCTCGCAAGGACGGGGTCATCCTGCCCAGCCATCGTCATCAAGGATCGTGCGCACCGCCGTCAGCTTGATCACTCCTTCACCCAATCCGCCGCCGACCGGGTTGGTCACGTCGAGGTAAAACACTTCGTCGGGCTCCCCCGTCGCATCGCCGATGACTTCGACCGGTATGACCGCCTGGGTTTCGCCGGGGTACAGATGGAGGACGCCGCTCACGGCGAGGTAGTCGCTGCCTGCCTTGGCCGTGCCGTCGCGTGTGACGTAGTCCACGCTCAGGATGTCATCTGGATCGCTTCTCGCGCCCGTGAACTGCAGCAGGAAGTAGGCATGGATCGTGCCGCTGTCACCCTCGGCCACCGCCTTCGACACCTCTTCAGGCGTGCGCGGCGCTTCCGCATAGCGATCCCGCATCGCCTGGTCGATCCATTGCTGATAGGCGCTCGCGCGCTGCCAGGCGGCGATCTCGCCAAAACTGCTGTTCGTTGTGTCATCGACATCGGGGCTGAGGCTTCCCCAGCCCAGGCTGGCGATGTAACTGGCCACGCCCGCGATCTGTCCATCAATGAAGGCTGGCCCCCCGCTGTCGCCCTGCGCAATCACGCCCTCGTCGAGCCCAAGCCCCAGGTCGGCGCGATGGATCAGCTGCCCCATCGCATCGTTGACCGTCTTGCCATTGTCGAAGTCCGCGATGAGCTGTGTGCCCGCCAGGGGGGACCAGGCCAAGCCCGGGCCCAGGAGGTTTTCGAGCGTCGAGGCGTCCGCATCGAAGCGGTTTTCCGCCTTCAGGCGAATCGGCATTGCGCTGGCGCTGCTGGAGGCGCCCGTGTCGCCCGTACCCCGGATGCCGTATCCGACCATGGTGAAGGACTGGCCGAGTTCATCGTCGCCCCGGTAGATGTCATAACGATGGGCCGTGGCGGGCGCCGGCGCCGAGAGCCACACGATTGCAAGATCGTTGTTGCTCATCCCGTCATAGTCCCGATGGCGCATGACCTGGGCGGTGCTCAGGGTCTGCGTCCCGCTGGAGGTTTCGAAGGTCACCGTGGCCGCCTCCGTGCCACCCTGGAACAGATGGGCGGCCGTCAGGATGGCGCGCCCGTCGAACAGTAGCGTCCCCGTGGCGGAATACCCGCCGGAGCTCACGCGCACCACGCCGTTGTAGTCGTCATTCGGGTAGGTGCGGTAGCGGATATCTGTGGATGAAGCGACGGTGGCGACCATGGAAAAATCCTTATGGCAAAGATGTCACACATATTCTCAGAAAGCATGTGAATTAACATGCCGCGCGCCCCGATGGCTGCGTTGGGCTGCACTCGTTCCCATGCCCTCCCGTAGGTGCGAATTCATTCGCACGCCCGATGTCATGTGCGAATGAATTCGCACCTATGTGAAAAGCGGCACATCGCGAGCAAGCTCGCGCCTACAGATCAAGGTTTGACCATCATGGCATCGGCTCGGACTGCAAACTCGCCCGCTACGGTTTCAGCTGATGTCGTGTAGGAGCGGACCTTGGGCCGCGATAGAACGCCTCAAGCCTCCCGGATTCCGCTGCGCTGCATCCGGGCTACTCGACCGCGCGCTTGTGAATCCATCGACCGCGCGCCCCGATCGCCGCTCCGATAAGGTGATGCGGGCGAGCATGGGACATTCATGGCGGCCCGCCCCGCGTAGGAGCGGCGCCGGTCGGCCACCTTGGCATCGAAGCCCATCCGCGGTGGCCCGCCCCGCGTAGGAGCGGCGCCCTCGCCGCGATGAAGGTCGCGCAGCCCTTCGGCCCGGGGGCGGGCCTCCTACAGAGCGAAAAATTCACAGACTCTGAGTCCAAGGGCCGCCCCGAACGGGTCGTCATCGGGAGCGCGGCCATCCAAACTTCGTTGTGCAGCCCCCAAAAATGACGGCGGTTGCCAGGGGTGCGCCATGGATTGCCGCGCTACGCTCGCAATGACGGCATTCTGGTGTCAGGCAGGACGCGGGCTTCATCGTGGCTCGATCAGGCCCGGAAGGGATCGCCGCGCCGCTTCGCGGCTCGCGATGACGGCTTTTCGCGCCCTGCGCTCGCGGTGGTGGGCGCAGGGTGTTTTCAAGGTGTCATCGTGTAAAATACGGCGAACCGGAGTAAACAATGCCCATAACTCGATTCATGGCCCGCATTTTGGCGGGTTTTTCATTGGCGTGCCTGAATGCGCATGCCGCGCCGAACCTGGCGGATGTGTTTGAGTTGTCCCTGCGCAACGATGCGGAGATCGCGGCGGCCGAAGCGCAGTGGCGCGCGAGTCAGGAGGCCGCGCCGCAAGCGCTGTCCGCCCTGCTTCCGCAACTCTCCGCCCGCGCCACCTACAGGCCGACGACGCAGGAGGTGGGCACGGCCCAGGGCGACAACGCCTCCTCCTATGACAATCGCAGCGCCTCGCTCTCGCTCAGTCAGGTGATTTACGACCGGCGCGCCTTCCTGGCCCTGGATCAGGCGGACAGCCGTGTCGCCGGGGCCGAACTGGATTGGCGGCTCGCCCAGCAGAATCTGATCCTGCGCGTGACGCAGGCCTATACGGAGGTGTTGTTTGCGCAGGATGCGGTGCGGCTTGCCGCGGCCAAGAAGCAGGCCATTGCCGAGCAGCGGGAGCAGGCCGAGCACATGCATCGGGGCGGCGTCGGGACGGTGACCGACATTCAGGAAGCCCAGGCGCGCCATGATCTCGCTGCGGCGGAGGAGATCAATGCGCGAAATGTTCAGCGCATCAAGCGGCAGGCCCTGTTCAAGCTGACGGGGCAATGGTTGGATGAGGTCGCCCCCCTGGCCGCGTCGCTGTCCATGAACGCGCCCGAGCCCGACGACCCGGACGCATGGCGCGCCGAGGCGCGCAACCAGGCGATTGAGGTGCGCCTTGCGGAGAAGTCGCTGGAGATCGCCCGCAACGATCTGGAGCAGGCGCGCAGCCTGAACCTGCCCGTGCTGTCCATGGTGGGCGATAGCAGTTGGCAGAAGGACACGGATAGCGGTTATTCAAAAAGCAATCTGTCGTACATCGGCGTTCAGGCCAGCCTGCCCATCCTGACGGGCGGCCGGATCGACTCCGTCACGCGCGAGACCCTGGCGCGCATGGATCAGGCCGCGCGTCTTCGCGCGAAGGCGTCCGCCGACAGCGAACTGCGATCCGCCGAGGCCTTCTTCATGCTCAAGGACAGCATCGAGCGATCCCGCGCCCTCACCCAGGCCGTGCGCTCCAGCGAAATCGCCCTGGATGCCGCCAAGATCGGTCTTGACGTGGGGTACCGGACCAGCGTGGATGTGCTCAACGCCCAGCAGCAGGTCTTCGCCGCGCGCAAGGACTTGCTTCAGCAGCGGTATAACTTCATCATCGCGCGCCTTCAGCTCAAGGCCGCCATCGGCGCGCTGTCCCAAGATGACATTCATTCCATGACCCCCTGGCTCACCCCGTGAAATCGAAAATACCCCACGAACCGTCACAGGCACTCTGGAAGGCCATTTCCGCCTATCGGCGTGTGTTCTACACCGTCGGCGCCTTCAGCGCCGTGATCAATATCCTGATGCTCGTGCCCTCGATCTACATGCTCCAGCTGTACGACCGGGTGCTGGCCAGCATGAACGTCTCGACGCTGCTCATGCTGACCCTGATCACGATCGGCATGTATCTGCTGATGGCGGCCCTGGAGTGGGTGCGCAGCATGACGCTCGTGCGCCTGGGCAACCGCCTGGATCAGGAGCTTTCGGCCCGCGTTTATGAAGCGGCCTTCGAGTATCAACTTCAGGGCGCCCGGGGCAGGCCTCAGCAACCGCTCGCCGACCTGAACAATCTCCGTCAGTTCATGACGGGCCAGGGCGTCTTCGCCTTTTTCGATGCCCCCTGGGCACCCATCTATATCCTCGTCATTTTCATGTTTCACTGGCAGATGGGCGTCCTGGCCCTGGTCGGCGCATTCATTCTACTCGGGCTTGCCCTGGCCAACGAGGTGGTCAGTCGTGACCGCCTGTCAGAGGCCAACACCCTTGCGATGAAGGCCAACACCCGCGTCCAGGGCAGCCTGCGCAATGCGGAGGTCATCGAGGCCATGGGCATGATGTCCCAGGTGCGCAAGCGCTGGTCCACGCTGAACAACGGCATGCTCGCGCTGCAAACCGAGGCCAGCGAGAAGGCCGGTTCCATTACCGCCGCGACAAAGTTCTTTCGCATCGCCCTGCAATCCTTGATGCTGGGACTGGGCGCCTTGCTGGTCCTGCAGAATGAGATGACCGGCGGGATGATGATCGCCGGCTCCATTCTCATGGGGCGGGCCCTGGCGCCGGTCGAGCAGCTCATCGGCGTATGGAAAGGCTGGATTTCCTCGCGCGCGGCATACAAGCGCCTGAACGAGCTGCTCAATCAGTTCCCCGAACAACCTCCGCGCACCAAGCTTCCGCGCCCCCTCGGCCAGCTTCAGGTCGAAGGCCTGCTGGTGACGCCGCCCGGCGGGACGACCCCGGTCCTCAAAGGCATTAATTTCACGCTCCCCGCCGGCAAGACGATGGGCCTGATCGGCCCCAGCGGGTCGGGCAAGTCCACGCTTGCGCGCCTGCTGGTGGGCGTCTGGCCCGCCCAGGCGGGCGTCGTGCGGCTGGACGGCGCGGACATCCACGACTGGGACAAGTCGAATCTTGGGCCGCATATCGGTTACCTGCCCCAGGATATCGAGCTTTTCGATGGCACCATCGCGGAGAACATCGCGCGTTTCGAGGCGGTGGACGAGGAGAAGCTGCTCAAGGCCAGCCGACTCGCCGGCGTGCATGACATGATACTCAGATTCCCCAAGGGCTATGACACGCCCATCGGCGAGGGCGGACAGATGCTTTCCGGCGGCCAGCGGCAACGCATCGGCCTGGCGCGCGCCGTGTACGGCGACCCGTCGATGCTGGTGCTGGACGAGCCCAATTCCAACCTGGACGATGTGGGCGAGCTCGCCCTCCAGCAGGCCATCCTGGCCCTCAAGCAGCAGAGCGCGACCATTGTCCTCATCACCCATCGTCCCAGTATTCTTGGCATCACGGACGCAATCCTGCTGCTTCGGGACGGCGGCGTGGCCGCCTATGGCCCGAGCGACCAGGTGCTGGAGGCGCTTAAGCCCAAGCCGCCAACCGCGCCCGCCCTACCCGCCACGGCCTGATATCCCATTGTGAAAACCATGAATGAGCACCCGCAATCCATGAATCCTGGCGCGACCGGCAGCGAGGAAACGCTGAAGCTGAAATCCAACCCCATGCCGGTGATGCGCCTTGGTTTGCTCTTTATCCTGTTCGGCTTTGTCGGATTCCTGACATGGGCGGCCTTCGCGCCGCTGGATGCGGGCGTCACGGCCTCGGGCGTCGTGGGCGTGGAGGGCAAGCGCAAGACTATCCAGCACCTCAGCGGAGGCATCGTTCAGGACATCCTCGTGAAGGATGGCGACACGGTGCAAAAAGGCCAGGTTCTGATTCGTCTTGATCCAACCCAGATCGAAGCGCAGCGGCAGATCACGCGCAATCAACTCGTCAGCTCCAAGGCCATCGAGGCGCGCCTGATCGCGGAGCGCACTGGGGCGAACGAACCGACCTTCGACGATCCCGTCTTTACGCCGGACAATGACCCGCTGGTCAGGCAATCCATCAAGACCCAGACGGCCCTCTTCAGGACACGCAGGCAATCGGTCAAGGGGCAGCTGTCCATTCTGGATGCTTCCATGCAGGGACTTCAGCAACAGATTGAAGGCCTGTCCGCGCTTGAAAAAGGCAAGCAGGAGCAGACCCGGCTTTTGCGGGAGGAGCTTGATTCGCTGCGCGAGCTCTTCGCGAAGGGGTATGTCCCCCGCAATCGCATCTTTGAACTGGAGCGCGCCATCGCGGATATTTCGGCGAACCGCAGCAGCGACCTGGCGAATATCGCCCGCGCGCAATCCGCCCTCAGCGAGATCAGCCTGAAGAAGCTCCAGACCGAGCAGCAATTCCAGCAGGATGTGGAAACGCAGCTCGCCAACGCCCAACGCGACTCGGCGGGCCTGAGCGAGAAGCTGATCGCGCTGGACGATGAGTTGTCGCGGGTGGAGATTCGCTCGCCCAATGATGGCATCGTGGTGGGTCTGAGCTTCCACACCATCGGCGGCATCATCAAGCCCGGTGAAAACATCCTCGACCTGGTGCCCGAGGGCGAGCCGCTGATCATCGAGGCGCGCGTCATGCCCCATCTCATCGAGAAGGTCGCGGTTGATCTGCCCGCCTTTGTGCGGTTCGTGGCCCTCGACAGCCTGAACCCGGTGGTGGAAGGACGGGTCATCAGCGTATCCGCGGATATCCTCACGGACAAAGCCACCGGACAACCCTATTACTCCGCCCGCGTCTCGGTCCCGCAGCAGGAAATGCTCAAACTGAAATTCGACCGGATCGAGTCGGGCATGCCGGTTGACGTGGTCATCCGGACCGGAGAGCGCAGCATGCTGCACTACCTGCTTCGCCCGCTGCTCAGTCACATGTTCATGGCCTTGCGGGAGCGCTAACAGGATGCTGAAAAACCTCATCCATGAGTTTTTCAGCCATACCAAGTCCGGTACACGCCCGGACTTGGCATGCGAAAATCAATCACTTACGTGATTGACTTTCGTGCGGGACATTCATGTCCCGCCTTATCAGGCTGCTGAAATAAGTATTTCAGCAGACTGATAAGAAAGCGCCGAATGATTCGGTCATGGTCATGGCGAACGGCCTTGCCTTTGGCGACGAGGCCGAGGCCTACTCTTCGCGATGACGATTTATGTGTCCCATCCCGTGCGATTATACTCCCATCCGTAGCTGGCCGTTGTTTGAAGCCCGTCTGCTTCTTCCTGCCTTTCTGAGCATGTTACAGCAGGAGTCCAAGGCATGAGCCGCATCCATCCGCTTGCCCGCACCACGCCGCGCACCCGC
>SDAY01000101.1 GCA_006212015.1 Halothiobacillaceae bacterium
GGTCCCCCGCCGCCCCCGGCGCCAGGGCGAGCAGCAAGGCCACGCCCTCCCCCGCCAGGATGGCCGCGAACACCGTCTCCGCGCGACAGAAAAGATCGAGCGGCCCCCGCCGCCCGCCGCTCATCCCGAAAAAAGGTCCGCTCATCGTCTATCACTCGCCTCGCGCTTGCCCCTTGGGCTCGGAGCAGGTATCTCATATTCAACAGATTGAAAAACGTTTCGCCATCCGTCCCGGGCGCATGCCTGGGACGGAGTGCAAAGACCCTGCGGAGCCACCCATGACACGCACACCCCCGCACAGCAGGAAGCGACAAGCAGGCTTCTCCCTGATCGAGCTCATGGTCACCATCGCCATCTTCGCCATACTCGTGGGGGTCGCTATTCCTGGCTTTCAGTCCACCCTCACATCAAGCCGCCTCGCTAGCGCCGGCAACGCGCTGATCGGCGGCATACAGGGCGCGCGCATGGAGGCCATCCGCCGCAACCAGAGCGTGCGATTCTGCCTGAACGCCACGACCCATGCCTGGCAAATCATGGATGCATCCTCCAACATCCTGAGTACGGACACGATAGCCTCCGGCATCGCCCTGACGACCGACAAGCTGGATACGAGTTCGGTCCAGGGGCAGGCCTGCGTTCGCTTCGGCGGCGATGGCATGCCCTATAGCTCCGGCAACAGCACCGCCCTGATCTCGGCGGGTACGATCGAGCTTGCGCTCAATGGATCAGCGAAAACCGTCAACATCAAGGTGGGCTCCATCTATGTCCAGTAACTCCTCTCGCGCGCAGCGGGGCGCCACCCTGATTGAGGTGCTGGTCGCCGTGCTCGTACTGTCCATCGGCCTGCTCGGCGTCGCGGCCTTGCAGGCGCAGGCGCTGCGCAATGCGGGCAGCAGCCTGCAACGCTCGCAAGCAACCATTCTCGCCTACGCCATGTTTGATGCCATGCGAGTCAATCGCGATAGCGCCATGGCGGGGGCGTACGACATGTCCAAAACCTGCGCCGCGCCCGATGCCGAATCGCTTGTCGGCAGCGATCAGGGTTTCTGGATCCAGTCGCTCAAGACCGCGCTGGGCGATCAGGACAGCACATGCGGGCAGATTGAGTGCAATGGCGCCCAATGCACCGTCACCATCCACTGGAGCGAGTCGCTGGCGACCCAGGGCGTCGGCGAGCAGACGCTCGCGATCAGCTCGCGGATTTGAGGCAGGCACGATCATGAACAAGCAGCGCGGATTCACCCTTGTCGAACTGATGATCGCCATGGTGCTCGGACTGGTCGTCATCGGTGGTGTCATCAACATCTTTATTGCCAATCGCGAGGCCTACCGCATCCAGCAAAATCTCTCCCACATCATGGACAACGCACGCATATCCTTCGAGCTGATGGCGAGGGATGTGCGCGAGGCCGGGGCCAATGCGTGCGGCACGTCCCTGATCGTGAATGTACTGAAGAAAGCCAGCGACAACTGGTGGAGCAACTGGGCCCAGGGGGGGCTGGTGGGCCTTGGTCCGACACAGGACGAAGGCCCCGTCGTCTTCGGCTCGTCCGTCGGATCGCGCGTCAATGGCACGGAGGCGCTGACTATTCGCAGCGCGGGGGGAGGCTCGGCCCAAATGATCACCCAGCACAACCCAGCCTCGGCGCAATTCAATATTCGCGGCCCGAATCTCGAATTTGCGCCGAACGACATCGTGATGGTTTGCGACGATCAATCTGCTGCCATCTTTCAGGTCACCAATGCCAATTCGAGCAACGTCACCATCGTCCACAACGTGGGGACGGGGACGCCAGGAAACTGCAGCAAGGGCTTGGGCTATGCCGATCCCGTGCTATGCACCCCCAATGGCACGCCAAAAACCTTCAAGGATGGGGGATTTCTGGTCAAGCTCAATGCAAGCTTCTGGTACATCGGCAACAACGGACACGGGGGACGCTCGCTCTATACGTTCGGCATGAACGGAAGTACGGCGATGCAGACCATCGAGATCGCCGAGGGCGTCAGCAACATGACACTCGCCTACCTGCCCTTCGGCGGGGCTGATTACCTGCCGGCCGCCAGCATTGTCAACTGGCCCCAGGTCATGGCGGTACGGATGACGCTGACCCTGCAGAGCAGCGAAACCGTCGGCGTCGATCATCAGGCCCTGACCCGCCAGATGGTTCACACGGTGTATTTGCGCAACCAAACACAGCTTTGAAGACCATGAACAAATCCATCCAGACCCACAGTCCCATGACCTCCCCGAAACGCAGCGCGGGCGCGGCGCTTGTCGTGGCCCTGGTGCTTCTGCTTCTCATCACCCTGCTTGGGCTCTCGGGCCTGCGCACCGGCCAGATGGAAGAGCGCATGTCCGCCAACGCACTGGATCGGGCGCTCGCCTTCCAGGCGGCGGAGGCCGCCTTGCGCACCGCCGAGGACACCATCCCCGCAGCAAGGCTCGCCGGAACGGTCCCAAACGACCTGGCTGCGGCCGATTACACCGACAATGCGTGCACTGTGTCGGCCTGCGCCGATGGGATCTGCGCTCGACCTGACTCCGAATGTACCGACCGATGGACCGACAGCACCTTCGACGGCTGGATCGATGGCCCGACCGCCGGTTCGGGGGCGCTGGCCATCGCGTCCCAGTACTTCATCGAGGCCGTGTCAAGGAACACGCCCTGCGAGTCCAAGATCATCGTTCAGGATCTCAGCGGAACCTGCACGACTTTTCGGGTCACCGCGCGCAATGCGCCGCAAGCCGGGCGAAGCCAGGTGATCCTGCAAACCACTTTCGTCTGGCCGAACTAATCGAGGGGGCATCGCCATGAAAACAGGACTCGCGCACTCAAGATCGCTCGTCGCATCCATCCTGATGGGATTCGCCGTCATGCACGGGGCCCTCGCTGATTCAGCCGCCTGCGGCGGCGGCCCGGGCGTTTTCAACGTGTTCTCCGGCGGCAAGGTGACGGTAAACTCAAGCCTGGCCCACCAGGATTCCGACGCCGCGTGCAACGTGGATTTTTCATCCGCGACCGGCGGCTCAAGCTGGGTCAACGTCGGCGAGGATGATCTTTATGGGCCGACGCAGCAGTCATGCGACATCCAGGCCACCGACGTGACCATGAGCAAGCTCACGCTCCCCCCATTCCCGACCACGGCCAGCGCGCCGGATATCAAGATAAACAACTGGAACAGCGCCACCTCGGGCTTCTACGTGACCTATGATGGCGTCAGCACGGGATACAACTATTGCAACAAACCGGGCGGCATCTTCTGGGTAGCCAATGGGGATGACTGCAAGAAGACCAATGCCGTCACATCAACCGGGGCTCTGCAGTTTCCCGTCGCGGGCGACCCGGCATCCCGTTTCACGTTCACGGGCACAAGCTTTGGCACGATCGAGGCATGGAGCGCCCCGATCACCTTCTCCGGCACCGGGGACATCACCATCGATCATCTTTTCAGCCAGAACCAGACCCATCTCGATTTCCCCGGCGGGCATAACTATTTCATCAAGACACTGGAGCTGAACGACAATTTCACCCTCACCGTCAGCGGGCAGGGCGGCGCCAAGCTCTATATCAACGCGGTTACGAACTTTCATGGGAGCGGCTCGTGCGTCAACATCAACGGCGCCTGCGATGGAAACAACAGCTCCGTCAGCCTGGACGGACAGAATCCCGAGCGTCTCGCCCTCTATGTCTACAGCGGCAATCTTGAGCTCTCCGACCGCACGCAGATCGCCGCGTCCATTTATGTCCATGATGGCGACCTGATCATGGCCGCGAACAGCGATTTTTCCCTCATCGGCGAGGCAGTCGCGGAAAACATCGCCATCAAGAACAGCGCTAATCGCATGCGCTACCAGGACACCGGGGCGTTCAACAGCATTTACCCGGACTTCTCTTCCGGCAGGGTTGGCCTCTATAGCCCCGCGCGCATCGGCGAACCCGAGGTCAGCAGCACGGGCGACCTGTCCTTCATGGTCTATCAGAGCGACTACAGCCCCAACAGCAGCGATCTGAACTACGGCACGCTGCGCGCCTTCGCCAAGAGCGGCGACGGCAAGACCGAAACGACCCACGTCTGGGATGCCAATGAACGGATGATCCCGACGGATCGCGGGGCGAAGCTCTATGTGGATGTCGGCGGCACGATGGTCGCATCCAACGCCCTGTCGGCGATCAACCTCACCGCCATCAATGCAGGCCTGGCCACGGTGGACCGGGCTCAACTCCAGGCTCGAATTGCAGATGGCCCCGTGGGGAGCTTTCCGACCCAGTGGAGCGGCAGGATCGGCAAGCCGGGCAATACGCAGCCGGTGATCTTCAACGACATCGTGCTGTTTTCCAGCAGCGAGGGCGTGCTCTATGCCGTCGATCGGGACACCGGCGCCCTACGCTGGGGCTGGCTGCTTGGCGATTTCATGACCGGCTATGCGAATGACGCCGCCTACACCCTGCTGCTCAATGGCGACGGCATGAAGGGGCAGATCAATGCAGTGAGTGTCGGCGGAGTGAATTACGTGCTTGGAACCGCTCAGGGCGGCTCGATCCATTACGCCCTTCAACTGGACGCCACGACCGGCCTGCCCAGCCTGGTTTGGAAGGACGTGCGCTTGGGCCAGCGCTCGCCCAATGCCGAAAAGCCCCTAGTCGTTTCGGATCAGGCCCTTTATGTGGTGGGCGACAAGCTGGTGATCCGCCCCATCGCTGGCGGAACGATCAGTCACGATGCCAAGCCGAACCTGGGTGGCAGCCCGGTGATGACATCCTCGCCGACCATCATCAACAACAACGGCGTATATACGCTCTACGTCGGCACCAGCAACGGGTATGTCTGGTCCGCCACGCCGAATACATCCAACTGGAATCCAGGCACCTTCAGTCAGGTCAAATATACCGGCATCAACAAACCTTTGACCTATGTGGTGTACTCGAAGACCGTGGATCATGAATATCTCACGGCCCAATCCGCTGTGCATGTAACGACCATCAAGCGCAAGGTCAATACGACCAGCTGGACCAAGATATGGACCACGACCTTGGGCTCGTCCAGAGAATGGGATTTCAAGACGGGGGCGCTGAAGGGAACGACACCGGTTCCCGCGCTGCCGGACACGGGGGAGATCACCGACCGCGTGACGAGCGTGGGGGGGTATATCAGCATACCCTTCACGATCCCATCCGCGAGCGATAGCTGCGATGGCACGGCCCGCCTGTACCTCGCACCCCTGGACCCGACCTGGTCTTATTACGCCATTTTCTATCTTGGTCATGCGTTCAACGACAGCTATCTCAGCATCGGCACGGGCATGGCCCTGTCCGCCCAGGCCACCTATCTGGATGGCCGCATGATGCTGGATGCGCATAGCGAGAAAAATATGACGGGCGCGCAAGGCATGGACAATCCCATCGAGTTTCGCCCGATCCCGCCGAACAAGGGCCCAGGCCGCAAGAGCTGGCGCGAAATCATTCTCCAATAAAGCATAAGGTCGTACTCATGAAGCACAGAGGTTTTACCCTGATCGAGCTGATGATCGCCGTGGCTATCATCGGCATCCTTGCGGCCATCGCCTATCCGAGCTATCAGGACAGCGTGCTCAAGTCGCGTCGCGTCGCGGCGGAAGGTTGCCTGCTTGAGTTGGCGCAGTGGATGGAGCGGTATTACACGACCCATATGACCTATCTCGACGCGACCTTGCCCGCGACGCAATGCCGGAATGAGCTGACCAGCCACTACACCTTCCAGTTTGACACCTCGAACGCGGTGAGCGCCTCGACCTATGCCATTGTGGCCGTGCCGCAAGGCGCCCAGGCCAACGACCGTTGCGGTACGCTCGCCTTCAACCAGGCGGGGGTGAAAACGCCGACGACCTCGGGGTGTTGGGCCAAATAAGCGTCTATATTCAGGACATGGATGTCATGAATCAACGCAAAACGCTCGCCCATGCCCTTCCGAAGGGCCTCACGCTGCTCGAACTGATGGTGGGTCTCGCCGTCGTCAGCATTCTGTTCGGCATCGCCATCCCGAGCTTCCAGAGGCTGCTCGACAGTTACCGCGTCGAAGTCGCCGTGCATGCCTTGCAGCACAGTCTTGCCTTGGCGCGCATGGAGGCGGTTCGTGCACATCGGTTCATGACGGTCGGCGCGAAACCTTCGGGCTGGTCGGAGGGGTGGGCGCTGTTTTTGGATCTGAATGGCAATGCCGCGCTCGATGGCCCGGAGGTTCCGCTGCATGAGCTTACCCCGCCCGTGGGCCTGAGCATCACCGGCAACGGCAGCATGCGGACCTATGTCGGTTTTTGCGCCGCCGGCTGGCCATGCCAGACCAACGGCGCCTTCCAGGCTGGAACCATCCGCATCTGCAACCAGCGCGGCGAGGGCATGGCGCTTGTCATGAACGCCTCGGGGCGGGTGCGGCAAGAGCGGCTGGCGCAATGCGCCCCGCCTTGAGCCCGAGGCTATCGCTTGCGCGGCCGCTTCCAGCTTTCCCGGCTGATCTACTGGCTGCGCGAGAGCACCAGCGCGCCCTCGGCCACCGGCTTGGTGATGGTGCTGCCCGCCCCTACGGTCCAGCCCGGTCTTTTCGCGGCACGGGTTTCGCGAGCAAGCGCGCTCCTACAAGCGCAGCCCGGTCTTTTCGCGGCCCAAGGTCCGCGTCCACTCCCGCATGTGGGAGCGGACCTCGGGCCGCGATGGGCCCCCCGCGCCATGGGGTTCCGTCATGATGCGCGCCCGGTTTTGCCGAGCGCCAAGCCATTCGCGGCGGGGGCGCCGCTCCTACGCGCGCTTGCGCGGCCGCTTCCGGTCTTTTCGCGGCCCAAGGTCCGCGTCCACTCCCGCATGTGGGAGCGGACCTCGGGCCGCGATGGCCCCCCCCCGCGCCATGGGGTTCCGTCATGACGCGCGCCCGGTTTTGCCGAGCGCCAAGCCATTCGCGGCGGGGGCGCCGCTCCTACGCGTGCTTGCGCGGCCGCTTCCGGTCTTTTCGCGGCCCAAGGTCCGCGTCCACTCCCGCATGTGGGAGCGGACCTCGGGCCGCGATGGGGCTCGCCCGCACAGCCGGGGGGCGTATCCCCCGGTGATCTCGCCGCGCCGCCTCCGGGTTGCGGGATGACCTCCCCGCCCCTGTAGGAGCAA
>SDAY01000102.1 GCA_006212015.1 Halothiobacillaceae bacterium
TGCATTCGGCTTATTCCTCATCCGGGCGGTACAAATCGGCCAGCAGGGCGTGTTGCCGCGAGAAACTCGCCATGGCTTCGGGCTGGCAGGCGTCCTTGAGCGAGCATTCGCGGCAGCGCTGATCGTTGACCGGCGGCGGCAGGTTGCCCGAGGCCAGCATGGCACGGATGGCGGCAACGGTATCGAGCACGCTCTGGCGAAGCTCGGGAGTCATGTCCACCACGCGCCGCCTGCGACTGCTGGCGTGATAAATCGCGCCCTGCGGCACGGGGCGCCCGAGCATGTCCTCCAGGCACATGGCCTGGGCGGCGAGCTGGATGTCGTCGTAGTGTTTGACCCGACGCGGGCCATGCTTGAATTCGACGGGGAAGATGCTGCCGTCGGGTTGAAACTCGACCAGATCGGCCTTGCCGATCAACCCCAGCCGGTCCGACCACAGCGACAAGGCCCGTTCAACACGCACCCCGGAGCGGATTTCATACCCTGGCTCATCCACCAGGTGATGCACGGCCTGACCGCGCGCAGTGTGGATGTTGTCGGCAAAGTACTGCTCCAGATGGATCAGGCCGCACTGGCGCGGGCAATAAGCCCAGTGTTGCAGGGCCGAAAGGGGAATCGGGTCGTCCTGACGTTCATCCATGACTCAACCCAGGAGCCGTTGCAGCAAGGCTTCCCGCGTCATGCCATGGTGCGCGGACACACTATCGAGGATGGACGCCAAGGTTCCGATCCGCAGCGGATCGTGGTTGGGGATGGTGACGTGATGTTCACCCCGCGCATGGCTGGTCAGTCGGATGTGGCTGCCGGTTTGCCGGGTGACGGCATACCCGAGCCGCCCCAGCCGCCTGACCAGATCGGAACCGGACAGATCGCGCGGAATCCTCATGCCGCCAGCACTTCCTCGCGGGTGATGTGCAGGCGGATGAGGCTGGGCATCTGCTCCGGGTCGAAATGGCAGCGCACGGCGTCTCGAAGTTGCGTGTGCAGATCCTCGATACTGTCCGCCTCGGTGAAGATGTCCGCGCCCATGGCGCGGGCGACAAAGCCCCCTTCGGGGGCTTCTTCGACGATGAAGTGGAGTTCGGTCATTTTCGCTCTTCTTCGTTTCAACCCATGCCCGACCTCAGGGTCGGGCAATGCCTTCCAGCAACGACGACGAGCGCCAAAGGGCATCAAGCCATACGCAGAAGCGTAACACCCATCGGCATGTTTGCCTCGTCCACGATCACCTCATAGTCGCTAAAGACACGCGGTGCTGTGACACCCTCCTTGAGTTTCGGCTGGATACGCTCGAACAAGGCATGCGCGGGAGCATTGCCCAGTTCGGAGTCGTGCTTGAACACATAAAGCCCGCGCGTGCTCATCTCGCCACGGGCAGCGGAACGGTCATGCTCGAACATCTGCTGCAAGGCTTGCCAGAGAAGTTGCAAATCGTCCTCGGAAAAGCCGGTCTGCTTGGCGAGAAAGCTGGAAACAAAACCATGTGCGACGTAAAGGCCATAGGGTACGGTGTGTTTGCGGCCCATGGTGCGGTTGTCGCCATCCTGTTTTTCAGCTTCGGCTTCGGTCGCCACCGCCATCCGGGTAATGGAGTGCTCCTGAGCGATGACCGGATCGACGGAGCGGGCGAAGGTCAGTTGCACCGGGCCTCGAACCTGACCGCAGTTGATGCCGGTGGACATGACCGCGCCAAAGGTGCGCACATCGAAGAAGTTTTGACACATCCAGTCACGCGCTTTGTTGACATCTTCGCCGCTGCCTTTGCGCTTCTTATCCTTGCCGGATGCCTTTTCTTTCTCCGGGGCTAACTCCTGCACGGGAGCCAGCGCAAACTCAGCCACGCTCACCACCTCATCCAGCTTCAGTGCGGAATAGGCACGCTGGTGTTGCAGGTTGAGGATGGCCTTTTCACGCACATAGATTTCAAAGCGCTTTTCGCCGGGCGTTGGCTCGCGCTGTTCCTGATCATGCGTAAGGGCAACGAAATTGCGCACCTTGCGCTTGAGCGATACATCCGTCACCAGACCGTGGCCGGTTTCGGCATCCAGACGTGGCAGGTTGCCCGCGTCAGGATCACCGTTGGGGTTGCCGTCTTTCACATCAAACAACAGCACAAAGTCATAACGATTGGTCAGGCTCATTTGGATTCCTCCTGGATTTCGGCAACATGGGTATCGGACTTGGTGAAGAAGGCTTGGCGCTGGTGGTAATAGCCGAGGGCGAAACGGCCCTGCTCGGGCAAGGGGAGCTGGCGCGGGAAATCGGCCAATCCATCCATGATTTCGCCCAGCAACTTTTCCATCTGCGTGGCACGCCCTCGCGAGAGCTTGCCCAAATGATGGTTTTTTAAGCGCAGCAAGGTCGTAAACACCGTAACCGGGGTGCTTGAGGCGGCGCCGTAATAGCGGTCACGTATCGTGGCATTGAGGCCGGGGCTGGCCTCTTCCTGAATTTTCTCCAGCACGGCAAATAGCCGCCCTAGCCGATAGGCCGGGTTCATGTTAGCGATATCGAGCATGGGCAAAAACTCCTTGTCATTGGATGGTCGGCGGGCAAGCCGGTTGAGATACGCCTTGATGGCAGCGGCGCGGGCATAGGTGGGTTTCTGTTCCGCCCGGCTGCGCTGCACGGCCAGATTGAGCAGGGTGACGGGGTACGGCAGGCCCTCGATGATGGCGCGCATCATGTCGCCGCCGAGATTGGGCGGAATATTGTCCGCCTTGTTCAGCACCGCGAGGTTGGTGAGCAGGCGAAACAGGGATAGATGCTCCGGCTCATGCGGGGCGTGAACGATGGCCAGGTCGTCGAAGTGCTGCTTGATGCGCTGCGCCAAGGTCATGGCTGTGGCGGTTTCCCAGAAACGGATGCTGATGCGCGCAGCATTGGGGGCGAGGCCCAGCACATGAAAGTGAGTATCCGTGCCGCCTTGCGCGAACTTGCCGGACTGCACGGCGGAATAAAGCGCCTTGAGCGCGTCCACGCCCCGATCCGGATCATCCTTGCTCGGCTCACCAAAGGCATCCACGACCAGGGTTTCCAGCTCGTGCGGCTCTTCGGCCCAGAACACGGTGGAGGTATCGCCCACCTGCATGCGCTGGCGCGAATCCTTGGCGAGCAGATGGTTGAGGGCCGTGGTGTAGGCGAAGACGGCGGCCTGCCCCACCGGGGCATTCGTGCCTTGGGCCTTGCCATAGGAGTTGAAGGCATCCAAGTTGAACGAAACAATGTTCGCCCCAGATGTTTGCGCCCCCCAGACCCCCTTGATGGCCGGATGCAGGCGTTCGATGCTGGCGGCTTCGCCGCTGACAAGGCAGCTACCGTCGGGCTCGTCGTCACCCTGCTCTGCGAGCGCGGCAACCACAGCGGGACGCTGGCACACAAGATCAAGATCGCCGTGCAGGCGAAAGCTCATGATTGGGTTGCTCGCCATGATCTCGTCCCGCACCGGCAAACCATCGAGACATTCCGGCTGGGAACGGTCCAGAAAGGCCATCACTGCGCGGATCCCGGCATCTTCCCGCACAGTTTCGGGCAGAGACTCGATCCGGGCACGAAAAGCCGCATGCTGTTCCGCGACACGCCCAGGCTTGCCGCGTGTATCCACGCCCAGCACATATTCGGCGGTGTCCCAGAGCAGGTTGGCCGCCACGCCGGACGTTTTCTTCACCCCCTGCGGGACCAGAAAACGCTGAGCCGTCTTTTTCTTGCCCTCGCCGGAACGGGTGTCCGCTACCTGAATCAGACGGCCCTGTGCATCGATTTCCAGAATGAACGGGATTTCCTTGTCTTCAAGACCAAAGGCGGGCAGGCGTCTAGCCGGATTCAGATCGGCCTGCTTGCGGCGGTAATAGGCATCAAGCGCTTGCAGAATCATCCCCGCACCTCCTCGCTATCCCAAGCGGGCACTTCAACCACGCCGTTTTCCATGCATGCACGGAAAAAGCGCGGCTGAGGGTTCGCACGGTTGGAAAAATTGAGGTCGTGGAGCATGAAGCCCAGATCGCGCGTCTCAGGGATGGCCGAGGACTCATCGGCGGAGTCATCCACCAGATGAAAGGCCGTGGCGAACTCACGGCAGCCAAGATAGGGCTGGTTGACGCATTGGCCTTTCCTGGCACGGCGCTCGAACATCTCGTGGTATTTCGCCGCGCTGGCCTGCGGATCGCGTTCCGCCAGAAACTCCATGTCGGCATGCACCCGGTAAGCCACATCGCGCAGGAAGAGGCCAGCGCGTTGTTGCCGGTCATCCTCGATGTACAAACCAAGATCCCCCGCACCGTTCTTCATGGCGGTTTCGACATTGCGGGTGGATACCACGCTGGCGACCTCGTTGCGCCGCAGGTTGATCCAGCGAATAGGCTTGAGCACCTCAATCCTGCGCACATGCCAGCGGATCGCCGGCTTCCACAAGATCGCCTCGAAACAGGCGCGCGCGGCGGAGGGGGTGATTACGTCATAGCTCACCCGCTCGACCTTCATTTCCGGGCGAGTGAAGCAGGCGTAGGGGCCTGTGAGTTCAAGACAATAGCGTTTCATCATGCTCCCTCATACAACAGTATTCATCGGCTGGGCTGGTGTGCCATCGGGATTCAGTCCAAGCGTTGGATCATAGAGCCAATCACTGATCTGCACATGCAGCCCCGGTATGACTTCCTTGATATCCGACTGGGCCAGCAATGCCTGCGCTTCCCGCTGGTGCAGGTTGATGGTGTAGCGCTGGAGCTTGCGCATCAGCCAGCGTTGCAGCCCTTCTTTGCGCAGGGTGTGCAGCCATTTGTCGATGCTGTCATCCTGCCCGTCCGCGCCCCGGTACAGTACAACGACCGGCACCGTGTCTTCATCGGCAATGAGCCTGAAGTTTTCGGCAGCAGTGCGGAAATTGACGGCGAGTGTTTGCCCATCTACTTCAAGCAACTGACCCATACCCGCCTTGTCGAGATCGCAGCCGTGGTAGAGCCGTTCGAAATACGCGGCGAACCGTGCCCGTGACAAGGCTTGATCGGTCACACCGTGCAACACGCTGCGACTGGCATCCTGACCTTGCCGAAGCAGGCCCGGCGGTGCGGGTTTGGGCGGGTTGAAAACCACCACTCTGCCCTTTTCCTCCAGCCGACCCTCGCGGTTGCAACGGCCCGCTGCTTGCGCAATGGAGTCGAGACCCGCCAGGGCGCGGTAAACCACGGGGAAGTCCATATCCACCCCCGCTTCGACCAATTGGGTACTGATGACGCGGATGGGAATGCCATGCCTCAGGCGCACCTTAATGTCATTGATGATCTGGGAGCGATGCGCGCCGCACATCAGTGCGGAAAGGTGGAGCGTGCCTTTAGGCATCTGCCGCCAAAGCTCCCGCGCATCCTTGCGGGTGTTGACGATGGCGAGTACGGATTCATAAGCGGCCAACTCTTCGGCGAGCTCCGGCCATTCTGTGGATGCATTCCAGTCGGCGGGCAACCGCACATGCACACGCTCAAGCGCCTGATAGAGCGCGTCCGGGGCGTCGACGATCTCCCGCACGTTCTCAAGCCCCCGCCGGTTTTGACGAGCATCGAAATATTCGCGCGAACTCAAGGCCGGCTGGGTCGCGGTGGAGAGCACGACCGTAACACCGTAATGCAAGGTCAGCAGCTTGAGTACATCCAGTATCGGCTGGAGGAATTCAGGGGGCAGAAGCTGCGCCTCGTCGAGGATCACTACCGAATCGACCAGATTGTGCAGCTTGCGGCAGCGCGAGGTTCGGGCTGCGAACAGGGATTCAAAAAACTGGACGTTGGTGGTGACGATGATGGGGGCATCCCAGTTCTCGCAGGCCAGGCGGGAGGGCGTGTTTTCCTTGGAGGGCTCCGCCTCGGCATTGCTGTGGTGCTCGATCACCGCTTCACCGAAGATCCCCCGGAAGATGTCCGCCGTCTGCTCGATAATGCTGGTGTAGGGAATGACATGGATGATGCGGCGCTTACCGTGCGCTTTGGAATGTTCCAGCGCGAAGGCCATGCCGGAGAGAGTCTTGCCGCCGCCCGTGGGGACCGTGAGGGAAAACAGACCGGGTTCGAGCGAGGCTTTTTCGCGGCACTGGCGCAAGATCTCGGCACGCAGGGCATTGACCGGTGTGGGCTCGGCTCTGGCCGCAAGCCTGGTCATGTGTTCATCGAACACGCTCGAAAGCGCTTCAAGCCTCGGCCAGCGGTTGCGGCTTTCGAACCGGCCTGGATCCATGTAGCGCTCGGTATCGAGGAAGTCAGCATCCACCAAGGCCGAGAACAGCATACGCACCCAGAGGGCAAAGCCATCCTTGCCGCCGGGAATGGCGCGTAGATCAAGCTCAATGCCTTCCTTCGACAAAAGACCGACCGGAGGAGACGCATGAAGCGCCTCGTTCAGTTCATCGCGGCTATCCGGTTTTTCGAGCCGGACTGCCAGTCCGCCATGCCAGTCATCCAGCCCCGCATGATGCCCGGCAATCAGGTAAGCCAATACCCGCCCGGCCAGCCCGAATTGCTCGCAAGCGAATAGCGCTCCCGCCGTCGAGTGAGGTGCCTTGCCCGCCTCGCCCTTGATGTGGGCATCGGCCTCAAAACCACTGGCTAGGCGGATGTAGCGCTGGAAGCGGGGCCGGTATTTCCCCAAGTCATGCCACCGAGCTGCCACATCAGCCCATTGTGCTCCATAGCCTTGGGCAAACTCAGCCGCCATTGCAGCTACACCCAGCAGGTGCTCTTCCAGATCGTGCGGTTCACGCCACGCATCCACACCTGCTTCACGCGCGACATGCGCAATGGTCCTTACGAAATCCATGTCAAGCCCCATATCCATTCCATTGACCTCCCGAGACTACGCCAATCCTTCCGGTTGAACCACCCATAGCTGCTTATGTGTCCCGCCCCGCGCGATCATAGGCCCATCCGTCGCTGGCCGTTGTTTGAGGCCCGTCGGCTTCTTCCGGCCTTTCTGAGCGTATTCCAGCAGGAGTCCAAGGCATGAGCCGCATCCCTCCGCTTGCCCGCACCACGTCGAGAAGTTGCGCAGGCGGAGGGGCTGCTACAGCTTGAAGACCTCGCATCACGGCGAGCTCTGCCGCACCATCACCCGGTCGATGCGGCGGCCGTCCATGTCCACCA
>SDAY01000103.1 GCA_006212015.1 Halothiobacillaceae bacterium
GCGGCGATGCGGGCGGAGTTGACGCGGCTCATCTGGCCCGCGCCGACGCCGATGGTGGCATCACCCCTGACGTAGACGATGGCGTTGGACTTGACGAACTTGGCCACCTTCCAGGCGAACAGCAGGTCGCGCATCTCGGCCTCGGTCGGCACGCGGGCGGTGACCACCTTGAGGTCGGCCGCGCCGACCATGCCCTGGTCGAGATCCTGCACCAGCAGGCCGCCCGCAACTTTTTTATAGTCCTTGGGCTTGAAGTCCAGCCGGCCCCCGGGATTGGACGCGTCGTCCGCGCCCCACTGGCCGCAGGCCAGCACGCGCACGTTCTTCTTGGCGGCGGTGATGGCCAGCGCCTCCGGCATCACCTCCGGGGCGATGATGACCTCGACGAACTGGCGCTCGACGATGGCCTGCGCGGTCGCCGCGTCCAGCGGGCGGTTGAAGGCGATGATGCCGCCGAAGGCGGATTCGGTGTCGGTCAGGTAGGCGCGCTCGTAGGCGGCGAGGATGTTCTCGCCCACGGCCACGCCGCAGGGGTTGGCGTGCTTGACGATGACGCAGGCCGGGGCGTCGAACTGCTTCACGCATTCCAGCGCCGCGTCGGTGTCGGCGATGTTGTTGTAGGACAGCTCCTTGCCCTGGAACGGGGTGGCGCGGGCGATGCTGCCGGCCGGGGCGTCGGGCTCGACATAGAACGCCGCGCGCTGGTGCGGGTTCTCGCCGTAGCGCAGGTCCATGAACTTCTCGACCTGGAGGTTGAAGGTGCGCGGGAAGTCCAGCGGCTGCTCGAAGCTGCCCTCGCCGACGCGGGCGCCGAAGTAGTTGGCGATCATGCCGTCGTAGGCGGCGGTGTGCTCGTAGGCGCGCACCGCGAGGTCCAGACGGGTCTTGGCGCTCACCCCGCCCTCGGCCCCGATCTCGGCCCGCACACGGTCGTAGTCGAACGGGTTGACCACGATGGTCACATCGCCGTGGTTCTTGGCCGCCGCGCGCACCATGGTCGGGCCGCCGATGTCGATGTTCTCGACCGCGTCCTCGTAGGAGCAACCGGGCCTGGAGGTGGCCTCGGCGAAGGGATAGAGGTTGACCACCACGAGGTCGATGGGCTGGATGCCATGCCCGGCCATCACCGCGTCGTCCACGCCGCGCCGGCCGAGGATGCCGCCATGCACCTTCGGGTGCAGGGTCTTCACGCGGCCGTCCATCATTTCCGGGAAGCCGGTGTAGTCGGACACGTCCGTCACCGCAAGGCCCGCTTCGCGCAGCATCCTCGCGGTGCCGCCGGTGGACAGCAGTTCCACGTCGCGCGCGGCGAGGAAGCGGGCGAATTCGAGCAGGCCGGTCTTGTCGGACACGGAGAGCAGGGCGCGCTTGATGACGGCGACGTGGGTGCGCATGGAGGTTCCTCGGGCAAAGATAAAGCCCGGGATTATAAACCGCTCAAGGCCGATTCGCGGTCCGGTCCGCTGAAGATCGCGCGGGCGACGCAGGCGTGGCGTCCATCAGTGGGATCGGTCGGCGTGCCTTGCCTGCAGGGCGCGGATGAAGCGCAGCTCCGGCAGGAGTTCGCGAATGGGCGGGATGTCGACGTCGCGCTCCAGCAGGGTCGGCAGCGCGCCCAGCCGCGCGTAGGCATGGTCCAGCAGGGCCCAGACCGGCGCGGCCACCGCCTCGCCATGCGTGTCGATCAGGAGATCCTCCCGCACGCGGCGGTGGCCCGCGACATGCAGGCAGGCCACGCGCCTCGGGATGCTGCGCGCGATATGGTCGATCCAGGCATAGGGATCGTAGCCATGGTTGGTGGCGTTGACGTAGACGTTGTTGACGTCCAGATGCAGTGCGCAGTCCGCCGCCTCGGTGACCGCCACGATGAAGTCATCCTCCGTCATGGCGTCCAGCGGGGAACCCACAAAGGTGCTGGCGTTCCCGATGCCGATGCGCTGGCCCAGCTCGTCCTGCGCCATCTGGATGCGGCTTGCAACATGACGGGCGGCCGCCTCGGTGCGCGGCAGCACCTCATGCAGGCGTCCGCCGTCCCGGATGAAGGCGAGATGCTCGGTGTAGAGGGCGATGTGGTGCAGGTCGAGAAACCGGCGGAGGGCGCGCAGATGGGCGGTATTCAGCGGCGCATGCCCCCCGAGATCAAGCGAGAAGCCATGCCCGACAAAGGCGTGCAGCTGGGTCAGCCTGCGCAGGGCCTGCCCGCATTCACCGCCCACCCCCATCCACTGCTCCGGCGCGATCTCGAAGAAGCCGATCTCGGCAGGGGTGCAGGACGGGTCGTCCCCGAGCAACTCGCCCAGCATGCTCAGGCGCAGCCCCAGGCCCGCGCCCTCGGGGTCACGCGCAGGCGTTTTCATGGGGACGCGCTCGGCAAGCGCCGGGCGGGGAACGGATTTGACGTGGACATGATGCACCTCCGGGGGGCGGGAGGATGGACCGCGTCCGGGAGGGCCGCGATGATCGTGGCGACGGCGGCCGCCACGCACCCATGGTTATTGGACCCGTTGCGGCATGTGGGAGTTCCGCCATGCCCGTCAGGACATGAAGCCCCTGGCCAGCACGCTGTAATCCTCGCCGCCGCGACCTTTCGCCGAGACGTCCGCCAGGGTGGCCTCCAGCGCGGCCAGCGGGCTCGCATCGATGCCCGCGCCCTCGGCCGCGCGGATGAACAGGCGCAGGTCCTTGATCAGGTGATCGAGCGGGAAGTTCGGCCCGCTGAAATCGCCGGAAAGCATGCGCCCGAGCTTCTTGTCGAAGGTCGGCGCGTACAGCGCGCTGCCGCGCAGGATCCGCATGAAATCATCGACCGCGACGCCGTGGGCCTTGACCAGGGCGAGGCTCATGGCGAAGGCGGCGGTCTCGGAGGCGATCAGCTGATTCATGGCGAGCTTGAGCGCGGCGGCCTGCCCCACCGCGCCGATGCGCCCGGGCTCGGGGCCAAGGTCGAGCAGCATGGGCGTGAGTTGCCCGAACAGGGCCTCGTCGCCGCCGTACATCAGGATCAGGGCGCCGGAGCGCGCCTCCGGCAGACTGCCGAGCACCGGGCATTCGGCATGGCGCGCGCCGGCGGCGGTCAGCACCCGGTCCAGCGCCTGGCTGTCGGCCGGGCCGATGGTGCCCATCTGCAGGAGGGTCGTGCCGGCCAGCGCGGGGCGGGTGGCATCACTCAGCAGCACGGCCTCGATGGCCGCGCGGTCGGCGAGGAAAAGCAGGGTGACGTCCGCTGCCGCCAGCGCCTCGGCGGCGGTCGGGGCGAGGCGCGCGCCCCTGCCGGCCAGGGCCTTGGCCTTGTCCGCACTGCGGTTCCACACCGTGACCTCGTGGCCCCGCGCCAGCAGGCGCTCCACCACGGCCGAGCCAAGCAGGCCGGTGCCGAGCAGGCTGATTTTCATGTTCTGTCCTCGCTTTTCGATATGCTTGACGAACATTGTACGAATCGCGGCCGCCGGCCGCTTCCCACAGGGGCATGTCATGACCGTCTGGAACACGCTGCTCAACCCCGCGCGCCGCCGCGCCAGCTCGCAGGCGCCCATGCCGCTGGGCGGGCATGAGGTGCGCACCGAGATCGAACGCGACTACGACCGCATCCTCTACGCTGCGCCGGTGCGGCGCATGGCGGACAAGACCCAGGTCTTCCCGCTGGGCCGCAATGACGTGGCGCGCACCCGCCTGACGCATTCGCACGAGGTCGGCAACCTGGCGCGGGCGATGGGCATCGACCTTGTGTTCAACCATGGCGTGGGCCGGGGGCGCGCCCATGTCGAGCGCGACATCCCCGCCCTGCTGGCCACCCTCGGCCTCGCCCATGACCTCGGCAACCCGCCCTTCGGCCATCAGGGCGAGCGCGCCATCCAGACCTGGTTCGAACGCCATGCAGACAGCGTGCTGGGCGAGGGTCACGGCCTGACCGAGGCGATGCGGCAGGACTTCCTGCGTTTCGAGGGCAACGCCCAGGCCCTGCGCCTGCTGACCAAGCTGCAGATCCTCAACGACGACTACGGCCTCAACCTCACCCACGCCACGCTGGCCGCGCTGATCAAGTATCCGACGCCCTCCGACCGCATCGACAAGGCCATCGCGGTGCGGCGCAAGCATGGTTTCTTCCAGTCCGAGGCGGCCATCGTCGAGGAGGTGTGGGCCGCGACCGGCCTCGGCGAGGGCCAGCGCCACCCGCTCTGCTTCCTGCTCGAGGCCTGCGACGACATCGCCTACTGCGTGCTGGACGCCGAGGACGCGGTGAAGAAGCGCCTGCTGTCCTTCCACGACATCCTCGCCCACCTGCGCCACGTCGCAGGCTCGGACGCGACCGTGACCTGGGTGTGCGAATCGGCCGAGCGCGAGCACCGCGCCTACCGCGAGGCCGGCCTGTCGCCGGCGGAACTGAACGACATCTCCATGCAGGTGTTCCGCATCCGCGCCATCGGCGCGCTGACCCGCGCCCTGACCGAGGGCTGGCTGCGCCACCAGCAGGCCGTGCTGGCCGGCGCGTTCACCGGCGAGCTGCTGGCCGTATCGGACGCGGGCCCCCTGATCGGCGCGCTGCGCCAGTTCAACCTGCGCCACATCTACCGCCATCCGAGCGTGCTGCGGGTGGAGCTGACCGGCTTCGAGGTCATTCATCAGCTGATGGACATGCTCTGGTTCGCCATCACCGACCGGACCGATCCGGCCCGAGCGGACAGCGCGCGGCGCTCGCCCTTCGCCAGCTACGCCTACGGCCGCATCTCGGAGAACTACCGGCGCGTGTTCGAGTCGCCGCGCAACGCCATGCCGATGCGCTACCGCGAGGTCCAGCTGCTGACCGACATGATCGCCGGCATGACCGACTCCTACGCCCTGGGCCTGCGCGACGAACTGCGTCCGCACTTTCTCGCCGCCGCCCCTCGGCGTGATAGATTGCATGATTGATGCATAAAGGATTGAAGTAAGTCACCCCATGAGCCCCTCCCCGCCCCCCCCTTCCGCGCCAATGATCCGTGAAACGGTTGTGCGCTACCTGCTGGCGGGCGCCGGATTCGTCCTGCTGTTCGCCGGGGTGGGCTGGCAGGACTGGGTGAATTTCCAGCAGCGACGCCTCGCTCTGGCCGAGTCCACCGCGCTGCACGGTACCGGGATGGCGGTGGCGGAAATGCAGGAGCACGCGCGGCAGGGCGAGTTGCTCCGGCGCTCCTCGCCGAATCTGGCCGAAGGGCTGTTGCGCCAGGATGATCAACCCCTGGCCGAGGCCCGGCTCGACCTGCTGCTGTCGGAGTGGTTCCCCCACTACCTGGACTACAGCGTCTTCCCGGCCGAGGACTGCGCCCTGCGCTTGCCCGCCATGCAGGCCGCCCTCTGCGCGCCGGCGACCCCGGCCGTTTCGCTGCTGCTGGACGAGCCCGGCGGCTCGATCGACCTGCTGCTGCGGCTGGAGGACGCCTCGGGCGCCCCCTACATGCTGCGGGTCCGCCAGGAGCCGAGACGGCTCGAAGAGGTGCAGCGCGCCTTCAGCCTGAATGGACAGCAAGCCGTCCTCTACCGGCGCGGCGAGCATGTCGCCGGACACGACATGCTCGCCACCGTCGACATTCCCGATACCCCATGGCGCCTCGGGGTCCGCACCGATCCTGCGGTCATGGTCCAGCAGCAGGCCTACATCGCCACGCGGGTGGGCGGCGCCCTGCTGCTGGTGCTGGCCGGCATGCTCAGCATGTTCTGGCTGCGTCTCCGGACCGAGCACCTGCGGGCACGCGGCAGCGCGCTGGAGGCCAGCAACCAGCGCCTCTTCGAACAGGCCACCCACGATGCCCTGACCGGCCTGCACAACCGTCATGCCTTCAGCGAGCACTACCAGCGCCTGATCCGCCATGTCCAGCGCGACAGGCTGCCCTTCGCCCTGCTGCTGGTGGATGCCGACCACTTCAAGCAGGTCAACGACACCTGGGGGCACGAGGCGGGGGACGAGGTGCTCAAGCGCGTGGCGGAGGTCATCGCGCACGGCGCGCGGCGCCCGCTGGACATGGCGGCTCGCCTGGGCGGCGAGGAGTTCGTCGTGCTGCTCGAAGGCGTGCAGGGCGAGGACGCCTGGGCCTGGGGCGAGCTGCTGCGTTTGCGGCTGGCCGACCTGCGCCTGCCGCATCCCTCCGGGCGTTACGTGTCGGTCAGCATCGGCGTGGCCAGCACTGGCGGAGGGCAGGCCCCGGCGCTCAAGGACCTGCTGGCGCGCGCCGACCGCGCCCTGTACGAGGCCAAGGGCGCGGGGCGCGACCGGGTCATCGGCGAGTGGGAGGTCGACACGTGAGTGGAGCCAGCCCGTTCTTCGCCATGCTCGCGCGCATGCGCCTGATCCAGCGCTGGGGCCTGATGCGCAACACGCGCGCCGAGAACGTGCAGGAGCACAGTCTGCAGGTGGCGATGATCGCCCACGCCCTGGCCCTGATCGGCAACCGCCACCACGGCGGCGCGTTCAATGCCGAGCGCATCGCCGTGCTGGGCATGTACCACGACGCCAGCGAGATCCTCACCGGCGACCTGCCCACCCCGGTGAAGTACGGCAACGACGCCATCCGCGAGGCCTACAAGGCGCTCGAACGGCAGGCCGAGCGGCGTCTGCTGGAGCTGCTGCCGGACGACCTGCGCGAGGACTACGCCCCGGTGCTGGACAGCCACCGCATCGACGCGGCCGAGCACCGCCTGGTCAAGGCGGCCGACAGCATCGCGGGTTACCTCAAGTGCGTGGAAGAGGCGCAGGCCGGCAACCACGAGTTCCGCCGCGCCGAGGCCTTCCTGCTCGCCAAGATCGAGTCCATGTACGACGGCCTGCCCGCCGTGCGCGACTTCATGACCCGCTACGCCCCGGCCTTCAGCCTGTCGCTGGATGATTTGAGTCACACGCTGGACGAGTGAGCGCACACCCGGAATACACAGCCTGATCGGGCTGAGATGCTGTGAATGGATCATGGCAAGCGGCGGGGGCTGCGCTCCCGCGAGGACGTCGCTACGGGCGGCCCTATCGCGGCGGGGGCGCCGCTCCTGCATGTAGGAGGCCCGCCCTCGGGCCGAATGACTATCGCGGCGGGGGCGCCGCTCCTACATG
>SDAY01000104.1 GCA_006212015.1 Halothiobacillaceae bacterium
GGGCGTGCGAATGAATTCGCGGCTGCGGGGTGGACGCGGGGGAGTCGGCATTGCGAGCGCGCAAGCCCGACAGGCTGCCAGATCGCGAGCAAGCTCGCTCCTACAGACGCATCACCGTCATCGCGAGTCGTCTTGCCTTTAGCCACGAGGCCGAAGGCCGCGCCTCGCGATGACGTTGCCGGCGCGGGTGTGTAGGAGCGGCGCCCCCGCCGCGATGAAGGCTGCGACGACCCTTCGGCCCGGGCGTGACCTCCACGAGGTTTCCCCAACACTCAGCGGGCGCGCGCCCGCTGATCCAGCGCGTTCTTCAAGGCCACCAGCAGCGCAAGGCCGATGAACGCCCCCGGCGGCAGGATGGCCAGCAGGAAGCCGTGATACTCGGGAATGACCGTCACGGTCAGCGCGCGGCCCCATTCGCCGAACATCAGGTGCGCGTTGGCGAGGAGGGTGCCCTGCCCCAGCACCTCGCGCAGCATGCCCAGCGCGACCAGCACCAGCGCGAACCCCAGGCCCATCATCAGCCCGTCCCAGGCCGCGCGCCCCACGCTGTTGCGCGAGGCGAAGCCCTCCGCGCGGGCGATGATGATGCAATTGGTGACGATCAGCGGGATGAAGATGCCGAGCACGACATAGAGCCCGTGCAGCCAGGCGTTCATCGCCAGCTCGATGGCGGTGACCACGGAGGCGATGACCAGCACGAACACCGGCAGCCGAACCTCCGGGCGCACCCAGTGGCGGATGACGGAGACCAGGGTATTGCTGACCACCAGGGTCAGCAGGGTGGCGAGGCCAAGCCCGAGCGCATTGACCGTGTTGTTGGAGATGGCAAGCAGGGGGCAGAGGCCGAGCACCTGCACCAGGGCGGGGTTGTTGCGCCAGAGGCCATCCGCCGCGAGCTGGCCCAGAGTAGGCCCGCTCGCCACCGGCTTGGGAAGATCATCGATGACGCCTGCGTCAACCGTGGTTTCGCTCACTCCGCTCATGGCGCGTCCTCTCCCAGAAGTTCAGCACGATGCTGCTCGAAATACCGCAGGGTCTTGTGCACGGCCTGCACGACCGCGCGCGGGGTGATGGTCGCGCCGGTGAACTGGTCGAACACGCCGCCGTCCTTCTTCACCGCCCAGCCCTTCGGACCGGGATCGCCCAGGGTCTTGCCCGCGAAGCCGTGGATCCAGCCGGACCGGGCCTCCTCGATGGGATCGCCCAGGCCCGGCGTCTCCTTGTGCGCGAGAACCCGCACCCCGGCCAGCCGACCCTCGCGGTCCATGCCGACCAGCAACTGGATGGCGCCGCTGTAGCCGTTGGGCGCGACGACCTCGAAGGCCAGCCCATGCACCCGCCCCGCCCTGCGGGCGACATACAGGGCGCTCGGCCCCTTGCCGCCAAGCAGCGGATCGGCGGGCAGCATGCGCGCCTCGCCCGCCGGGTCGTTGTCGTAGCCCCCGGGCAGCACGGCGGCCAGTCGCTGGCCGAGGGCCGCGCGGGCCTGCTCGGCGATCAGCGGCCCGGTCTGTCCGTGCATGAAGGCGACGATGCCGACCCCAAGGATGGCGAACGCCGCCAGCACGGCGGCGGTCAGGCCGATCTGGACCTTGTTCATGCCCGCCCTCCCCGAGCGCCGAACACGCGCGCGGGGGTGTAGTGGTCGATCAGAGGCGCGGCGATGTTCATCAGCAGCACGGCGAAGGCGACGCCGTCCGGATAGCCCGCGAAGGTGCGGATGAAGTACTCCAGCACGCCGATGCCCGCGCCGAAGACCAGCTGCCCGCGCGGGGTGGTCGAACCGCTCACCGGGTCGGTGGCGATGAAGAACGCGCCGAGCATGGCGCCGCCGCTGAAGAGGTGGAACAGGGGGCCGGCGTAGCGTTCGGCATCGTAAAGGTGAAAGCCCAGGGCCAGCAGGCCGAAGGCGCCGAGCATGGTCAGGGGAATGCGCCAGTTGATGATGCCGCGCCACATCATCCACAGGCCGCCCGCCAGCCAGCCGAGCGTCACCCATTCCCAACCGACCCCGCCCAGCGTGCCGAATATCGGTTGCTGCTGAATGGTCGAAAGCGGCACGCCCTGGCCGGTCTGCGTCTTGTACAGATTCAAGGGGGTTGCGCTGCTCAGCGCATCCCAGCCGATGCCCGCGGGGAGCTGCCCCGTGAACACGACATGGAAGGCCTCGGGCAGGCTCAGGCTGGCCGCCGCCAGACCTTGCGGCATCACCCACTGGGTCATCTCGCGCGGGAAGGAGATCAGCAGCACCACGTAGCCGACCATGGCCGGGTTGAACAGGTTGTAGCCCAGCCCGCCGTAAAGATGCTTGGCGAAGACCACCGCGAACACGATGCCGGTGACCGGCAGCCACCAGGGGGCCAGCGGCGGCAGGCATAGCGCCAGCAGCCAGGCCGTGACGATCACGCTGCCATCGGACAGGAAGGGCTTGAGCGGACGCCCGCGCGCGGCCAGCATCGCGGCCTCGGCCAGCAGGCCGGCGCTGACCGTCAGCAGGATATTGACCAGCACGCCCCAGCCGAAGAAATGGATGGCGATGGCCGTGCCGGGCACCAACGCCAGCATGACCTGCCGCATGATGCGGCTGACATCATGGGCGGGCGCGACATGCGGGGAAGCGACGGTAGGAAAGCGCATTCAGACAAACCCTCGTGTATTACACCCCTCTCCCCTGGCGGGAGAGGGGCTGGGGGAGAGGGGGGAGCAGCCCTTGACCGGGCGACGCCGACCAGACGCCCGCCACCCTCTCCCGTCAAGGGGGAGGGGTACAATCAGCGTGAGCATCATGCCTTATCGACAGGCGGGTCTTCGGCCTGGCC
This sequence comes from Halothiobacillaceae bacterium, assembly GCA_006212015.1. GTDB lineage: Bacteria > Pseudomonadota > Gammaproteobacteria > Halothiobacillales > Halothiobacillaceae > Thiofaba. The sequence continues at coordinate 2,820 of SDAY01000104.1, forward strand.
CTGAATCGCCGCCTTGCGTGCCCTGGCCCGCTCCATCGCCTCGCGGATGGCCCGCTGCTTGTCGTCTACCGGCGCGGCCTCGCCCTCGCCCGGAGCCGGCTCGGCGGTGGCCTTCTGCGCGGCCAGCTGGGCGCGCTTCCTGGCCAGCATCGCCTCGCGCTCGCGCTTCTCGCGCTCGATGCGGGCGTTGCGGACATCGAAACGCACCTTCGCCTGGGAGGCCTTGTCCTTGTCCCGCTCGCGCTGCCAGATCTCGGTCTTGGCGTAGCGGAAATACTGCACCAGCGGGATATGCGACGGACACACGGCGGAGCAGATGCCGCACTCGATGCACTCGAACAGGCTGTCCCGCTTCTCGGCCCGCTCGAAATCCCCGGCGCGGGCATCCCACAGCAGCTGCTGCGGCTGCAGCTCGACCGGACAGGCCTCCGCGCACTTGCCGCAGCGGATGCAGGGCATGGGCAGCGGATCGGCGGGTGCGTCGCGGCTGGCCAGCGCCAGCAGGCAGTTGGCCGCCTTGGTCACCGGCACCTCGTCGCTCGGCATGGCGAAGCCCATCATCGGCCCGCCGAGGATCAGGCGGGCGACATCCGGGCGGTAGCCCCCGGCCTGTTCGATCAGGTCGCAGGCCAGCATGCCGAGCGGCACGTCCCAGTTGCCGGGTTGGGCCATGCCGCTGCCGGTCACCGTCACGATGCGCCGGGTCAGCGGCTCGCCATGCACCACGGCGCGGTAAATGGCGACCGCCGTGCCGACGTTCTGGCCCAGGAAACCCCGTTCGGTGGTGCGGGTTTCGCGGCTGATCCGCTCGCCGGTCATCACATGAATCAGCTGCTTCTCCCCACCCGAGGGGTAGATCGTGGGCACCGCGACAATCTCGATGCGCGCGTCACCCAGCAGCCGGGCAGCCTCGCGCAGCGCGGCGATGGCCTCCGGCTTGTTGTCTTCCACGCCGACCAGACAACGCTCGGCAGACACGACATGCATGAGGATCTGACCGCCGCGCAGCACCTCGTCCGCGCGTTCGCGCATCAGGCGGTCGTCGCAGCTGATGTAGGGCTCGCATTCCGCACCGTTGAGAACGACGGTATGAATAGGCGTGCCCGGCGTGCCGGCCAACTTGACCGCGCTGGGGAAGACCGCGCCGCCGAGGCCGACGATGCCCGCCTCGCGCACCCGCTCGCGCAGCAGCAGCGGGGAGACGGCGCAAAAGTCCGGCCAGGGCTCGAAGGCCCGCATGCCCTCGTCCAGCCCGTCCGGCTGGAGCACGATGCACGGCGCGGACAGCCCCGAGGGATGCGGCACGGCGTGCTCCTCGATGGCGAGGATCATGCCCGAGGTCGGCGCATGCACCGGCGCGCTGACATAGCCCTCGGCCTGGGCCAGCCGCTGGTTGCGCAGCACGCGCTCGCCCACCGCCACGACCGGCTTGGCCGCCTGGCCGATATGCTGCCTGAGCGGCAGGATCAGGCGCTCCGGCAGGGCGGCGCGGCGGATGGGCGTGCCGTTGGATTCGCTCTTGTGCTGCTCGGGATGCAGGCCGCCGGGAAAACGGTGAAGGATGCGCTCGCTCATGCCCGACTCCCGTCATCGCGAGGCCCAGCGGGCCGTGGCGATCCAGAGAGCACCTCGGATGGAGCAACCATGGCGTGCTTCCCGCCTCGGCCTTCCGCCTCGCGGCCGAGGGCAGGATCGCTCGCAATGACGAGAGAGACGTCCTCGGCGATCTCGATGCGGCTTTCGGGATTCGGCCAGCGCCACTGGTCCAGTTCCGGCTTGAGCGGCAGCATGTAAATGCAATCCACCGGGCAGGGCGCCACGCACAGCTCGCAGCCGGTGCACTCGTCGCGGATGACGGTGTGCATCAGCTTGGGCGCGCCGAGGATGGCATCCACCGGGCAGGCCTGGATGCACAGGGTGCAGCCGATGCAGACCTGCTCGTCGATCCAGGCCACCGTCTTCGGCTTTTCCTCGCCCAGCTCCGCGTCCAGAGGCTTGGGCTCCACGCCCAGCAGATCGGCCAGCGCCTTGATGGTCGTCTCGCCGCCCGGCGGGCAACGGTTGATGTCCGCCTCGCCCGCCGCGATGGCCTCGGCATAGGGCCGGCAACCGGGATAGCCGCACTGACCGCACTGGGTCTGCGGCAGCAGCGCGTCGATCTTGTCGGCCAGCGGGTCGCCCTCGACCTTGAAGGCCTGTCCGGCGTAGCCCAGCAGGGCCCCAAGCACCAGCGCGAGGACGGTGAAGACGAGGATCGCGGTCCACATCAGGCTTTCACCAGCCCCGCGAAGCCCATGAAGGCCAGCGCCATCAGCCCAGCGGTGACCAGACCGATCGGAGTGCCCTGGAACGGTCGTGGCACGTCGGCGGCGACCAGGCGCTCACGCATGGCGGCAAACAGCACCAGCACCAGGGTGAAGCCGATGGCCGCGCCGAAGCCGTAGACCGCCGTCTGGGCCAGGTTGTGCTCCTCCTGCACGTTCAGCAGGGCCACGCCCAGCACCGCGCAGTTGGTGGTGATCAGCGGCAGGTAGATGCCCAGCAGATTGTGCAGCAAGGGGCTCGCCTTCTTCAGCGCCATTTCGGTGAAATTCACCACCGCCGCGATCAGCACGATGAAGGCGATGGTGCGCAGATACTCCAGCCCAAACGGGGCGAGCAGGTACTGCTGGGCGAGATAGCTGAGCACGGACGAGAGGGTGAGCACGAAGGTTGTGGCAAGGCCCATGCCCATGGCCGTCTCCAGCTTGCGCGAGACACCCATGAACGGGCACAGGCCCAGGAACTTCACCAATACGAAGTTGTTGACCAGGACCGTGCTGACCAGGATGAGCAGGAATTCCGTCATTGCGTCACATGCGCCGCGATGAAGTAAAAATGACCAGCCATGTTACGCCACATGGCGTCAATACGCTGCTTAAACCCGGTGGATTGCGGTCTCATCCTGCCTCAAGGGCCACTGCCGGACGGGCCGGTAGCGCACGCCCTCGTCATCGTTGAGCGACTCCACCAGCACGAATGCATCGACATGCCAGGGAATGGGCGGAACGCTCTCCGGCCATGCGCAAGGCTCGCGCGCATTCCTGCGCAGGGTGAGATGCGGGGCGAAGGGGCGGCTGTCGCGGGCCATGCCGCAGCGGGCCTCCAGCGCCAGGCTCAGCGCATCCTGCATCCGCAGCAGGGCCTCCGGCGGCCGACTGACGCCGGCCCACTGCACCCGCGCACGCTCGAACACGCCCAGCCGATCGAGCACCATGTCGAAGGCATCTCTCCGCACCGCCGCCCCGGCCTCGTCCAGGCAGGGCAGCAGGCCCCCCTCGCAATCGCCGAGGAAGAACAGGGTGATGTGCAGGTTCTCCACCCGCATGTCGCGTCCATGCCGCTCGGGCGGGGGCAGGGCCTTCAGCAGCCCGGCCAGTCGCGTGCGCGTCGCCTCGTCCGGCCAGAGCGCGAAGAACAGCCTTCGCGTCCGGGGTTTCTCAATATGCATCTCTTGCGGCGGATTCATGGGCTACGCTCAGATGGAATCAGGCTGATTGAGGAGTCAAGCATGTTCAAACGCATTCTTGTGGCCGTTGATGGCAGTGAAACATCGATGCGGGCGCTGGCCAAGGCCATCGAATTGACACGCGCTCACGGCAGTCATTTGATGCTCGTGCATGTGGTCGAGGAGGTCTTCCTCAACGTCGGCGAGGAAATCGTCGACCCACGCGCACTCTGGAGCGCCATGACCGCCGGCGGAGAAAAGGTGCTTGAGCGCATGCTCGAGCAGGTCCATGCCGCCGGCATGGAGGCGGAGTCACGCATGATCGAACTGCGCGACATGGGCGAGACCATCGCCGGAAGCATCCTCCGCGAGGCCGAAGCCTGGCAGGCCGACCTGATCGTGGCCGGCACCCACGGCCGGCGTGGCTGGCGGCGCATCCTGCTGGGCAGCACCGCCGAAGAGGTCGCACGCATGGCCACCATGCCCGTCCTGCTCATCCGCGCGCCCTGACCGACCAAGCCGAAGGGACGCGCGGCCTTCATCGCGGCGAAGGCGCCGCTCCTGCGGGGCATTGCACGCCAACCTTCATCGCGGCGGGGGCGCCGCTCCTACGGGGCACTGCACGCCAACCTTCATCGCGGCGGGGGCGCCGCTCCTGCGGGGCACTGCACGCCAACCTTCATCGCGGCGGGGGCGCCG
>SDAY01000020.1 GCA_006212015.1 Halothiobacillaceae bacterium
AGGCCAATATCAAGAAACACGGCGTGTCCTTCGATGAAGCGCGTTCAGTGTTTTACGATGATTTTGCAGTACAGTTTTTTGATGCCGAACACTCGGAAGTCGAAACACGCTTCCTGATGCTCGGCATAAGTTCCGAAGCCAGACTCTTGCTCGTTTGCCACTGCGAAAGGGATGCAGGCGAAGTCATCCGCATCATCTCTGCCCGCAAAGCCACCAAGCGTGAAAGCGCATTTTATGGAAGTGAGACATCATGAAAGCTGAATACGATCTTTCCACAATGAAATCCCGCAGAAATCCTTATGCCAGTCAGCTCAAGAAGCCCGTGACCATGCGCCTGTCCGAAGACGTGGTGGACTACTTCAAACGTATGGCGGAAGAGGCGGGCATACCCTATCAAAGCCTCATCAACCTTTATTTGCGTGACTGCGTGATGCAGCACCGCAAGATTCACATTGATTGGGCGGGGAAGGTTTGATGATTAATGACTGAAAACGTCTGCCCATGCGGCTCCGGCTACTCTTATTCGTCCTGCTGCGGGCGTTTTATCGACCAAGGCGTGTTGCCCGAGACCGCCGAGCAGTTGATGCGTTCGCGTTATACCGCGTTCACGCAGGCCAACGAAGCCTATTTGCTGGCGAGCTGGCATGAATCCACGCGGCCTGTGGCGCTGGGTTTTGATGCCGATGAGGCGGTGACGTGGGTGGGGCTGCGCATCGACAGGGTGGAGGCGGGCGGTGTGCAGGATGATCGTGGGGTGGTGTGTTTTGTGGCGCGTTCACGATGGGGCGGCGGTCGGGTTCGGCGATTGCATGAGTGCAGTCGGTTCGTGCGGGAGCAGGGCCGCTGGTTCTATGTCGATGGCGACGTGCGCGCCTGATTCAGTCGTCCATTGCCGAGCGTAAGCCCAAATGCTCCACGAACGGGCCAAAATCCCGGTCGCTGTAGAGCAGGGCGAGATCCGATTCGATGCAGCGAGTCGCTATGAGGGTGTCAATGGTCTTGCGGATGGTGACGCCACGTTGACGCAGGGTGCGAAAGTTGCGGGCGGCTTGTACTGCGATGTCATGGCCGCCTATGTCGGTCACATCCAATGAGGCGAGCATGGTTCTGGCCTGATTGAAATCGCGGTCGCTGTTGAAGCCTTGCAGCACCTCGGTGAGGATCAGGTCGCCGATGGCCAGCGGTTCGATACCGAGCAGGCTGTCCAGTCGTTCGACTTGAGGCGTGGACGTGCCACGAAAGAAGTCGATCCAAACGCTGGAGTCCACCATGATCATCGGTCGGTTCTCATGGCCTCAAGATCGCCTTCCCATGGCAATTTGCCTTTCAGGCGTCGAATTTCTGCTTGCTGACGCAGACGAAGCAGGGTGCGCAGGCCCATTTCCACGGCCTCGCGCTTGGTCTTCGCGCCGGTGGCGCGGAGGACATCTTGCATCAGGGTGGCGTCGATTTCGATATTGGTGCGCATAATGTGTACCCAGGATTAAATTTATACACAAAATAGACCCGAAAACCGCATGACGCAAGGCTGATTAACACCATGAACACCTGTCTTGTGCTTCGCAATATGCTGGATGCCGCGCTTGCGGCGACGAATGGTCGCCTCTTGGTGGCAGATGAGTTACGGCGGCGTGATGCGTTATTGGGATCCATCATTGCCATTGGCAAGGCGGCATCCGCCATGCTTGAGGGGGCGCTGGATGTTGTGCAAGACGTGCGCGCCCTGCTGATTACCAAGGACGGTCACGTCGCGCCCGCGCTGCGTGACCGCGCAGGCGTGGAGATCATCGAGGCGGGGCATCCCATGCCTGATGCGCGCAGCCTGCACGCCGGGCGGCGTCTTTTGGAGTTCATGCACGCCGCGCCGTCGGATCGCCCCCTGCTGTTCCTGTTCTCCGGCGGGGCGTCCAGTCTGGTCGAGGCGCTGCCCGAGGGGGTGTCATTGGACGGCTGGCGGCGCGTGAATGCCTGGCTGCTGGGCAGCGGGCTGGATATTCACGCCATGAACGCGGTGCGCAAGCGGCTGTCATGCATCAAGGGCGGGCGGCTGCTGGAGCCTCTGGACGGTCGGCGTGCCGTGGTGCTGATGATGTCCGATGTGCCGGGGGATGATCCCGCCAGCATCGGTTCCGGGCCGTTGTCGCCTTGCGTGAATGTTCCGTTGCCCGAAAACCTGCCGGACTGGCTGCGTGTCTTGCTCGATGCCGCGCCACCCATGCCGGCGGTGGCTGATCCGCGCTGGGCGGGTGTGACCTCGCGCATCCTCGCCTCCAATGCCACGGCGCTGGATGCCGCTGTCCGGGCTGCATTCTGTCTGGGCGTTCCGGTTCATCGTCCGACCGCGTTCGTGCAGGGAGATGCGCGCGAGGCGGGGGAGCGGCTGGCGCGTCAGCTGATCGACGGGCCGCCCGGTATCTATCTCTGGGGCGGGGAAACCACGGTGACCCTGCCGGGGCATCCGGGGCGGGGCGGGCGCAACCAGCACCTGGCCCTGGGCGCGGCGCTGGCGCTGGAGGGCCATCCCGGCATCACCCTGCTGGCGGCGGGGACGGACGGCACGGACGGGCCGACGGAGGAGGCGGGCGCCTGCGTGGATGGCGGCACGGCGGCCGCCATGCGCGCGGCGGGCATCGACCCGGAGGATGCCTTGCGCCGCGCGGATAGCGGAACGGCACTTGGCGCCGTCGATGCGCTGATCCGCACGGGCCCGACGGGCACGAATGTGATGGATGGGGTGCTGGCGCTTGTCGAGTCTTCATGAAGCGTTCGGTTTCCCCTGTAGGAGCGGACCTTGGGCCGCGAAGATGATGCCTCATCCATCGCGGCCCAAGGTCCGCTCCTACCATGCAAACCTGCGGCCGGTCGGCCCGGCTTGATACGGGCTTTGCTAAACTGCGCGGCATTCGTTCAATCCCGAGTCCGCCATGAAGAAGATCCGTACCCGTTTCGCGCCCAGCCCCACCGGCTATCTGCATATCGGCGGGGCGCGCACTGCGCTGTTTTCCTATCTCTACGCCCGTCGTCACGGCGGCGATTTCATCCTGCGGATAGAGGACACGGATCTTGAGCGTTCCACGCCGGAGTCGGTCAATGCCATCCTCGAGGGCATGGCCTGGCTGAATCTGGAGTATGACGAAGGCCCGTTTTACCAGACCCATCGTTTCGACCGCTACAAGGAGGTGATCCAGCAGCTGCTGGAGGCGGGCCATGCCTACCGCTGCTACATGCCGCGCGAGGAACTGGATCAGCTTCGCGAGGCGCAGATGGCGGCGGGCGAGAAGCCGCGTTACGACGGTCGCTGGCGTCCGGAGGCGGGCAAGACCCTGCCCGCGCCGCCCGAGGGCGTGCAGCCGGTGATCCGCTTCAGCAATCCGAAGGATGGCGAGGTGGTGATCGAGGATCTGGTGCGCGGTCGCGTGGTGATCCGTAACGAGGAGCTGGACGATCTCATCATCGCCCGCTCGGACGGCACGCCGACCTACAACCTGACCGTGGTGGTGGATGACTTCGACATGGGCATCACCCATGTCATTCGCGGCGACGATCACCTCAACAACACCCCGCGCCAGATCAACATCTTCCGCGCCATGGGTGCCGAGCCGCCGGTGTACGGCCACCTGCCGATGATCCTGGGACCGGATGGCGCCAAGCTGTCCAAGCGCCACGGCGCGGTGAGCGTGATGCAGTATCACGAGGAGGGCTACCTGCCCGAGGCGCTGCTGAACTATCTGGTGCGCCTGGGCTGGTCCAACGGCGACCAGGAGGTGTTCAGCCGCGAGGAGATGATGCGCCTGTTCGACGTGAAGGATGTGAACCAGTCCGCTTCCGCCATCAACCCGGACAAGCTGCTGTGGCTCAACCAGCACTACATCAAGACCAGCGATCCCGCGCATGTGGCGCGTTACCTGGGCTGGCAGCTGGGCCATCTGGGCGTGGACCCGAGCGAAGGCCCGGCGCTGGAGGATGTCATCGTCGCCCTGCGCGAGCGTTCCCGCACCCTGGTCGAGATGGCCCAGCAGGCGGCCTGCTACTTCCGCGATGAACTGAGCTATGACGAAGACGCGGCCGCCAAACATCTGACGGCCGAGGCCGAGCCGGTGCTGCGCGCGGCGGTCGAGGCGCTGGAGGCGGTGAGCGATTGGCGCGCGGCCGAGCTGGAGCCGGTGATCAAGGACGTGGTCAAGGCGGTGGGCGTCAAATTCCCGATGCTGGCCCAGCCGATGCGCGTGGCGCTGGTCGGCTCCACGGCCTCGCCCTCGATTGACGTCACCCTGGCGCTGGTCGGCCGCGAGCGCAGCCTGGCGCGTCTGCAGAAGGCGATCACCTTCATCGTGGCGTCAAAATCGGCTTGACGGACGGGGGGCGGGTGCGTAATATGCGCAGCCATCCCGCTGTGGGGCTATAGCTCAGCTGGGAGAGCGCTTGCATGGCATGCAAGAGGTCGACGGTTCGATCCCGTCTAGCTCCACCAATCAAATTCCTGTTTGATTCGGCCGTTCAGGCTTGATTCCGACACACTCCGTTTACGGGGCTATAGCTCAGCTGGGAGAGCGCTTGCATGGCATGCAAGAGGTCGACGGTTCGATCCCGTCTAGCTCCACCAAACACCAAGGCCCGAATGTCATCATTCGGGCCTTTTTTATGCCATAACGTATGGCATCGGCACATGATTGGCGGGTGAACCCATGAACCGTGTTTTCAAGATCATGCTTGTCCTGGGCATCATTCTGACCCTGGTCGGTTCCATCGTGGGCTTTACGGCGATGTTCATGGACGACGAGGGGTTTGCCGTCTATTTCATCGGCATGGTGCCGGTCGGCTTCCTGCTGACCTTTGCCTCGCTGACGGGCTGGGTGATGGCAGGGGGGACATAGCGCCTTTCGCTTTGAAAGGGAGGCGTGTGTCAGGCCGAGCCCAGCGTGCGGGTATGGAGTGAAGATTCCTTGAGGCCGCTGGGCCCATAAAGCGGGGGCTGGTTGCCCGTGGCGCCCAACAGGCCCAGACCGGACTGGAGCGTCGCGGTGGCCTTGTGCAGGAACTGGGCATGCTTGCGATTGGTGATGGCGATCCGCGGCAGTTGCTCGCGGACCTGCCCCCACGCCTCGGCAAGATCATCGAGTTCGCAATGACGAAGCGCGGCCGTCATGTCCATGTCGCCCAGGCCAAGGGACTTGAGGGCAAAAACGCGCTCGCCATCGGCCTGGGTCAGGCGATCGAGCAGCCGCTTGTATTGATCCAGCAGGGAGGGGTCGAGCGTATTCCTGGCGAAAGCCGTTTCCAGCAATGGCTGAAGGCTCGTGAGCTCATCAAGCCCCGCATGCAGCTTGCTGACCGCTTCGGTCAGTCTCAGGCAGGACGCGGGGCGGGGCGGGTGGCTCATCAGGCACGGCCGAGCGCGGATTCAAGCTCGATGAAGCGATCTGCAATGCGCTGCGGGTCCATGGCGTACTGGCCATCGGCGATCAGCGCCTTGATCCGATCGACCTTGGCGGTATCGAAGGCAGGGGCGGCGGCCATCTCGCGTGCGGTGGCCGCCATCTGGCTGCCCGTTTCCGTGATGGTCACGCTGTCAGTCGCGGCCGCACCCGCCTCGCTCGGGTTGCGAGCCGGTGCCTGCCCTGCGCGGCCGCGATCCTCTGTGCCCACGTCATAGGAACGGGAGGCTTGAGTCAGGTTGTTGATCGTGGTCATGGCTTGTTCTCCAGAGGGTGGATGTCCCTTTGCTTGAGTATATCGGACGCATGTTGGAAAACTTTAGCGCCCAGCCTGGAATTCTTTGTGTGTCCGTTCAATACAGCACGAGCACTTCCCCCGGGCCCTGAATCAGGGCTTCGATCAGGCGGCCGGAGCTCAGGTTTTTCACCTGGATACGCTCTCCGATGCCCCCGTCACGCATGGCCTCGCCGCTCATGCCGACATGGAAGGCATGGCCTTCGGCGCGGATCGTGACCCGCTGGCCCTTGCTCACGGCAACCGGGGCCTGCAGGTTATTGGGCGTCAGGATCTCGCCGAGGTTCAGCGGGCGCTTGGTCGACATGCCCGTCAATTCTTCCTGTCGGGAATAGAAGCCGCGATTGAGCGAACCCACGTCCTGCTCCCTGAACTCGACATCCATGGGCTGGATGACGGCGCCCTTGGGCAGCGGTCGGCTCAACACGGCCACGGGGCGGAACAGGCGAACGCGTCCCGAGACATAGATTTTCCATGGGCTGCTTCCCTGGCAGCGGATGCCCATGGTGATGAGGTTGCCCCGTTGCTGACTCGCCGGGCTGAACGCCTTGAGCGGCTGGTCGCACTCGGCGAGTTGCAATCTTGGATCGAGGGGGCGAATCTCGATCTCGCGGCGCCCGTCGCCCGTGGACGGTTGTGATTCGTCGATGAATTGACGTGCGGTTTCCTGAATGTCGACCAGCGAGTGGGCGGCCTGGGCCGGGGCGGGCGATAGCCACAAGCAGGCCGCCATCAGGATGTGGCGAACGTCAGGGGCCGGGGTGCTGCATGAACATGAAGGCTTCATGCGCAAGACCCAAGCACATTGCGGGCCATGTCCTTTAAGGGTTCAATGGCCCTTGCCGCTCAAGACTTGGCTATGCTTGCCGATAACGGCTTCAAGAAGATTTATGAGATTGTGTCCATGAAAGACGTTATGTCCACCGTCGATGCTCGAACCAAGCTTGCAGGCCACAATCGCCTTGAGTTGCTGATCTTTGGCCTGGATGGGGGGCAGCATTTCGGCATCAACGTGTTCAAGGTGCGCGAGGTGATCCGCTGCCCGCATCTCACTCGCGTGCCGAAGGCGCATCCGAGCATCAAGGGCATTGCCGACGTGCGCGGTCATACCCTTACCGTCATCGATCTTGCCGAGTCGATAGGCATGCGAGGGCTTGCTCCCGACGAGGTCGAGCAGGCATTCGTCGTCATTACCGAATACAACCGTGCGGTCCAGGGCTTCCTGGTGCGCGCGGTCGATCGGATCGTCAACCTCAGCTGGCAGGAAATCATGCCTCCCCCGGCGGGGACCAGCGCCAACAATTTCTTGACCGCCGTCGCCCGGGTTGACAATCATCTGGTCGAGATCGTCGATGTGGAGCAGATTTTCAGCAATGTCGTCGGCGTGGCCGAGCATATTTCCGAGGACCTGATGGGCGAGATTGCCCAGAGCGGCGCGCACGGCAACATGCTGGTGCTGGTCGCCGACGACTCGTTCGTGGCCCGCAATCAAGTCAAGAATACGCTCGATGAAATGGGCGTCCGCTCGGTACTCGTCAACAATGGCGCCGATGCGCTCAAAACCCTCAAGAAGTGGGCTGCATCCCCCGATCACTTGATCAATCAGGTGCTGATGGTCATTTCGGATGTCGAGATGCCGACCATGGATGGCTACACACTGACGGCCGAGATTCGCCGCGATGAGCGCTTGCAGGATCTGTATGTCGTGCTGCACACCTCGCTGAGCGGCAGCTTCAACGAGAGCATGGTGCAGCGCGTGGGCGCCAACCGCTTCATTCCGAAGTTCCATCCCGATGAACTGGCCAAGACCGTCCTCGGCCGCATTCATGAAGTACAGGGTCTTGCCTGATGGCCCCGATTTCTGATGACGCGTTCAAATTCCTTCAGCTCTTTCTTGAACGGGAAAGCGGCATCGTCATTGGTGAAAACAAGCGCTATCTGCTCGAGATAAGGCTCATGTCCTTGCTGCGGGAAGAGGGGCTGGAAGATTTCAACGCGCTGGTGAGCGCCATGCGCGGCACGCAGGCTCCCCGGTACGGCCTTCGCATCGTCGAGTCCATGACGACGCATGAAACCCTCTGGTTTCGTGATGCATTTCCTTTCGACCATTTTCGTGACGCCATGCTCAAGCCGGCTGCCGACAGACCCGGTGCCGGACTCAGGGTCTGGTGTGCGGCCTGCGCGACGGGCCAGGAGCCTTATTCGCTGAGCATGCTGGTTGAAGAGATGGCCCTCCAGCGGCCGGGGCATGCGCCGAGCGTCAAAATCATGGCGACGGACATTTCCGAAGCGGCCTTGCGCATCGCCCGCGAGGGCCGCTATGACGCGTTGACCCTGCGACGCGGCATGGATGACCAGCGTTTGCAGCGCTTCTTTGATCGACGCGAGGATGACTGGAAGATTCGTTCGGAGATTGCATCCCGAATTAGCTTCCGTCCCGCCAATTTGCTGACGAGCTTTTCCCTCTTTGGCCAGTTCGATGCCATTTTTTGTCGCAACGTGCTGATCTATTTCTCCAGCGACAAGAAGCTGGACATCCTGGATCGCCTGATTCAGGCGCTGCGTCCGGGGGGCACCTTGTTCCTTGGGGCGTCCGAGGCCATCCCCGAGTCCCTGGTCAACGAATATCGTCTCGTCCGTCAGGCCTGCGGCGGCGGCATCTACCTCAAGCCCTCCGACTGATGGCCTGATCTTCTGGCATGGTAAATGCTTTCATCGCAGGCGTGTTCCCATGTCCGGAGGTTGCCATGAGCGCCATCCACGACCGACTGTTTTCCAACCATGACGAAGCCCTGGCCTTGCGCGCGCGCAGGGCCGATATGCTCGCCTCGAACCTGGCCAATGCCGACACCCCGCATTACAAGGCGCGCGACCTCGATTTTCGCGATGCCCTTGCCGAGGCTCAAGGGGGGCAGTTGAACCTTCAGCGCACGCAATCGCCTCACTTGCCGGTGGGTGATGCGCTGCTGCTCGGCGCACACCTGAGCTACCGCGTTCCCACCCAGGCCTCGCTCGATGGCAACACGGTCGATGCCCAGCAGGAGCAGGCCCGCTTTTCCGAAAACGCCGTCCAGTACCAGGCCACGCTGACGTTCCTGAACGGGAACATCGCCGGCATGATGAGCGCATTGAGAGGTGAATGATCATGTCACTGACCCGCATCTTTGATATCGCAGGCTCCGCAATGAGCGCCCAGACGACCCGCCTGAACACGACGGCAAGCAACCTGGCGAATGCCGAAACGGTCGCAGGTTCGGCGGAGGAGGCCTACAAGGCGCGCCATCCCATCTTCAGCGCCCATTTCCATGATGCCCTCAGCGCGGGGGTGAATACCGCCGGTATTGCCGAAAGTCCGGCCCCCGCGGCCATGCGCTATGATCCCGGACATCCCCTCGCCGATGCGCAGGGCTATGTGTATGGGTCTAATGTTGATGTGGTCGAGGAGACCGTCAACATGATGTCAGCCTCTCGCTCCTATCAAACGAACGTTCAGGTGTTGAACACGTCCAAGGAACTGATGTTGCGCACGCTCAACCTTGGCAAGTCCTGAGGAGGTTCTTGATGAATACGATTTCCAGTGATCCCTACGCCAGCCTTGGGCTGGGGATTTCCCCCTCCGATTCCGGCACGGCCAGCACGGGGGATCTGGCGCAGAACGATTTCCTCAAGCTGATGACCACCCAGCTGATGAACCAGGATCCGATGCAGCCGATGGACAATGGCGAGTTCCTGGGGCAGATGGCCCAGTTCTCGACCGTGTCGGGCATCGGGGATCTGCAGGCCTCCTTCGACAAACTGGCGATGTCCCTGCAGTCCAGTCGCGTGCTGGAGGCCAGTTCCATGGTTGGCAAACAGGTGCTGGTGAACAGCAACTTGGCGGAGTTCAGCGGGAGTCTCGACGCATCGGGTGCACCGGGTCCCGGCCTGCTGCAGGGCGCGGTGGATGTGCCCGCTGGAGTCGGTCAGGTCAACATGCGCATTGAGTCGGCCAGCGGCGCGCTCCTGAATTCCATGAACCTGCCCGTGTCATCGACGGGCCTGACGGACTTCAGTTGGGATGGCAAGCTGGCGGATGGAGGCTACGCGGAGTCCGGCACCTACCGCCTGATGGCCGAGGCCAAGGTGGGCGATCAGCTGACCAGCCTGCCCGTGCAGGCGGCATCCCGGGTCAGCAGCGTCTCGCTGGCGGGTGATTCCATCGAACTGCACACCTCGCTTGGCAGCGTCAGCCTGGCGGATGTCACTCGCATCTTGGCCTAAGGAGGCAATCCATGTCTTTCAACACGTCCCTCAGCGGCCTGAATGGTGCCTCCAAGGATCTGAGCGCCACCAGCAACAACATCGCCAACGCAAACTCCACCGGCTTCAAGAAGTCCCGTGCGGAGTTCGGCGACATCTACGCGGTGAGCGCGTTTGGCAACATCAAGACCGCGACGGGCCAGGGTTCGCTCACGCAGGTGGTGTCCCAGCAGTTCGTGCAGGGCAACATGCAGTTCACCGACAGCGGGCTGGACCTTGCCATCAGCGGCAGCGGTTTCTTCGCGGTCTCCCCGAGTCTTGGGAGCCTGGAGGTCAATTACACGCGCGCCGGTGCATTCGGCATCGACAAGGATGGCTACATCGTCAACAGCTCCGGTCAGTACCTGATGGGCCTTCCGGTCAATCCCGACGGGACGGTCTCCTCCACGAGCCTTTCCACCGCGAAGCAGTTGCTCGTGCCAGCCTCCTCCGGGGCGCCAAGGGCGACCACGGAGGTGGAACTGGGCATCAACGTGCCCTCGGACGCATCAGCGCTCGCCGTGGCTGATTTCGACCCCAAGGAGCCGAGCACCTATACAAGCGCGACCTCGGTCACGGTCTACGATTCCCTGGGCGATGCCCATGTCCTGACGACCTATTTCGTCAAGGATGACGCGGCCCCAAACCAGTGGGCCATGTTCCAGACCATGGATACCGATGCGGCGGGTGATCCCATCCCGGTTGACCTGGCCGCACCGGCGGGATCCTCGACGGGGGGGATCGACTACGCCACGATGACCTTCAACAGCGACGGCACCTTCGATGCCACGACGCCTTTGCCCATCACGTCAAGCCCCATCGCCGTTCCGGGGGGGGCCGACCCCCTCACCTTGACAATGGATCTGGAGCACAACGCCCCGACCCAGTTCGCCAATCTCGGCTTCGTGGTCAACAAGCTGTCGCAGGATGGCGTCACCACCGGACGCCTGTCGGGCCTTTCGATCGGCGAGGATGGCCTGGTTCGGGCCAACTTCTCCAACGGGGACTCCACCCCGCTGGGCAAGGTGCTGATGGCGGACTTCCGCAATGCGCAGGGTCTGAAACAGATCGGCAACAACTCCTGGGTCGAGACCATCGCATCCGGCACGCCGCTGGTGGGCGAGGCGGGCACGGGACGCTTCGGCCTGATCCAGTCCGGCGCCCTGGAGGCGTCGAACGTGGACCTGACCGCCGAACTGGTCAACCTGATCACCGCGCAACGCAACTTCCAGGCGAACGCCAAGGCGATCGAGGCCAACAAGGCCCTGAGCGACACCATCATCAATATTCGCTGACGCATCTTCGTCATGCTGTTCATCAGCGACTACAAGGGGCTTCGGCCCCTTTTCCGATTCTGGCACAAAGCATGCATTGATCCGATCAAGACCATTTCCTGAGGTGCGCCATGGATCGCATGCTCTACATCGCCATGAACGGGGCCAAGCATGCCCTGCTGGGCCAGGCGACCAACAGTCACAACCTGTCGAACGCCAATACGGTCGGTTTCAAGACCGACCTGGACGAATTCAAATCCCTGCCGGTCTATGGTCCGGTGCTGGCATCGCGTGTGTACAGCGAGGACACCCGCGTGGGCACCAACCTCAACGCCGGACCCATGATGACCACCGGCCGCGAGCTGGATGTCGCCATCCAGGGGGAGGGCTGGCTCACGGTGCAGGCGACGGATGGCAGCGAGGCCTATACCCGCGCGGGGGATCTGCGCATCGACAGCGTCGGTTTGTTGACGACGGGGGCGGGACATCCCGTGATGGGCAATGATGGTCCCATCGCGATTCCTCCGGCGGCCAAGATCGAGATTGGCGCGGATGGCGGCATCACCATCATGCCTCCCGGTGATCCGCTGACGGCGCCCCTGTTGATCGACCGCATCCGGCTCGTCAATCCGCCCGCCGGGGCGATGGCGAAACGTCAGGATGGCCTGATGGGCGTCAAGCCGGGCACCGAGGTGGTGCCGGACGCAGCCGTTCACCTCGCCTCGGGCGTGCTTGAGGGCAGCAACGTGAATTCCGTGGATTCGATGGTGCGCATGATCCAGTACGCGCGCATGTTCGAGACCCAATCCAAACTGATGCAACAGGCCGACGCCAATGGCGAGGCCACCAATCGACTGCTCTCGCTGAGCTAATCGAGGAGATTGAACCATGACCGCTCCCGCCCTCTGGATCGCCAAGACCGGCCTCGACGCGCAGAACACGCGCATGTCCGTCATTTCCAACAACCTGGCCAACGTCAACACCACCGGCTTCAAGCGCGACCGCGCGGTGTTCGAGGACCTGATCTACCAGAACTACCGTCAGGCCGGCGCCAACAACACCCAGGACAACCTGCTGCCGTCCGGATTGAACATCGGCACCGGTGTGCGCGTGGCCGCCACCGAAAAGCTGCACCTGCAGGGCAACCTGCAGCAGACCGACAATGCGCTGGATGTCGCGGTGCAGGGCAGGGGCTTCCTGCAGGTATTGATGCCGGACGGCACCATCGCCTACACGCGGGACGGCAGCATGCAGCTGAACGCGCAGGGGCAGGCGGTGACCGCGAACGGCTACCTGATCGAGCCGGCCCTGGCCATTCCGGAGAACGCGCAAAGCATCACCATCGGCAACGACGGCACGGTGTCGGTGCAGATTCAGGGTCAGCCGATCCCCACCCAGGTGGGGCAGATCACCCTCGCGGACTTCATCAACCCGGCCGGCCTGCAGCCGGTGGGCGACAACCTGTTCCGCGAGACGGC
Organism: Halothiobacillaceae bacterium; assembly: GCA_006212015.1. Taxonomy (GTDB): domain Bacteria; phylum Pseudomonadota; class Gammaproteobacteria; order Halothiobacillales; family Halothiobacillaceae; genus Thiofaba. The sequence continues at coordinate 12,761 of SDAY01000020.1, forward strand.
CTCCAGCGGCGCGCCCCAGGTCGGCACCCCGGGCCTGAACGGCATCGGCATGCTCAACCAGGGCTTCCTTGAGAGCTCCAACGTGAACACGGTCGAGGAACTGGTCGGCATGATCGAGACCCAGCGGGCCTACGAGATGAATTCCAAGGCCATTGCCACCACCGACGGCATGCTCAGCTTCCTCAATTCGCGTGTTGGCGCCTGATCATGATTAGCCTCATTCGAATGGCGGTGGTGTTGGCGGGTTTTGGCCTGCTTGCAGGCTGCGCCAGCCAGCCGCCGATGGAGAGTGACCCGACCTTCGCCGCCGTGCTGGAGCCGGAAGCGAGGATGATCGAGCCGAAGCGCAATGGCGCCATCTTCAACCCCGACATGCACGCCGGGCTGTTCGGCGACCAGAAGGCCTTTCAGGTGGGGGATGTGCTGACCGTGAAGCTGCAGGAGAAGACGGACGCGTCCAAGTCGGCCAAGGCGACCAACACCAAGTCGGACTCGAACGAGGTGGGCGTGGCCAGCCTGTTCGGCCTGCCGGCCAATACCCTGGCCAACATGGATGCCACCCTGTCGGCCTCGCGCAGCTTCAGTGGGGATGGTACGGCGACCCAGAAGAACAAGCTGGAAGGCGACATCACCGTGACCGTGGGTCGGGTGCTTCCGAATGGCAACCTGATGATCCAGGGCGAGAAATTCATCGGCATCAACCAGGGGCTGGAGTATGTGCGGATCTCGGGCGTGGTGCGGCCTGCGGATGTGGCCCGCGACAACACCGTGCTGTCCACCCGGGTGGCCAATGCGCGCATCCAGTACGGTGGCCAGGGGTCCATCAACGATGCCAACACCCGCGGCTGGCTTGGGCAGTTCTTCAGCAGCCCATTCTTCCCGCTCTGAGCCGATGGAGACATCCCATGCGACATGACATTGCGCAACGAGTGATTCGGGCCGGGCTTGTGCTCGCCAGCCTTTTCATGGCCACGGCCGTCCAGGCCGAGCGCATCAAGGATCTTGCCGCCATCGAGGGCATGCGTGGCAACCAGTTGATGGGCTACGGCATCGTGGTCGGGCTGGACGGCACGGGGGACTCCAGCTCGCAGGCGCCGTTCACCCTGCAGAGCATCAAGAACATGCTGGAGCGCTACGGCGTGACCCTGCCGCCGGGCAACATGCAGCTCAAGAACGTGGCCGCCGTGACCGTGACGACCGAACTTCCGCCGTTTTCGCGGCCGGGTCAGAAAATTGACGTCACCGTCGCCTCGATGGGCAATGCCAAGAGCCTGCGCGGTGGGGCGCTGATCATGACCCCGCTGCGCGGTGCCGACGGCAAGATCTACGCGATGGCCCAGGGCAACCTCGTGGTCGGCGGGTTCGGCGCGCAGGCCAAGGATGGCTCGCGCATCAGTGTCAATATTCCGAGTGCCGGGCGCATCCCCCTCGGGGCGACGGTGGAGCGCGACGTGCCCACCGACATTGCGGCCAACGGCACCATCAACCTGACGCTGAACACGCCCGATTTCACGACCGCCAAGCGCATGAGCGACCTGATCAACCGTGAACTGGGCGGTGGCGTGGCCGAGGCGCTGGATGCGGTGAGTGTGCGCGTGCTCGCGCCATCCCGCCCGGAACAGCAGGTCAATTTCCTGTCGTATATCGAGAACCTCGAACTGACCCCGGGCGAACCCGCCGCACGGGTGATCGTCAATTCGCGCACCGGAACGGTCGTCATCGGCAGCAATGTGCGCGTCAGCCCGGCCGCCGTGACCCATGGCAGCCTGACCGTGGCCATCAGGGAAAAGGCCGACGTGAGCCAGCCGGGGGCCCTGTCGGGCGGCCAGACCGTGGTCACGCCGGAGTCCGAGATCACCGCCACCCAGGAAAAGCGCCCCATGTTCCTTTTCGCCCCGGGTGTCACCCTGAACGAGATCGTCCAGGCCGTGAACCAGGTGGGTGCAGCCCCCGGCGATCTGGTCGCCATCCTCGAGGCCCTGCGCGCGGCAGGCGCGCTCAAGGCCGAATTGATCGTGATCTGAGCGGGAGGTGCAGCCATGAGCACGATCACTGACCCCAGCGTGGTTACCGATTTTGGCAGCCTCACCCGCCTCAGGGCGCAGGCCGCCAAGGACCCCCAGGCCCAGGCGAAGACCGTGGCCAATCAGTTCGAGGCGCTGTTCATCCAGCAGATGATCAAGAGCATGCGCGCCGCCAGTCCGGGTGACCCGCTGACGGATGGCGCCGGGGTGCAGATGTTCCGCGACATGCAGGACCAGCAGCTGGCCTCGGCCATGGCGGGTTCGGGCGGCATCGGCCTGAGCGACTTCATGCTGCGCCAGCTCAACCCCCAGGGTGGTCACTCGACCAAGGTGCTGCCACCCCGTCCGGATGGCTTTCCCTCGCTCGATCTCAAGGCCATGCGCGCCAAGGGCAAGGTCGATGTGGCCGCCAAGGATGCGCAACAGATTGATCCGCAGGCGGGGAAGTCGCTTGAGTCAGGGCAGGGGATGCCGTTGAAGCCTGCCCGCGTCCCCGCCGCGCTGGCGTTTCGCACGCTTCCTGCCGCACCATCCACGCCGGGCGCGACGGTGACCGACAGCGGCCGTATACGCTGGGATCAACCGGAAGGCTTTGTCCGCGACCTGATGCCGCACGCACGCGCGGCGGCGGCGCGACTGGGTGTCGATCCACAGGTGCTGGTCGCCCAGTCCGCGCTTGAAACCGGCTGGGGCAGACATCTGCCGACCGATGGGGCGGGCCGGAGCAACATGAACCTGTTCGGCATCAAGGCCAACAGCGCGTGGGAAGGCGAGCGCAGCGTGGCGTCCACGCTTGAATACGAGAACGGCGCCATGGTTCGCAAGAATGAGCCCTTCCGCAGTTACGGCTCGATTCGGGCCGCGTTTGATGACTATGTGAATTTTCTGCAATCGAACCCGCGTTATACCGATGCCCTGAAGCATGCCGGTGACAGCGAGCGTTTCATCAAGGAGCTGCAGAAGGCCGGCTACGCCACCGATCCGAACTACGCCGACAAGATCCTGTCGATCCTGCGTGATGGCCCGCTGAGTCAGATGGGCTGATGACTGGCGCGCGGGGCGCTAAAGTAATCAGTGTCCCTGCCGATCATGTGCAAAAGCCCCTTGCGAGGTCCATCCAAATGGCCGATTTCCTCAGTACCTCCGTCAGTGGCCTGAATTCCGTCCAGCGCGCGCTGGACGTGCTCAGCCACAACATTTCCAATGCCTACACGGAAGGTTACAGCCGCCAGACCGTGACCCTGTCGACGCGGGTGCCGCAGCAGACCGGGCAGGGTTCGATCGGCAGCGGCACGGCCCTGACGGACGTGAGTCGGGCATTCGACCAGTTCCTCAATGGCACCTTGCAGACCGCGCTGACCGAACAGGGGCGGCTGCAGCAGCGCGACAGCGTGCTTGGCCAGATGGAAGACATCCTTGGTGATGGCTCCAACGGCCTGTCGCGCTGGATGACGGACTTCTTCAACGCGGCCCAGGACGTGGCCAACAACCCTTCCGACGTGGCCGTGAGGACGAGCTTCCTCGGCATGGCGAGCAGCCTGGCCGATCAGGTCAACACCCTGGACCGGCGTTTCGCGGAACTGGAACAGGGCATCGATCGCCAGGCTTCGCGCACCGGGAGCGAGATCAACGAGATGACCGGCGAGCTGTCCAAGCTCAACGCCACCATCGTGGACCTGCGCCACACGTTCCCCGATCACGAACCCAACGACCTGCTCGATCGCCGTGATCTTCTGCTGCGCAACCTCTCCGAGAAGGTCGACATCAAGACCTTCAACGACGGCGAGGGCAACGTCAACGTCACGCTCGGCAATGGCGAGTGGCTGGTGCTGGCGGATCGCCAGAATCCGATCGTGGTCGCGCCCACGGCGACGGGTACCAAGGTGCTGGTCCAGAACAAGGGGCAGAGCAAGGACATCACCAGCCAGGTGACGGGTGGCGAGCTTGGCGGCCTGCTGCGGGCCAAGACCGAGGTTCTGGATCCCTTGCGTGCTGAACTTGGACGTGTCGTGCTGAGCTTTGCTGATGCCTTCAATACCCAGCACGCCCTGGGGGATGACCTGGACGGTAACCAGGGCAGTGCATCGTTCTTCACGGTGGACGGCCTGTCGCCCAGCTTTGTCGGCCAGCCCAAGGTCGAGCCGGCGGCCTCCGGGGTGACGATGAGCATCACCAACATCGATGAGCTCTCGGCCAGCGATTTCAGCCTGAAGTACGTGAGCAATCAGTGGAACCTGTACAAGGTCGGCGATGACACCCCCATCATGAGCGGGGTTTCGGGCAGCGTGGCCGTGCCGGGGGAAGGCATCACCATCGACCTCTCCAGCCTTCCGGACCCGCCGGCGGCCCATGAACCGAGGGAGATCGTGATCCGCCCCATGGCCGGCGTCATGCGCGATTTCACCATGGGCGTGACCGACCCCCGGGCCGTGGCGGCGGCCACCGACGGCGCAGGTCCCGGTGACAACGGCAACATGCTTGCCCTGAGCGGCATCGGCAGCCAGCAGGATGTCGTGCATGGCGATAGCTCCCTCAACAATGCCTTCGCCAACCTGATGGCGGGGTTCGGCTCCGAGGCCCGCGGCACCCGCGTCAGCCTCGATGCCCAGAGCCTGCTCGTGACGCAGACCCAGGACCGCCGCGAATCCAGCGTCGGCGTGAACCTGGATGAGGAGGCCGCCAACCTCGTCCGCCTGCAAAACCACTACATGGCCCTGTCGAAGTCGATCTCGGTGGCCGATACCCTGTTCCAATCCCTGCTGCAAGCCGCTTCCTGAGGAGCATGATCATGGATTCCCGCATCTCGTCCGCCACCTACTTCAATCAGGGGCTGGCCGGCATGACGACCGCCCAGAACGCCATCGCCAAGGCCATGCAGGAAATCAGCAGCGGGCAGAAGGAGATCCGCGCCTCCAGCGATCCCTCGACCACCGCCTCGCTGGTCGAACTGGACCGCAGCGTCAGCCGCCTGCAGCAGTACCAGCGCAATGCGGATGCGGCCGATGCGCGGCTTGGGCAGGCCGAAAATACCCTGCAAGGCATGAGTGAGACCCTGAGTCGCGCGCGTGAACTTGCCATCCAGTTCAACAACGGTGTTCATGACGACGTTTCTCGCCAAGCCATGCGCGACGAGTTTGGCCAGTTGCGCGACCAGATGCTCAGTCTGGCCAATACACGGGACGAGCGGGGTGATTACCTGTTCTCCGGTAGTCAGGTCGGTACGGCACCCTATGCCTCGGCCGTATCCGCTTTCGCCGGTGACACGCGGGGCCTGAACATCAGCGTTGCGGAGGGTCGCTCCGTTCGGGCGGGCTGGACGGCCGAAGGTCTCCAGGGCGCGCTCCAGACACTCGATGACATGGCCAGCGATACCAGCCTGACCACCGTTGATGCGGCACGCTTCGATAGCCTGGTGCAGGCGCAGGACCTTGCCATCACCCTGCGCGCCCAGGTGGGCAACAGCATGAACGCCGTCGAGCTTGCGCGGGCCGACAACGAGGGTGAGCTGTATGGCTACACCGCGACCCTCTCGGCCCTGCGCGATACGGACTACGCCAGCGCCATCACCGAGCTGAACAAGCAGACCCTCGTGCTCCAGGCGACACAGAGCACCCTGGCGCGGGTCCAGGGGCTGTCCCTGTTCAACGAGCTTTGAGCACGGCCCGCAATCCATTCGGGACAAGCCTGATTTCAGGCGGCAAGGTATCATGCCGTGATTTACCGCTCCGGAATTGCTTGTGTCCAAGCCTGCTGAACCCCTGATTTTCTTCGCCAGCGCCGCCAAGGGGCTGGTTTCCGTCGTCGCCGAGGAGCTTCGCGCCCTGGGGGCGGTGGAGCTGCGCGAACACCCGGCCGGCGTGCATTTCTCCGGCGACATGGCGTTCGGTTATCGCGCCTGCCTGTGGCTGCGTTCGGCCAGCCGCGTGCTGGTCGAGATCGATCAGGTGGGGGCGGAGGATGCTGACCACCTGTATGTCGGCGTGCGCGAGATCGACTGGACCCGCTGGCTCGATCCGGGCCGCAGTTTCGCGGTCAGCTTTCATGGCAGCAACTATTCGATCAATCACACCGGCTTTGGCGCGCAAAAGGTCAAGGACGCGATCGTCGATGCGTTCCAGACCCGGCATGGGCGCCGCGTGCTGGTCGATCCGCGGGCGCCCGAACAGACCGTGCATGTCCACCTGTCCGGCACGCGCGCGCGGGTTGCGCTCGATCTGGTTGGCGGGGAAGCGCTGCATCATCGCGGCTACCGCCAGATTGCCGGTGACGCACCGCTGCGCGAAACCCTGGCGGCGGGCCTGCTCTGGCGCGCCGGCTGGCCCATCATCGCGGCCGAAGGCGGCGCCTATCTGGACCCGATGTGCGGCTCCGGCACCCTGCTGATCGAGGCCGCCTGGATGGCGGGCGACGTCGCCCCCGGCATCATGCGCAAGCGCTGGGCCTTGCAGCACTGGCCCCAGCATGCCCCGGCGGCGTGGTCGGCGCTGGTTGCCGAGGCACGCCAGCGCTGCGACGAGGGACTCGAACGCCTGCCGCCCATCCTCGGTTTCGATCGTGATTCGCGCATGCTGCCGGTGGCGCGCGACAACCTGGAGCGTGCCGGTCTGGCGGATCACGTGCAGGTCATGCATGGCGCGGTGGAAACCCTCAAACTGCCGGAAGGCCTGCCGCCGAAGGGCCTGATGCTGACCAACCCGCCCTATGGCGAACGGCTGGAAAGCGCCGGCAACATGCCGGCCCTCTATGCCGCCCTGGGCGAGGCCATGCGGCGCGAGCTGATGGGCTGGGAGGCCGCGCTGATCCTGCCGAAGGACGCCGAATCATGGCATCTCGGCTGGCGCGCATTCCGCACTCACGACGTATTCAACGGCGCGCTCGAATGCCGCCTGCTGCGTTTTCATCTGCAGGACGAGCAGCGCCTCGCGCCGCGCATCGAGGATGATGGTTCCGCCGCGCGCCTGATCCGCGCCTGCGCCGCGATGGCTGAATCCGAGGGCGCGCAGATGATGGCCAACCGGCTGCGCAAGAATCTCAGGGAGATGAGTCGCTGGGCCGCGCGCGAGGGCATCAGCTGCTACCGCGTTTACGATGCCGACATGCCGGAATACTCGGTCGCCATCGACCTGTATCACGACCACCAGGGCAAGCGCTGGGTCAACGTGCAGGAATACGCCGCCCCGCCTTCGATTGCCCAGGAGGACGCGCGCCGCCGGCTGCGGGAAGCGGTCTCGGTATTGCCTGAGGTGCTCGGGGTCGAGCCCGGGCAGATCTTCATGCGCATCCGCGAGCGCATGAAGGGCGAAGCGCAGTACGAGAAGCGGGCCGAGCTGGGGGTCTTCCACGAGGTCAGGGAGGGCGGGGCGCGCCTGCTGGTCAACTTCACCGATTATCTCGATACCGGCCTGTTCCTCGATCACCGCAGCACCCGGCATTGGCTGGGCGAGTGGGCGCGGGGCAAGGACTGCCTCAACCTGTTCTGCTACACGGGGGTTGCGACCCTGCACATGGCCATGGGCGGGGCGCGCTCGACCACCTCGGTGGACATGTCGCGCACCTATCTCGACTGGGCGCGCAGAAACCTTGAGCTGAATGGCCTGCGTGGTGCAAGCCATCGCCTCATCCAGGCCGATTGCCTGGTGTGGATGGGCGAGGCCGCGCATGCGGGCGAGAAGTACGACCTGATCTTCCTCGATCCGCCGACCTTCTCCACCTCCAAGCGCATGCAGGGCACCCTGGACATCCAGCGCGACCATGTGCCGATGATCCGGCAGGCGATGGCCTTGCTGCGCAAGGGGGGCAGGCTGGTGTTCTCCAACAACCTGCAGCGCTTCAAGCTGGACACCGAGGCCTTGGCGGACCTCGTCATCGAGGACGTGAGCAAGGCCTCGATCCCGAAGGATTTCTCACGCAACCCGCGCATCCACCAGTGCTGGACGCTTGCCTTCGGGCAGTGAATGAAGATAATCGAGTCCAATCCTTGGAATCGGGAACGAAACGCGTGACGAAAACCCTCGCCCCGCGCTGGCTCCTCGTGCTGGCATGTCTTGCTGTCCTGTCCGGTTGTTCGGTCGTCACCGAGCGCGATTCGGCTTCTTCACGCGACTTGGGCTATTCCGCCGCGGACGGTCCGTCCGCCAGCCGCGACGCGGGCGAAGCGCTCAAGGTCGCCCTGGCCCAGCAAGGCGCGCGCTATCGGGCGGGTGGCGACGATCCGTCCGAAGGCTTCGATTGCAGCGGACTGGTTCATTTCTCGTTCAGCAGTGTCGGAATCAAGCTTCCAAGAAGCTCTCATGACATGTTCCAGCATGCACGCCGGATCGACCGCTCGGACCTTCGCCCCGGCGATCTCGTGTTCTTCCGCCTGCGCTCGTCACGCATCTCGCATGTCGGCATTTATGCCGGCAATGGCAGGTTCGTGCATGCCCCATCGCGCGGTAAGGATGTCGAGCTGGCCTCGATGAGTGACAAATACTGGGGCCGTCGATTCGCCGGCGCTGGCCGTATCTGATCCAGGGGATCAGCCCGCAGGCATGGCGCCCTTTTCGATGGACCTGACCTCGCAGTTCAGCACGCCATCCTGCAGTCGGGTGCGTACCGCATCGCCCTCCTTGATCTGACTGACCCGGGTCACGATGTTCCCCTCGGCATCCTCGATGATGGCGTAGCCCCGCTCCAGCGTGGCCAGCGGGCTGAGTACATGCAGTTGTCCGGCCCGTTGGCGCAGTCTTTCCCGATAGGCGCTCATGGTTCGCTCCATTCCACGCCTGATGGCTTCAGACAGACTCTCCAGGCGAGCCTCATGCAGGCGGATGGATGGGCCGGGATGCTGGTGAACGAGGCGGCCGCTCAGGTCGACGAGGCGCCGTTCGGCTTCGCGTAGGGCATGGCGCTGACTGTGGGCCAGATGCAAGGTCATGCCGTCCAGACGTTCACGCATGCGCAGCAGGCGCTGGTGAGGGTGCAGCGCTTGCAGATGACGGGCCGTGCCATCAAGTAACTGAAATCGCCGCTCCAGGTCATGGCGAGCACGTCGGCTCAGTCGTTGCAGCGTATGGGTCAGGTGCTCCTCCAGGGCTTGCGCATCAGGCGCCGCCATGCTCGCGGCCGCACTGGGTGTCGGCGCACGGGCATCGGCGACGAAGTCGGCAATGGTGAAATCCGTTTCATGCCCCACGCCGCAAATGATGGGCAGTTCGCTGGCGGCCACGGCCCTGGCGACCCGTTCGTCATTGAAGGACCAGAGATCCTCCAGCGATCCGCCGCCCCGGACCAGCAGCAGGACATCGCAGTCCGCGCGGGCATTGGCCCGTTGCAAGGCGGAAACGATCTCATCCACGGCCGCCGCACCCTGTACGGATGTCGGATAAATGCGTACGGGGATGAGGGGGAAGCGCCTCTCGAGCACGTGCATGACATCGCGCACGGCGGCGCCCGTGGGGGAGGTGATGACGCCAATGCGTGAAGGGAGGGCGGGAAGGGGCTTCTTTCGATCGGCATCGAACAAGCCTTCCGCGACCAGCCGTTGCTTGAGCATTTCAAAGGCACGCTGGAGGGCGCCGAGCCCCGCTTCCTCCATGTGCTCGATCACGAGCTGGAGATCCCCGCGGGGTTCGTAGACCGTGATCCGCGCCCGGGCCATGACCTTGGCGCCATCCTGCGGTCGAAAACGTATCAGGCTGGCCCGATTGCGAAACATGGCGCAACGAATCTGCCCGCCCGAGTCCTTGAGCGTGAAATAGAGATGACCGGATCCGGGCCGCGCCAGATTGGATAGCTCGCCTTCGACGGTCACCAGCGGAAAACCCTGTTCAATCATGTCTTTCACGCCGCGTAGCAGGGCACTGACGGAAAGGGGGGCGGCGATGGGATGGGCAAGCATGGCGGGGCCTGAAAACAAGAACGCCGGGGCGATCCCCGGCGTTGCAGTGTAGCGGAAAAACGCGTTTGGTTACTTGTACGGACCGGCGTTCTTGCCCATTTCGGCCTGGGCCAGAACGCTCTCAGCCTGCCTTTTGGCAAGATTGGCGAGCTTGATGGCTTGCGCATCATCACCGTTTTTGGCGGCTTCTTCAGCATCGACCAGAATGTTGGCCGTGTCGTATATCGCTACCTTCTGCTTGGTCTGGATGCCCCAGGCCATGGCGTCTGTCACGCCCCACAGCGGCTGGCCAGTCGCCTTGGCCTTGGCAACCAAGGCCTTGGCCTCCTTGATGGTACTGGCGGATGCGGAGCCATCGTCTGACGGAGTGGATGCGCAGGCCGTCAGCAGAGCGAAGGCGCCAGCAATGGCGAGGGTCTTGATCAGGGCGGTTTGCTTCATGGTCTGCTCTTCCTCGTGGTGGCCATTTGGGCCTTGTTGTAAGGCAAAGACGACACATTGGTCTCTTGTCGCATTTGAGTTTACCGAGAATGGGCCAAACCCTATAATTGCAAAAATTTTTCCTGTGGAAAGCTCATCTTATGGTCCGCATTCTCGAAGAAGGCCTGACCTTCGACGACGTACTCCTCGTCCCGGCCCACTCCACGGTGCTGCCGCGCGACGCCTCCCTCGCCACGCGCCTGACGCGCGACATCACCCTGAACATTCCGCTGGTGTCCGCCGCCATGGACACCGTCACCGAGGCGCGCCTGGCGATCGCCCTCGCGCAGGAAGGCGGCATCGGCATCATCCACAAGAACATGTCGCCCGAGCAGCAGGCCCGTCACGTTCGCCAGGTGAAGAAGTACGAGAGCGGCGTGATCAAGGATCCGATCACCGTTACCCCGGCGACCACGATCCGCGAGGTCAACGCCATGGCGCGGCTGCACAACATCTCCGGATTCCCGGTGGTGGACGGCGCCAGCCTGCTGGGCATCGTGACCCACCGCGACGTGCGTTTCGAGACCAATCTGGACGCCCCGGTCAGCACCGTCATGACCGGGCGCGACAAGCTCGTCACGGTCAATGAAGGCACAAGCCGGGATGAGGTCCTGAATCTGCTGCACAGGCACCGGATCGAGAAGATCCTGGTCGTCAACGGCGATTTCCATCTGCGTGGCATGATCACGGTCAAGGACATCCAGAAGTCCACCGACTTCCCGAACGCATCCAAGGACACGCTGGGCAGCCTGCGCGTCGGCGCGGCGGTCGGCACCGGCGGCGACACCGAGGCGCGCGTGATCGCGCTGGTCGAGGCCGGGGTGGACGTGATCGTGGTCGATACCGCGCATGGCCATTCGCAGGGCGTGCTGGATCGCGTCCGCTGGATCAAGCAGAACTACCCGCAGGTTCAGGTGATCGGCGGCAACATCGCCACGGCGGCCGCCGCGCTTGACCTGGTCAAGGCCGGCGCGGACGCGGTCAAGGTCGGCATCGGCCCGGGCTCCATCTGCACCACCCGCATCGTCGCGGGCGTGGGCGTGCCGCAGATTACCGCCATCTCCAATGTCTCCAGGGCGCTGGAAGGCACCGGCGTGCCGATGATCGCCGATGGCGGCATCCGCTTCTCCGGCGACATGGTCAAGGCCATGGTGGCGGGCGCGGACTGCGTCATGGTCGGCGGCATGTTCGCCGGCACCGAAGAGGCGCCGGGCGAGGTCGAGCTCTACCAGGGTCGCTCCTACAAGGCCTATCGCGGCATGGGTTCCATCGGCGCGATGCAGCAGGGTTCCTCCGATCGCTACTTCCAGGGCGACAACGCCGCCGACAAGCTGGTGCCCGAGGGCATCGAGGGCCGCGTGCCGTACAAGGGCACGATGACGGCCATCGTGCACCAGCTGATGGGCGGCCTGCGCTCGGGCATGGGCTACGTGGGCTGCGCCGACATCGAGCAGCTGCGCAGCAGGCCCTCCTTCGTGCGCGTGACCTCCGCCGGCCTGCGCGAGAGCCACGTCCACGACGTGCAGATCACCAAGGAAGCGCCGAATTACCGGATCGACTGATCCGGCCTCCGCGTGACCTCGCCCGGCGTCCGCCGGCTCGGCCCGTCCCCGGGCCTCACCCTTCCAGGGGCTCGTCCGGTGACGAGCCCCGATTCGTTCCATACGAATCGGTGGCTTTTGCTTTAAGAAGAATTCAAGACCATGCAGCACGACATCCATTCCGACCGCATCCTGATCCTCGATTTCGGATCGCAGTACACCCAGCTCATCGCCCGCCGCGTGCGCGATGCCGGGGTGTATTGCGAGCTGCATCCCTGGGACATGGGCGAGGCCGCCATCCGTGCCTTCTCGCCCAAGGGCGTGATCCTCTCCGGCGGCCCGGAGTCGGTCACGGCGGACAATCCGCCGCGCGCGCCGGAGATCGTGTTCACCCTCGGCGTGCCGGTGCTCGGCATCTGCTACGGCATGCAGACCATGGCCGCGCAGCTTGGCGGCAAGGTCGAGACCCATCACCACCAGGAATTCGGTTACGCCCGGATCCGCGCCCGTGGCCATACCGCGCTGCTCAAGGACATCGAGGACCACACCACCGCCGAGGGCTGGGGCCTGCTGGACGTGTGGATGAGCCACGGCGACCGCGTGACCGAGATGCCTCCCGGCTTCAAGTTGATGGCCAGCTCCGACGGCGCGCCCATCGCCGGCATGGCGGACGAGGCACGCCACTTCTACGGCGTGCAGTTCCACCCGGAAGTGACCCACACCCGCCAGGGCGACCGCATCATCAACCGCTTCGTGCACGAGATCTGCGCCTGCGCGGCCCTGTGGACCTCGGCCAACATCATCGAGGACAGCATCAAGCATATCCGCGAGCAGGTCGGTTCCGACGAGGTCATCCTCGGCCTGTCCGGCGGGGTGGATTCCTCCGTGGTCGCAGCCCTGCTGCACAAGGCCATCGGCGACCAGCTCACCTGCGTGTTCGTCGACAACGGCCTGCTGCGCCTGGATGAAGGCGACCAGGTCATGGCCACCTTCGCCCAGCACATGGGCATCCGCGTCATCCGCGTCGATGCCGAGGGGCGCTTCCTCGGCGAACTCGCGGGCGAGGCCGATCCCGAGGCCAAGCGCAAGATCATCGGCCGCGTGTTCGTGGAGATCTTCGAGGAGGAGTCCAACAAGCTCGCCAACGCCATGTGGCTGGCGCAGGGCACCATCTACCCGGACGTGATCGAGTCCGCCGGCAGCAAGACCGGCAAGGCCCATGTCATCAAGTCGCACCACAACGTCGGCGGCCTGCCCGCGCACATGCGCCTCAAGCTGCTCGAACCGCTGCGCGAGCTGTTCAAGGACGAGGTGCGCAAGCTCGGTCTCGAACTCGGACTGCCGTATGAGATGGTCTACCGCCACCCCTTCCCCGGCCCGGGCCTGGGCGTGCGCATCCTCGGCGAGGTCAGGAAGGACTACGCCGACCTGCTGCGCAAGGCGGACGCGATCTTCATCGAGGAGCTGCGCAGGCACGACCTGTACGACAAGACCTCGCAGGCCTTCGCCGTGTTCCTGCCGGTGCGCTCGGTCGGGGTGATGGGCGATGGCCGCCGTTACGACTATGTCGTCGCCCTGCGCGCGGTGGAGACCATCGACTTCATGACCGCCCGCTGGGCGCACCTGCCCTACGAGTTCCTCGACCATGTCTGCCGCCGCATCGTCAACGAGACGCGCGGCATCTCCCGCGTGGTCTACGACATCACCGGCAAGCCGCCCGGCACCATCGAGTGGGAGTGACCGGGCTGGCCGGATTGCGGGTGCATCATGCTGCGACTGACTGAACTCAAGCTGCCGCTCGACCATCCCGAGCCGGCCTTGCGGGCGGCCATCCTTCA
>SDAY01000105.1 GCA_006212015.1 Halothiobacillaceae bacterium
CCAGTCACCATGCACGCACCGTCCCGCCCCTCCCCCGGAGTCATTCATGAACAAGCGCCTTCTTGCCCTCTTCCCGCTGACCGCCCTTGCCGCGGCGGTGAGCTTTGCCGTCACCGGCTGCGGCGGCAGCGACACCCCGGCCACCCAGACCGGAGCCCTGCTTGACTCCGCCGTTCAGGGCGTGACCTATACCTCCAAGGCCTGTCCATCCGGCTGCACCACCAACGCGAAAGGCGAATTCACCTACCGCGAAGGTGACACCGTCACCTTCAAGATTGGCGACCTGACCATCGGCAACGCCGGCGGCAAAGCCAAGCTGTTCTTGAACGATCTGACTGGTGAGACCGACATCCTCGGTGAAAAAACCGTGGCCCTGGCCATGCTGCTGCAAAGCCTGGATACTGATGGCAATCCGGAAAACGGCATCACCATCGTCAAGCCGAACCTTTCCACAGACTGTAAAATCACCTCTACGGCCGATCTGGACAGCTGTGGTCTCTCCAGCCTCAAGCCGCGTGACGAAGTCATCGCCCATCTGTTGAAGACATTCATGGACAACGCCGACATCAAGTCGGTCGAGTTCAGCGAAACCCCGGCCCCGACCGCTGGCGAAGTCGACAAGATGGCCACCACCTACACCACCTCCGTGGCCAAGGTGACCTATGCCGACGGCAGCACCAAGGACTTCCCGCTGGCCTACAACACCCTGTTCGCCGTCAAGGACAAAGTCGGCAGCGCAGCGAACCCGGCCGGCCAGCTCTACAACCACAAGATGGAACCGCTCATGGATCCGCTTGGTCAGCCGCTGATCGCCGAGACCCCGGATGCCAACAGCCTGCTCAAGGTCGGCGACAAGCTGTTCCTCGTTACCCATTACGAGTACGACTGGCTGCTCTCTGACGGCAGCAAATACAGCACCAGCGGTTACAAGCGCGCCCCGATGTCCATGACCCTCACCGAGGTCACCCAGGACGCCGCCACCGGCAAACTGACCGCCACAGGCCAGAAGCCGATCGACTTCTCCAACGTCAACGGCATCTGGATCCCCTGCTTCGGCTCGCAGACGCCCTGGAACACCCATCTGGGCTCCGAAGAAGACTACGACTTGATCTACAACCCGCAGACCTCCAGCTACACCACCACCACAGCCGGCGTCACCGCCATGACCGAGCTGTACTGGAATAAAGAGAAGACCGCCAACCCCTACCACTACGGCTGGATTCCGGAAGTCACCGTGAAGGAAGACGGCACCACCAGCGTGGTCAAGCACTACGCCATGGGCCGCGGCACCTGGGAAGCGGCCAAGGTCATGCCGGACGGCCGCACCGCCTACATGGGCGATGACGGCACCAACGTCCAGCTGACCATGTTCGTCGCTGACAAGGCTGGCGATCTGTCCGCCGGCACCCTGTACACCGCCAAGTGGATCCAGCTTTCCGACAAGAACGGCGGCGAAGGCGCACTCAAGTGGATCAAACTGGGGCACGGCACCGATACCGAGATCAAGGCGATCATCGATGGCGGCGCAAGCTTCGACACGATCTTCAGCTATGTCGCTCCGGGCAAGGATGCCGCAGGCAACCCGACCTGCGACGCGGGCTACACCCGCGTTCGCGCCGGCAGCAACGCCGACGAATGCCTGGCCGTCAAGCCGGGCATGGAGAAGGCTGCTGCCTTCCTGGAGACCCGTCGCTACACGGCTTACCTGGGTGGCACCACCGAGTTCAACAAGATGGAAGGCGTGGCCGTCAACGCCAAGGATAACAAGCTGTACCTGGCCATCTCCTACCTCGACAAGGGCATGACCACCGTCACCGGAGCCCCGGCGGATGATATCCATCTGCCGAAGATCAATGCTGGCGCCACTTTCACCCTGGATATGAAGGGCAGCCAGACGGATACGGATGGCGATTTGATCGACTCGCCCCATGTCGCAACCCGCATGTACGTCGAACCGATGCTACTGGGCGTGGACCTTGCCACTCCTGACGACAAGGGCAACACCGCCGCCGAGGACCGCGTCGCCAACACCGACAACGTATTCTTCGCCGAGAAGATGCGCACCCTGTTCATCGGTGAAGACTCCGGCACGCATACCAACAACTATGTTTGGGCCTATAACGTCGACACCCAGAAGCTGACACGTGTCTTGTCCGCTGCAGCTGGCGCCGAGAACACCGGCCTGCAGGTGGTCGAGGATGCCAATGGCCACGCCTACATCATGAGCAACAACCAGCATTGGGGTGACTTGGGCAGCAGCGTACCGACTGCGCTGAAAACCGAGCTGGCGTCGAAAATCGACAAGTTCCATGCACCGGTCGGCTATATCGGCGGCATGCCCGCCATCAAGTAATGCATCGCTGATGCATTAAGGAAGCAGGCCGGATCGTGTCGATCCGGCCTGCTGTTTTTTCAGACCGGCATGCCTGAGGGTATTCAGTGAAACCCTCAGAGTCTGTGAATTTTTCGCTCTGTAGGAGGCCCGCCCCCGGGCCGAAGGGCTGCGCGACCTTCATCGCGGCGAGGGCGCCGCTCCTACGCGGGGCGGGCCGCCATGCATGTCCCCTTCTCGCCCGCATCACCTTATCGGAGCGGCGATCGGGACGCGCGGTCGATGGATTCGCGGCCCTCAGAATCCGTGAGTTTTTCGCTCTGTAGGAGGCCCGCCCCCGGGCCGAAGGGCTGCACGACCTTCATCGCGGCGAGGGCGCCGCTCCTACGCGCCCACACCCGCTGCGTCATCGCGGGCTTACGCCAGCTTCGCGTTAGGCCGAAGGCCGTGGCGATCCATGAGCTCGACGATTCACAATTTATTCACAAGCGCCGAGGGCATTCAGTGAAGCCCTCAGGCATGCCGTCAGCCTATCCACGGAGTAATGACATGAACCGTCGCCTCGTCCTCGGAAGCCTTGGCTCCATCCTTTCCGCCATGGGCATCGCCCTCTACCTGCAAGGATGCGGGGGATCGGGCGACGGCGGCCCCGCTCCGACACCGCCCGAGAACCCGCCCCTGCAGCCTGCCGGGCTCAACGGCGAGTTCATCAGCCCGCTGCTGTTCGCCAACCCCTATCCACACATCCCCGCCCAGTGCTACATCGAGACCTCACGCGGCGCCCAGAACGCCTGCCAGTTCTGTCACACCAACGGGGTCTACGACATCCGCCTAGGCAACAACCTGCCCCAGGCCGGTGGCGAGGAACGACTGGGCAACCTGCAGCTCGACTACAGCTTCGCGCCGCACAATCAGCTCGCCCCGCTCGCGACCGTCAACCGCTGGGAAAACACGCTCACGCCCGAGAAGCTGGCCGAGGCCGTGAACCTGCTCGGCATCACCCCCGCCCACTGGGACATGAAGACCTACATCCGCGAAGACAACTGGAGCGCCGCCATCGCTCAGCGCCCGGGCAATCCCAAACACTGGGATGGCCAGGCGGACACCCCCTTCCGTCTCTTCCCTGCCCTTGCCCCGGCTGATCTGCCCGCGCAAGCTGACGGTTTTGTTCGCAGCCTCGATGAGTCGCGCGGCTTCTTCCACGACGGTCAGGGGTGGGTGACTGGCTGGCGTGCGGTGAACTTCATGCCCTATGGCATTTTCATTCCCATGGCCGGGTCGGTCTCCGGCATCTATATCCGTCTGCCCGCCATCTTCATGCAGGATGAGGACGGCGAGTTCAGCCTGGAAACCTACACGCGCAACCTGGACCTCGTCGAGCGCGCCATCCAGGACCGCTTGCGTCCCGAGGATGGCGATCACTATCTTGGCTGGGCCAAGAACGTACCCATCTATCGCGGCGAATATCCGGTCGGGACCGAGTTCGCCCACCCTCTGCATTATGTCGATGTGCGCGCCGATGGCAGCGATGCGACGATCAGCCCCTTCCCCGGAACCCGCGCGCGCCGGGTCAAGGAAGTCCGTTACATGTACAAGTGGCAGGAATTCCACCATGAAGATTTCCGCCCCGGCGAGAAGGAGGAAGGACTGCCGGTCTATGGCAACAACAGCCAGGGCTGGGTCGACAACGGTGTGGGTTGGTACCTGGCCGGCTATATCGAAAACAAGGAAGGGGCACTGCGCCCGCAAACCGTCGAGGAGCTGACCCAGTGCATCGGCTGCCATAGCGGCGTAGTCAAATCCGAAGTAGGGCCCAGTTTTACATCAGGCACCGGCAACACCGTGGACAGCACCTGGGCCCTGCCGCGCAAGTTCGAGGGCGATGCGGGCTGGGGCGAGATGAACTACCTGGGCTACAAGGCGCATGCCGGAGCGGCCGCCGATGCCACCCCGGGCTACGCCCGCCTAGGCGATCCGATCAACCGCTACGAAAACAAGGGCGAGCTGCGCCACTTCCTCGACCATGTGGTCGGCGCCAGCCTGTACGGCGACATGCCGCAGGCCATCGAGCGCTTCCTCGCCCTGACCATCCGCGCGGAGCGCGGCTACAGTCAGGACTGGCCCGCCATCGACAGCTCCAGCGCCACCGCATTCAACAGCTCGCAGGCCAGCCGCCAGCAGCTCATGCGCACCATGACCGCGCGCGGGGACCATCTCGATGCGACAGGTCATATCCAGGGCGCGCTGCTCTACCCGCCCGAACAGGACGCCCTGGCCGCCGCCGCCCGTTACCGCCAGGTCGTCGTGACCCAGCGCTACAACCTCGGCAAGGACGTCTTCCCGCAGACCCCGGCGACCTTCCGCTACTTCCGCCAGGAGGGCGAGCACTTCACCCATCTGGACGGCACCCCCTATCAGTCCGGCGACATCATCACGGAGCGCACTGTCGATACCAGCGACCCGACCAAAGACACCTACATGGTCGGCGACGTTCCAACGCTGGTCGATGAAAACAAGGCCTATGCCGACGGCGGCACATACAACCCCGATTTCATCCCTCTGCTGGCTTCCCCGTTGGTATTTGAGCAGCGCCCATGAGCCAACACTGAAGACACCCCTGCTTCTCAAGACGGGGGCTTGCAATGCACGTCATCCAATCTTCACATCTTTGTCACATGTGCGTTGCGAGCCGTGGTTAGCGTTTCCCGGATGAGCCTGGATACCCCCATGAACGCGCCTGAACGCACGCTGTATATCGCCGTCGTCACCGAGACCTATACGCCGGACATCAATGGCGTGGCCATGACCTGCGAACGCATGGTCAGCGGCCTGAGCCGGCGCGGGCACCGCATCCAGCTGGTGCGCACCCAGGACCCAAAGGCCCCGATCGCCGAGCATGTGGACGAGGATATCCGGGTGCGCGGCTTTGCCGTGCCGTGGTACCCGGATGTTCGCTTCGGCCTGATCACCGCCCGCAGGCTGATCCGCGCCTGGACCAAGGATCGCCCGGACATCGTCCAGGTCGTCACCGAAGGGCCGCTGGGGCTGGCGGCCCTGCGCGCGGCGCGCAAGCTCGGCATTCCCGCCATCTCCGATTTCCACACCCTGTTCGACCATTACACCCGCTACTACAAGATGGGCTGGATGCAGGGCATGGCCGAGGGCTACCTGCGCTGGTTCCACCACCAGTCGCTCGCCACCCTGGTGCCGACCAACGCGCTCCGCGAAACGCTTGCCGCCCACGGTTACCACGACCTCAAGGTGATCGGACGCGGGGTGGACACCGAGCGCTTCGCCCCCGCCCACCGTTCGTCCGCGCTGCGCAAGACCTGGGGCGTGGATGACGACACCCCGGTCGCCCTCTATGTCGGCCGCCTGGCCGCGGAGAAGAATCTGGATCTCGCCATCGAGGCCTGGCACGCCATGCGCTCGGCCCACCCTGGCTGCCGCATGCTGTTCGTCGGCGACGGGCCGATGCGGCAGGCGCTGGAGGCCGCCGCCCCCGAGGCCCTGTTCGTCGGCAGCAAGAAGGGCGCCGAGCTTTCCGCCCACTACGCCTCGGCCGACATCTTCCTTTTTCCCAGCCTGAGCGAGACCTTCGGCAACGTGACCCAGGAGGCGATGGCCAGCGGCCTCGCGGTGCTGGCCTTCGACCACGCCGCCGCCGGCACGCTGATCCAGCCCGGCCAGAACGGCCTGCTCGCCACGCCCGGCGACAACTCGACCTTCATCAATCAGGCTGTACACTTGGTCAACGACGCAGGGATGCGCCAGCGCTTCGGCAGGCAAGCGCGGCAGGATGCCCTGACCCATGACTGGAACGAAGTCACGATCAAGCTTGAGGAGCTCCTGATGCATTACGCCGAACAACGCGAGGTGACCGCGGCATGAACTCCCAGCCCCGCGTCCGCTCCCTGTTCATCTCCGACCTGCACATGGGCACCCGCGCCTGCAAGGCGGAGGGCATCCTCGACATCCTGCGCGAATACCCCTGCGAGCGCCTCTACCTGCTCGGCGACATCATCGACATCTGGGCCATGAACCGCGGCCTGCACTGGACCACGGCACAGAACACCGTGGTCCAGAAGGTGCTGCGCCTGGCCCGCCACGGCTGCGAGGTGACCTACATCCCCGGCAACCATGACGAGTTCCTGCGCGAGCACCTGGACATGGACTTCGGCGGCATCCTGTTCAAGGAAGACATGGAACTGACGATGGCCGATGGCAAGCGCTACTGGCTGCTGCACGGCGACATCTTCGACCAGATCACCCGCCACCACCGCTGGGTGGCCGTGCTGGGCGACTGGGGCTACGACGTTCTGGTGCGCATCAACCACCTCATCTCGATCGTGCGCCGGAGGCTCGGCATCGCCGGCTACTGGTCGCTGGCGGGCTACGCCAAGCGCAAGATCAAGGGCGCGCTGGAGTTCATCTTCCACTTCGAGGATGCCGTGGCCCACGCCACCCGGCACAAGGGGCTGGACGGGGTGATCTGCGGCCACATCCACTCCGCCGCCGACAAGCGGATCGACGGCGTGCATTACCTCAACTGCGGCGACTGGGTGGACAGCTGCACGGCGATTGTCGAGCACTTCGACGGCCGGCTGGAGATCGTGCACGGC
>SDAY01000106.1 GCA_006212015.1 Halothiobacillaceae bacterium
ATCATCGGCTCCAGCTCGGTGTGGTTGATATTGGCCGGGATAATGGCGCGACCGCGCGCGATTTCGTCACGCACGAACTCGGCGGTGATGACCTCCGGGATGCTGGCGCCGAAGTCCTGGCCGCGATGCTGGCGCAGCAGGGCCGCGTAGCGCGGGTCGGCGCGCATTTCCTGCAGCTTGAGGTTCTCGCGGATGGCGACGTATTCCATCTCCGGGGTGATGATGCCCTGCTTGGCGTAGTGCATCTGCGACACGTTCATACCCGCCCTGGCGCGGCGCGGGGCGCGGATGTGCTCGAAGCGCAGGTGGGCGGTCTTCGCATCCTCGGCGCGGGCCTGGCCGAACTCGGAGGTCGGGCCGCCCAGCAGCTCGGTGTCGCCACGGGCCTCGATCCAGCCGCGACGCACCTCGGGCAGGCCCTTGAGCAGGTCGATCGCAACCGACGGGTCGGTGTAGGGGCCGGAGGTGTCGTAGACGTAGATCGGCGGGTTCGGCTCGATGCCGTCGTTGATGCGCGTGGGGGTCTGGCTGACCTCGCGCATCGGCACGCGGATGTCGGGCGATGAGCCTTCGACAAAAATCTTGTGGGAGCCGGTGAACGGCCGGGTGACGTCCGCGGACAGTTCGGCGGATTTCTTGAAAATGTCTTCAGCAATGGCGGCCATGCGCGAGTCCTCGAAAAAAGCAGGGGCGCAGGGCGGGCACGGGCAGGAGGGGAGTCTTGCGCGGCTTCCCTACGCCGGTGTTACGCCGGATCAGGTTCGAAGGGTGTGTCTCAGCTCCGCATCGGTCATTCGATGCGGAGCACCCCCAGCCAATGCCCCGCACGTTAGCCGAGGGGGGGCGTGGATGCAAGCCGGGGGGCGGCTAACCTGTTGATATCAGGGGTTGGCCGCGCTCATTTTTCGAGACGTTTTGCGAGCGCGTCGCGCACGATCTCCAGCACCCGCAGGCGGCCGAATTTCTTGTCCTCGCTGGCGATCAGATGCCAGGGGGCGTACTCGGTGTCGGTGCGCAGCACCATCTCGTTGACGGCTGCCTCGTAGGTATCGCGCTTCTCGCGGTTGCGCCAGTCCTCGTCGGTGATCTTGTACTGCTTCCACGGGGTGCTCTTGCGATCCTCGAAGCGGCGGAGCTGCTCCTCGGGCGAGATGTGCAGCCAGAATTTCAGCACCAGGCCGTTGTCGCCGTCGAGCTGGGACTCGAACTCGTTGATCTCGTGATAGGCGCGTTGCCATTCGGCGGGCTTGCAGAAGCCCTCCACCCGCTCGACCAGCACCCGGCCGTACCAGGATCGATCGAAGATGGCCACGCGTCCGGCGCGTGGCGCCTGTCGCCAGAAGCGCCACAGGTAGTGGTGCGCGAGCTCGTGCGAGCTGGGCGCGCCGTAGGGGATGACCCGGTAAAGACGCGCATCCATGCCGACGGTCAGGTAGCGGATGGTGCTGCCCTTGCCCGCCGCGTCCCAGCCCTCGAACACGAGATAGGTCGTCAGGCCTTTTCCATAGACCTTCCAGAGCAGGTCGCGAAGCTCGTGCTGAAGCCTTTCCAGATGCTTGCCATGGTCGCCCGGGTCGGCGCGGGCCTCAAGATCGACATGATCCAGCACGGTCACGCGCGCGCTGGCCGCATGCGGCAGGGCGGGTTCGGAAGGGGGCAGGGGGGCGGCGCGGCGTTCGGTGCGCGTGGCGAGCCGGCTCTCCATCGCCTCCAGCAGGGTGTAGGCGGTGGAAAGGTCGCGGTAGCGCTCGTCCTCCGCCTCGATGATGAACCAGGGGGCTTCGGCGGTGTCGGTTCGGCGCAGGATGCGCTCGGCGTGCTCCTGAAGCGCCTTGCGCCCCTTGAGCGCGGCCTTGGCGCTGGGCCAGCGGTCATCCGGGGTGGCGTTCTCCCTGGAAAGGCGCTTCTCCTGCACATCTCCGGGCAGCTGATACCAGAACTTGAGGATCAGGGTGCGGTCGGCGGCCAGCATGTTCTCGATGTCGAGGACCGGCCTCAGGCGCGCCTCCAGCATCGCCTTGTCGATGCGCCCATGCACGGCGTCGGTCAGGATGCCGCGATACCAGCCGCCCATGAAGATGGCGATCTGCCCGGTGGCCGGCAGCACGCGCCAGTAGCGCCAGTAGGGCGGGCGCTCGCGCTCCTCGTCGGAGGGGTTCCAGAAGGTGTGGGTCTGGATGCCGCGAGGGTCCAGCCACTCGTGCAGGCGGTTGACGACATCGGCGCGGCCCGAGCCGTCCATCCCCTCGATGATCAGCAGCACGCTGACATCGGCATTCTTCAGCGCCCATTGCGCGGCGATCAGTCGCGAGCGCAGCTCCGGCAGTTCCTTTTTGTAATCGTCCTTGCTGACCGTGCGGCCCAGGTCAACGGTATTCAGCATCGCCTTCTCCTCGCTTGCCCGGGGTGTGCAAACCCCTTAATCTTCAGCCTCTTCTGTCTTTATACATCGGAATGAGCGTCCATGACCGCGATGAACATTGAGCAGGCCCGCTTCAACATGATCGAGCAACAGGTGCGCCCCTGGGACGTGCTCGATTTCCGTGTGCTCGAGACCCTGCGCGCCGTGCGCCGCGAGGACTTCGCGCCCGAGGCCCTGCGCGAGCAGGCCTTCACGGACACTCCGCTGCCGATCGGTCATGGCCAGGTCATGATGCCGCCGGTGGTCGAGGGGCGGATGCTGCAGGCGCTGGACATCCAGCCGGGCGAGGCCGTGCTGGAGATCGGCGCCGGCACAGGGTTCACCGCGGCCTGCATGGCGCATCTGGGCGGGCGTGTCACCAGCGTGGAGATCTTCGACGATCTGGCGGCATCCGCCAGCGCGCGTCTGGCCGAGCATCGCATCGAGGTCACGGTCGAGACCGGCGACGCCAGCGCGGGCTGGGATGATGGCAAGCGCTACGATGTCATCGCCATCACCGGCGCCGTCGCCACCGTGCCCGAGGCCTACAGACAGAAGCTCGGCGAGGGCGGCCGCCTGTTCGTCATCGTCGGCCAGGCTCCCGTCATGGAGGCCCTGCTGATCACGCGCGAATCCGGCGACAGCTTCGTCACCCAAAGCCTGTTCGAAACCTGCCTGCCCCATCTGGTACACGCCGAGCCCAGGCCCGCGTTTTCATTCTGACGGTCAGGTCCATCGGGCGAACGCCCCCCGGAACGTCACCAAGGAGTCTCGATCATGCTGAAATTGAAGGCCTTGCCGATGGCGCTGCTGCTTGCCCTGGGCGCTGGCCTTCCGGCGAGCGCCGAGGGCCTGGTCGATGTCTATCGTCTTGCCGAGCAGAATGACGCCAGCCTGCGCGCCGCCGCCCAGGGGCGCCTGGCCGCCCGTGAAGGCCTGCCGCAGGCGCGCGCCCAGCTGTTGCCGAATGTTTCCGTGACCGCCGGGCTGAACCGTGACTGGCTCGCCTACCCGCAGAACAGTGCGCGTGACGACAGCTACACCTCGCAAAACTACACCCTCAATCTCACCCAGCCGCTGTTCGATCGTGCGCGCTTCACCGCGCGGGATCAGGCGGAGAGGGTCGCGCAGCGCGCGGATGTCGATTACGCCAACAGCCAGCAGGAGCTGCTTCTGCGCGCCTCCGACGGCTATTTCGCCGTGTTGCGCGCGCAGGCCGAATTGAAACTGGCGCAGGCGGATCTGGCCGCCGCCGAGAAGCGTCTGGAGCAAACCGAGAAGCGCTTCGAGGTGGGCTTGATCGCGATCACGGACCTGGCCGATGCCCGGTCCGCGCGCGACCAGTCCACCGCCCGCCGGATCGGCGCCGAAACCCTGCTGGCCAATGCGCACGAGGCCCTGCGCGTGATCACGGCCCAGGACATCACGCGACTGGATGATGTGCGCGACGATCTCAATCCGGTGCGCCCGGACCCGATGGATCCCCAGGCCTGGGCGGGTTTTGCCGAGCAGCAGAATCTCGCCCTGCAAAGCGCCCAGATGGCCGCGGATATCGCCCGTCAGGAGGTCGAGAAGCAGCGCTCGGGGCATTATCCGACCGTCAACCTGAATGCCTCCTATGGCTATCAGGACACCCAGTTTGCCGGTGCGCCGGTCGAAAATTACGACACCCGGGTCGGCGTTCAGCTCAACCTGCCGCTCTACACGGCGGGCGGCACGGAATCCCGCATCCGCGAGGCGACCTACACGTTCCAGCAGGCGCAGGACGGCTACGAAGCCGCCCGGCGCGACACGGTCCGCGCCACCCGCAATGCCTATCGCACGGTGAGCGCCAAGATCGGCGAGATCGAGGCCTTTGCCCAGGGCGTGAAATCGGCCGAGACCCAGCTGGCGGCGAACGAGGCAGGTTACGAGGTCGGCACGCGTACCATCGTGGATGTCATTACCGCGCAGAGCCTGCTCACCCAGGCCCAGCGCAACCTGTTCAACGCGCGCTACGACTACCTGCTCGCCACCCTGAACCTCAAGCGGGCCGCTGGCACCCTGGCGCTCGCCGATCTCGAGGCCCTGCAGCGTGAGCTGCGCTGACTGACCGGGGGCCCGCGCGAACGGCGGGCACCTTCAGGCCCCATCCCGCATGCCCTCCTTCAACGACTGGCTTCACCCCCGCCATTGGCCGCTGGCCCTGGGGCTGGGCGTGCTATGGCTGGCCGCGCGCCTGCCGCTGAGGGCGGCCCAGGCCTTCGGGCGCGGGCTCGGGAGGCTGGCCTGGCTCCTCATTCCGCGTCGGCGCCTGGTCGTGCGGCGCAATCTCGAGCTCGTCCTTCCGGACCTGAGCGAGGCCGAGCGCCGCAGGCTCGAGCACGAGAGCTTCGCCTCGGCGGGCATGGGCATGGTCGAGGGTGCGCTGGCCTGGTGGGGGCGGGACGAACGGCTCGCCCCTTGGGTGCGCTACGAGGGCCTGGAGCACATCGAGCAGGCGCGGAATGAAGGGCGGGGGGTGCTCATCATCGGCGGGCACTTCTCCGCGCTGGAGATCAGCGGCCGCCTGATGGCGATGAAGATCCCCGTCGACCTGGTCTACAAGCCCGCGCGCAACACGATGTTCGAGCGCGTCATGTCCGCCATGCGCCTGCGCTACGTGCATGGCCTGATCCCGAGCTCGAACATCAAGGCCATGATGCGCCGGCTGCGCGACGGGGGGATCTGCTGGTACGCCTACGACCAGGACTTCGGGCGGGCCAGCAGCGTGTTCGCGCCGTTCTTCGGCGTGCCGACCTCGACCCTCGCCCTGACCGGGCGCATCGTCGAGGCCTCCGGCGCGAAGGTGGTGTTCATCCATCCCGAGCGCCTGCCGGACGCGCAGGGCTATGTGATGCGCCTCGTGCCCGTGCCGGAGATCCCCAGCGGCGATCCGGTGCGGGATGCGACGATCTACAACGGCCTGATCGAGCATTTTGCCCGCCAACATCCGGCGGATTATTTCTGGATGCACCGGCGGTTCAAGACCCGGCCGGAGGGCGAGCGGTCACCCTATCTGTAGGAGCGGACCTCGGGCCGCGATTGCATGCGGGGTGATGATCGCGGCCCGAGGTCCGCTCCTACAGGGCGCTCTCCATGCGCTCAATCAGGCGTTCAAGCGCCCCGCGATGCGTTTCAACCCAGGCCTTGCCCGCCGCGCCCATGCTCTGACGCAGGGGCACATCGCCCAAGAGCTCCACAAGCGCTTCACCCAGCGCGTCGGCATCCCTGACCTCCCGCGCCGCGCCGGTCGGCAGCATGGCCGCGTAGACCTCCCTGAAATTGTGCACATGCGGCCCGGTCAGCACCGGCAGGCCCAGCACGGCGGGCTCCAGTGGGTTGTGCCCGCCATGCGCCACCAGGCTGCCGCCGACGAAGGCGATGTCGCTCGCGGCGTAGAAGTCCATCAGCTCGCCGAGCGTGTCGATGAGCATGACATCGGTTTTGGCGCCCTCCCCCTTGATGGGGGAGGGTTGGGAAGGGGGTGATGAGGCCATGGGCGAGGCATCCCTCTTGCCAGCGTCGCCCCCCCTCTCCCCAGCCCTCTCCCGCGAGGGGGGAGGGCGCTTTGAGCGACGCGCAAGGCTCAACCCCCGCGCCTCCGCCAGTTTCGCCACCTCGTCCGCCCGCTCCGGGTGACGCGGGGCGAGCAGCAGCATGGCGTCCGGATGCGTGGCGAGGACAATGCGATGCGCGGCCAGCACCTGCTCGTCCTCGCCGGGGTGGGTGCTGGCGGCGATCCAGACGGGGCGATTCTCGCCAAAGGCCGTGGCGGGACGTGGCGATCCATGGACTGCCGTTTCCGCAGGCATTCCGGATGGATGCTCTTCGTTCGCCATGACGGTTTCCGATGTATTCAGCGCTGCCCCAAAGGCCGCGCGCCAGGCCTTGCCGCGTTCGATGACCTCGGGCGATACATCCAGATCGAACTTGAGATTGCCGAGCGCCTCCACCCCATCCGTATCGGCCCCAAGCGCGATGAAGCGGGCTGCATCCTCCGGCCCGCGCGCGGCGATCAGGCGCAGATGCCCAAGCGTGGATTTCACCAGCCCTCCCACCTTGGCGTAGCCGCGCATGGAGCGCTCGGACAGGCGCGCATTGGCCAGTACCAGCGGGATGCCCTGCCGGTCGGCCTCGGCGAACAGGTTGGGCCACAACTCGGTTTCCATGATCACGCCCAGGGTCGGGCGGGCATGCGCGAAAAAGCGCCGCACCGCGCCGGGCAGGTCATAGGGCAGGTAGACATGCTCGATGGCATCGCCGAACAGGCGGCGCACCTGAGCCGATCCCGTCGGCGTGGTGGTGGTGACCAGCACGGCCCAGTCGGGATGCCGCGCCTGCCAGGCGCGGATCAGCGGCGCGGCGGCGATGACTTCGCCCACGGACACGGCATGCACCCACAGGCGCGGGCGCTTGGGCAGGTCGGGGCCATGGCCGAGGCGCTCGCCCCAGCGCTCGCGGTAGGCCGGGTTGTCGCGCCCCTTCAGCCACAGGCGGGCGAAGGCGAGGGG
>SDAY01000107.1 GCA_006212015.1 Halothiobacillaceae bacterium
TACGAGCTGCTGCTCAAGCTCGGCCTCGATCTGTGCGTGCCCATCGAGAAGCGCAACATTGCTCGCCCCTCACCCCAGCCCTCTCCCCAAAGGGGCGAGGGAGATTTTGTGGTGCACTCCATCGGTGGCGGGGTGCTGATGGCCTGCCTCGCGCCGACAATCAGTCGCGACGAGGTGGAATCGTTGGCGCAAGGCATCGTCGCCTGGCACAAGGAACTCGCCCCCGCCGGTGACACCACTTGCGTGTTCCGCGACAGCGCCTTTGCGGACGATGTAGCCAAGACCAACCTCGCCGCCATTCTGGAGCAGGCCGGCATCCAGAACGTGAGGAGTTTGTAATGAGCGAATTTCTCATTTATCAAAGCGAGGATGGCAAAACCCAGCTTTCTGTGACATTGGAAAACGAGACGGTGTGGCTCAGTCAAAAGCAGCTCACCGAGTTGTTTGGCAAGGCCAAGGGCACCATCAGCGAGCACATCAAGCACATTTTTGAGGATGGGGAGCTCAACGAGAATGCAGTTGTTCGGTTATTCCGAACAACTGCCGCCGATGGCAAAACCTATGAAGTGGCGCACTACAACCTGGATGTGGTGTTAGCGCTTGGCTATCGGGTACGAAGCAGCGTAGGCACGCGTTTTCGTCAATGGGCCAGCGCCCAACTCAAGGAATACATCATCAAAGGTTTTGTGCTGGACGACGAACGCCTGAAAAAACCCGGCATAGGCCGCGATTACTTTGATGAGCTGACCCGCCGCCTGCAAGACATCCGCACCAGCGAGCGGCGCTTTTACCAAAAGATCACCGACATTTACGCCACCAGCGTCGACTACGACCCCACAACTCCCTTGACGCAGGATTTTTTCGCCACAGTGCAAAACAAGGTGCATTACGCCATTCATGGACATACCGCCGCCGAGTTGATCGCCAATCGTGCCGACAGCAGCCAGCCCAACATGGGCCTGACCACATGGGAGGGCGCGCGGATTCGCAAGAGCGATGTGGGCGTGGCGAAGAACTACCTGACCGAAGATGAGTTGCGCGCCTTGAACAATCTGGCTGAACAGTATCTGATCTTTGCCGAAGGACAGGCTGCGCGACGAATCGCCATGACGATGCAGGACTGGGTGACAAAACTCGAAGGTTTTCTGACATTGAATGACCGGGAAATCCTGCAGGGCGCCGGGCGCGTCTCCGCCCAATTGGCGAAGCAACATGCCGAAGGCGAGTTTTCGAAATTCCGCATGCTGGATGATGCACGCTTTGAGTCCGATTTTGACCAGATGGTGAGGGCGTTGCCCGCCCCAAAAGGAAAGAAGACATGAGGACGGGCGATCAAATTCGTCACGAGCATCGTGACGAATCGGCCTACAGCCGCACATTGCAGATTTGTGACGCAATGCTTCACAAATTCAGCTTCAGCGCAGGAGTACAAAAATGAAGCTGCACTTTGAACCCAACCTCGACTACCAGTGGCAGGCCATCGAGGCCGTCTGCGACCTGTTTCGTGGCCAGGAGGTGTGCCGCACCGAATTCACCGTGACGATGAAAGCGCCTGCCGCCATTGCCGACGACAGGTTCCCCGGCACCGTGACACAGCAAATGACGCTCGGTGTCGCCGAGTCGGATTTGGGGGTTGGCAACCGCCTGACTCTGCTGGACGATGAGCTGCACAAGAATCTGGCCGACATTCAGCTACGCGGTGGTTTGCCGCCGTCCAGCACCCTGACGTCCGGCGATTTCACCGTGGAGATGGAGACTGGCACCGGCAAGACCTACGTCTACCTGCGCACCATTTTCGAGCTGAACAAACGCTATGGCTTCAGCAAGTTCGTGATCGTGGTGCCGTCGGTGGCGATCAAGGAAGGCGTCTACAAGACCTTGCAGATCACCGAGGCGCACTTCAAGGGGCTCTACGCTGGCGTGCCCTTTGACTACTTTCTTTACGACTCCGCCAAACTCGGGCAGGTTCGCAACTTCGCCACCAGCTCGAACGTCCAGATCATGGTGGTCACGGTCGGCGCCATCAACAAGAAGGACGTCAACAACCTCTACAAGGACAGCGAGAAGACCGGCGGCGAGAAACCCATCGACCTGATCAAGGCCACCTGTCCCGTGGTCATTGTCGATGAACCGCAGAGCGTGGACGGCGGCCTGACGGGCGCGGGCAAGACTGCGCTCGATGCGATGAACCCGCTGTGCACGCTGCGCTATTCCGCGACCCATGTGGACAAGCACCATAGGGTGTTCCGTCTGGATGCCGTCGATGCTTACGAGCGCAAGCTGGTGAAGCAGATCGAAGTGGCTTCGGCCACCGTGGAGGATGCGCACAACAAGCCGTTTGTTCGGCTGGTATCGGTGGCCAACAAGCGCGGGACCATCAGTGCCAGGGTCGAACTGGATGTGGCCACTGCCAGCGGTGTAAAGCGGCAGGAGGTCACTGTCCAGGATGGCGACGATCTGGAGCAGACGACCAAGCGTCCGATCTATGCCGATTTTCGCGTCGGCGAGATCAACACGGCCAAGGGCGACGAGTTCATGGAGCTGCGTTACCCCGGCGGAGAAGTGTTCTTGAAGCCGGGTCAATCCCACGGTGATGTGGATGCGCTCGCCGTGCAGCGCGAAATGATCCGTCGCACGATTCGCGAGCATCTGGACAAGGAAAAGCGCCTGCGACCGTTGGGCATCAAGGTTCTGTCGCTATTTTTCATCGATGCGGTGGACAGGTACCGCCAGTACGACGCGGACGGCAATACGGTCAAAGGTGACTACGCCCGCATCTTTGAAGAGGAATACCGCCGCGCGGCCAAACTCCCCGCGTACCAGAGCCTCTTCGCCGAGATCGACCTGGACGCCGCCGCAGAGGACGTGCACAACGGCTATTTCTCCATCGACAAGAAAGGCGGCTGGACAGATACCGCGGAGAACAATGCGGGCAACCGCGAGAATGCCGAGCGGGCCTACAACCTGATCATGAAGGAGAAGGAGAAGCTGCTGGGTTTCGAGACGCCGCTCAAGTTCATCTTTTCCCACTCGGCGCTGAAGGAAGGCTGGGACAACCCCAACGTATTCCAGATTTGCGCCCTGCGCGAAATGGGCACCGAGCGTGAACGTCGCCAGACCATCGGCCGGGGCCTGCGCCTGTGCGTGAATCAGCATGGCGAGCGGGTGCGCGGTTTTGAGGTGAACACCCTCACGGTTGTCGCCACCGAGAACTACGAGCAATTCGCCGAGAATTTACAGAAGGAGATCGAGGCCGACACCGGCATACGTTTTGGCATCGTGGAGCAGCACCAGTTTGCTGCCATTGCCGTGACAGCGCCTGACGGGCAGACCGTGCCACTGGGTGTCGATCAATCGAAGGCATTATGGGAGCACCTGAAGGCCGCAGGCCACATCGACGCCAAGGGCAAGGTGCAGGATGCACTGAAAACGGCGCTGAAGGATGGAACGCTCGCGTTGCCAGCAGAGTTCGAGACGCAACGCAGCCAGATTGCAGAGGTACTGCGCAAGGTGTCTGGCCGCCTGGAGATCAAGAACGCCGACGAGCGCAAGCAAGTCGCCCTGCGTAAAGACAAAGAGGGCAAGGCTATCTATCTCAGCGCCGAGTTCAAGGCCTTGTGGGATCGGATCAAGCACCAGACCACGTACCGCGTGCAGTTCGACAATGCCAAGCTGGTCACGGACTGCATCGCAGCCTTGCAGAAAGCCCCGGCGATCGCCAAGGCACGCCTGCAATGGCGTAAGGCCGATATCGCCATTGGCAAAGCGGGCGTGGAAACCACGGAAAAGGCCGGTGCCGCAACGGTCATCCTGGACGAGACTGATATCGATCTACCGGACTTGCTCACCGACTTGCAGGATCGCACCCAGCTCACCCGTCGCACCCTTACCAGCATCCTGACCGGCAGCGGGCGGCTTGATGATTTCAAGCGCAATCCGCAGCAGTTCATTGAGCTGGCTGCCGAAACGATCAACCGCTGCAAGCGGCTGGCGCTGGTCGATGGCATCAAGTACCAGAAGCTCGGCGACGACCGCTTCTATGCCCAGGAGTTGTTCGATCAGGAAGAGCTCACAGGCTACCTCAAGAACATGCTGATGGACACGACCAAGTCCATCTACGAGCACGTGGTGTACGACTCCACTACCGAGCGCGACTTTGCCGATGCGATGGAGAAGAACGACGCCATCAAGCTGTACGCCAAACTGCCAGGCTGGTTCAAGGTGCCCACGCCGCTGGGCGGCTACAACCCCGACTGGGCCGTGCTGGTGGAGCAAAACGGCGCGCAACGGCTGTACTTTGTGGTGGAAACCAAGAGCAGCCTGTTCACCGATGACTTGCGCGACAAGGAAAGCGCCAAGATCGAATGCGGCAAGGCGCATTTCCAGTCGCTGGCCGTTGGCGAGAATCCGGCGCGATACGTGGTTGCGCGGTCAGTGAATGACGTGTTGACAGAAGCAAGCAAGGCCAAGGCGTAGACGGGGAGCACGATCATGGCGATTACATTGAGACGTGCGGTGTATCGTGGACCCCGGTTTTGAGGACGTGGTTTAAAGGAGAGGCGCTGCATTGAGGGCTTCCGCGCCCAGCAGGTATAGTGAGCCGATCCCACGGAACCCCGAACCCCATGCACGCCGACACCATTCTCCACGCCCGCTGGATCATCCCCGTTGGTCCCTCCTCTCGGTCCCATCGGCTTTCCATGACCGATGCCCCTTCGGGGTACGGCCCTCGAGATCATCCGCACGGCCTCGTGCTGGAAGACCACAGCCTGGTCATGGCCGATGGCCTGATCGCCGCCATCCTGCCGACCGCCGAGGCCCGCGAGCTGGTGCGCAGCACCGGTGCCCGCTCGATCGAACTGCCCGATCACGCCCTGCTGCCGGGCTTCGTGAACGCGCACACCCATGTCGCCATGAACCTGATGCGCGGTGTGGCGGACGACCTGCCGCTGATGCGCTGGCTGCGGGATCACATCTGGCCGCTGGAAGGTCGCTTCCTGGCCGACGATTTCGTCCATGACGGCAGCCTGCTGGCCTGCGCCGAACTGATTCGCGGCGGCGTGACCTGCTTCAACGACATGTACTTCTTCCCCGAGGCCACCCTGCGCGCCGCCGAGGCCGCCGGCCTGCGCGCCTCGGTCGGCCTGCCGGTGATCGACTTCCCGACCCCCTGGGGCAGCGGCCCGGACGAGTACATCAGCAAGGGCCTGGCGCTACGCGATGAATGGCACGGCCACCCGCGCATGTCCTTCATGCTCGCCCCGCACGCACCCTACACCGTCGGCGACGAACCGCTGCAACGCATCCGCGTGCTGGCCGACCAGCTCGGCATCGGCGTGCACATGCATGTGCACGAGACCGCGCACGAGGTGATGGAGGCCGAGCGCCTGACCGGCGAACGCCCGCTGGCGCGCCTCGACCGGCTGGGCCTGCTCAACGAGCAGTTCCTCGCCGTGCACATGACCCAGCTCAACGACGATGAAATGGCCCTGCTGCGTGATCGCGGCGTGCACATCGCCCACTGCCCGGAGTCCAACCTCAAGCTCGCCTCCGGCATCGCCCCCATCGCACGGCTGAAGGCGCTTGGCGTCAACGTCGCCATCGGCACCGACGGCGCGGCCAGCAACAATGACCTCGACCTTTTGGGCGAGACCCGCACCGCCGCGCTGCTGGCCAAGGGCGTCTCCGGCGATGCCTCCGCCGTGCCCGCCGCCGAGGCGCTGTACATGGCGACCCTCGGCGGCGCTCGCGCCTTGGGACTGGACGAGCGGATCGGATCGCTCGAAGTCGGCAAGGCCGCCGACGTCATCGCCATCGACCTCAACCAGATCGAAACCCAGCCGCTGTTCGACCCCATCGCCCAGATCATCTACGCCGCCAGCCGCCAGCAGGTCACCCACAGCTGGGTGGCCGGACAGATGCTGATGAACGAGCGCCGCCTGCTGACGGTGTACGAGGATGATTTGCTGGCGAATGCGGAGAGCTGGCGGGCAAGGCTTGTAACGCCAAGCACATAAGGGAACCCACGCCCTCCTTGATGATCGTACGCTTTAGAGTACGATTTATTGGGTGCACTGATGAGGAACCGATCCATGACCACCATGACCGCCAGTGAAGCGCGCGCCAATCTCTATCGACTGCTGGACAGCGCCGCAGAAGCGCACGAGCCCATCATCATCACCGGCAAGCGCAACAATGCCGTGCTGGTCTCCGAGCAGGACTGGGCCGCCATTCAGGAAACCTTGTTTCTGCTCTCCGTGCCCGGCATGCGCGAATCCATCCGCGAAGGCATGGCGGCTCCAACGGACGCCTGCGCTACGGAGCTTGAGTGGTGACGTGGAACGTCATCTTCACCAAGCAGGCCCAGAAAGACGCAAAAAAGCTCGCTGCCTCCGGTCTCAAGCCCAAGGCGCAGGAATTGCTGGAACTGCTGCGGGTGGATCCATGGAAGAATCCTCCGCCGTATGAAAAACTCATCGGCGATCTGTTAGGCGCCCACTCCAGGCGCATCAACATCCAGCATCGCCTCGTCTATCAGGTCATCGAAAACGAACGCATCATCAAGGTTCTAAGACTCTGGACACACTACGAATGAACCAGGACGCCGCCGAAATCGCCCAATTCGACGCCCTCGCCAGCCAGTGGTGGGATGTCAACGGCCCGCTGTGGACGCTGCACGCCATCAACCCGTTGCGCATGGACTTCATTTGCCAACATGCCGAACTGCATGGCAAACGGGTGCTCGATGTCGGCTGCGGCGGCGGCATCCTCACCGAGGCGCTGGCGCGCGAGGGCGCACAGGCCACAGGCATCGACCTCGCCGCCGGCAGCCTGACCACCGCACGCCTGCATGCCCAATCCGAAGG
>SDAY01000108.1 GCA_006212015.1 Halothiobacillaceae bacterium
CCCATCCGGAACGTCATCGCTCGCAATGACGACGATGCACAGTTGATGTATTCACAAGCGCTGAGCACGGGCCGCGCGTTGCGGCCTTATTTGCTGGCCTTGTCGGCCGCGCGCTCGATTGCCTCGCCGCCTTTCTGGATGTCCCGACCGATCCCCTCGAAGGTATTGCAGGCGGACAGGAACAGGGCAGCGAGGATAAGAAGGGATGCTGCTTTCATTTGATTCTCCAGTACTGAACGAGCCGACCAGCAAGGCGGGCGCTGTAGTTCAATGCTAGCAAGATCGCCAGCGCCGTGAACACCCACAGCAGGCCGATGAAGCCGAACAGCCTGGGCGCCTGCATCAGGCTGCTCATCAGCGAGTCCTGGTAGTAGAAGAACCACGGGTGGTCCGGCGGGAAGATCCAGCGATGCAGGGCGTAGAAGGCCTCGACCGGGCCGACCGCCAGCAGGGCCGCACCGGCGAGCGCCAGCAGGCCCAGGCTGCCGAGCAAAAGCGAGCGCGCCCTGGGCTGCTCGCGGCCCCTGGCAAGCATGAGGGCGACCAGCCCCAGCCAGCCGAGGAAGGCCAGCAGCCCCGCCCGCTCCCCCGGGCCGACCAGCCGGGCCACATCGCGCAGGTGGTTCACCTCGTCCTGCGTGAGCAGCGTGCCCAGCGCGCGCCCGTCCGGGGCGCGGTAACGCAATGCCTCCAGCCCTTCGCCCCCATGCCGGATGGCCTGGGCCATGGCGGCGAACAGGCGGGCATGCTCGGCGGCATCGGTCTGAAGAAAATCCCGCTTGCCGTGGCGGTTGTGCGGTACATAGCCCTCCAGCGTGGCCGGGATGTCCAGCACGCGGTAGGCGACGGGGTAGAGGAAATCGGCCCTGGCCAGCAGCAGCCAGCCCAGCCACAGCGCGGCGGACCCGATCAGCAGCAGGTGGACGGCGCGCAGGGGAAACGACGGGTCAGAGCTCATCCGCGCGCGGCACCTTCAGCACGGACTCGCGCAGCACGCGGCCCTGGGCATCCAGCACGCGCACGCGCCAGTCGCCCTGCTCGGTCGCGGTGATGGCCTTGGACGAATGCACCCGCCAGACATCGCCCGCGACATCGAACTCCATCCGGAAGCGCGCTTGCCCGTCGTGCAGCCACTCATGCACGACATGCTGCCCGTTGAGGCCGGCCAGCTCGGTGAAGTGGATGACCGTGTCATGGTCCGGACCCATGAACTCGATGGCAGGGCCGGGCTCGCGCTCGACCACGCCGTAGGTGAACAGGGCGCGCGTCACCTCCGGTCCTGCGGCCAGGGCATTCCCGCCCGCCAGCAGCAGCATGGCCATCGACGCCTTCCGCATGATCATGCCTCGCCCGCGCGGTGACGCGCGGCCAGTTCGACGTAGTACTCGGCGGAATAGCCCAGGTACGCCATCTCCTCGTCGGTGAGCGGGCGCACCTTGCGCGCCGGCGCGCCCAGCCACAGGTAGCCGCTCTCCAGCACCTTGCCCGGCGGCACCACGCTGCCCGCGCCGACGATCACCTCGCGCTGGACCACGGCTTCGTCCAGCACCACCGCACCCATGCCGATCAGGCTGCGCTCCCCGATGGTGCAGGCATGCAGCACCGCTTTGTGGCCAATGGTCACTTCCGAACCGACGATGACCGGGGCGCCGCGCGGATTGAAGCGGCTGGCATGGGTGACATGCACGATGGTGCCGTCCTGCACATTGCTGCGCGCGCCGATCTCGATGCGATTGATGTCGCCGCGCAGCACGCTCATCGGCCAGATGGAGCTGTCCTGGCCCAGGCGCACCTGGCCGGTCACCAGCGCGGTCGGATCGACCCAGGCGCCGGGCGCGAGGTCGGGCAGGTGCGCCTCGAAACGTCGGATGGTCATATACGGAACTCCATGAATATCGGGCGATAATAACGTCTTTCCGTCTTCTGCCAGAACGAAACCCATGCTCGATGCCCTGTTGACCCGCCTCGGGCACTACGCCCGCCTGACCCGCCTGGACAAACCCGTGGGCATCGCCCTGCTGCTGTGGCCGACCCTGTGGGCGCTGTGGCTGGCCGCGGACGGCGTGCCGCATGCGCTGAACCTCCTCGTCTTCGCGGCGGGCGTGGTGCTGATGCGCTCGGCCGGCTGCGCCATCAACGACTACGCCGACCGCGACTTCGACCCGCATGTCGAGCGCACCCGCGACCGCCCCCTGGCCGCCGGCCTGATCCGCCCGAGGGAGGCGCTGGCGGTGTTCGCCGCGCTCTCGCTGGCCGCCTTCCTGCTGGTCCTGCTGCTCGATCCCGTCGTGCTCAAGCTCTCCGTCGTCGGCCTGCTGCTGGCCGCCAGCTACCCGTTCATGAAGCGCTGGCACCACCTGCCGCAGGTCCACCTCGGCATCGCCTTCTCCTGGGCCATCCCCATGGCCTACGCCGCCGAGAGCGGCGGGATCAACCTTGCCGCCCTGCTGCTGTTCCTCGCCAACGTGCTGTGGACCGTGGCCTACGACACCATGTACGCCATGGCCGACCGCGAGGACGACATCAGGATCGGCGTGAAGTCCACCGCCATCCTGTTCGGCCGGCACGACCGGCTCATCATCGGCCTGCTGCAGATCGCCACGATCGACCTGCTGCTGATCGTCGGCGTGATCGAGGGCCTCGGCTGGGCCTTCGATCTCGGCCTCGCCGTCGCGGCGGGCCTGGCCCTCTGGCAGCAATGGCTGATCCGCCAGCGCGAACCCGCCGCCTGCATCGCCGCGTTCAAGAACAACCCGTGGTTCGGCCTGGCGGTGCTGGTGGGCATCGTGGCGGACCTGGCGCTGCGGTGAATAGCGTCTTGTAGGAGCGGCGCCCACGCCGCGATGAAGGCCGCGCCGCCCTTCGGCTGGGGGCATCGGCGGCCCATGGATCGCCACGGCCTACGGCCTCGCGATGACGAATGGGGGCGTCATTGCGAGCCCGCCTTTAGCCTAAAAGCGCTGTCAGGAGAAGCTCTGGAACGCGAAGCGGGCCCGAAGGGGGTCGGGCAGGATCGCCCGACATCCGCGATGACGTTGCAGGCGCGGGCGTGTCGGATCGCCCGCCCGCAGCGAAGAACGGTGTGCCACCCTTCGGCCCGAGGGCGGGCCTCCTACGGCCTGCGACGAGCATTCAACAGATCCTCGGCAGCGGATCGTCCTCCAGCTCACGCACCACCCGCTCGCCCAGCCCGGTATCCAGCACCAGCCAGGCCGGCGGCGCGGTGATCCGGCCGATGATGGCCGCGCCCGCGCCTTCCGGCAGCGCCCGCCAGGCCTTGAGCAGCCCCTGCGCCCGAGCGGCATCGACCACCGCCACCGCCCGCCCCTCGCAGGCGAGGAACAGCGGATCGAAGCCCAGCAGCTCGCACACTCCGGCCACGGCTTCGCGCACGGGGATGGCCTGCTCGTCCAGGCGCACGCCCAGGCCGGTCGCGGCGGCGATCTCGTGCATCACCGTCGCCAGTCCGCCGCGCGTCGGGTCGCGCATGAAGCGCAGGCCCTCGCAGGCCATCGCCGTCTCGGCCAGGGGCAGCACGCTGGCCGAATCCGAGCGAAGATCGCCGCGCAGGCCGAACTGCTCGCGCGCCAGCATGACCGCCGCGCCATGGTCGCCCACCGGCCCGCTGACCAGCACGGCGTCGCCGGAGCGGATGCCGCCCATGCCCAGCGCCGGCCCCGCCATGCGCTCGCCGATGCCGCTGGCCGTCAGGTACAGCCCGCTGCCCTCGCCCCGGCGCACCACCTTGGTGTCCCCGGCCACCACCCGCACGCCGCAGGCCCGGGCGGCCTCGGCCATGTCCATGACGATGCGCTCCAGCAGCGCGACGGCCAGGCCCTCCTCGATGATCGCTGCCACCGTCAGATAGCGCGCCCGCGCCCCGCTGACGGCCAGGTCGTTGACCACGCCATGCACCGCCAGACTGCCGATGCCGCCGCCCGGGAATTCCAGAGGCTGCACGGTGAAGCCGTCGGTGGTGAACAGCAGCCGGCCGGGCGCCCAGTCCAGCTCGGCGGCATCGCGCCCCGTGTCCAGCGCCGGGTTGGCCAGATGGCGGGCGAAGATCGACTCGATCAGCTCGCGCATCAGGCGGCCGCCGTTGCCATGGGCCAGGGTGACGATGTCGTCGTTCATGATGAATGCTCCATGAAATGCGCCTCGACCAGCTGGCCGAAAGCGAGGCCCGCGTCGTTGACCGGCACGCGGGAGGGCATGATCAGCCTCACGCCCGCCCGTTCGGCCTCCGCATGGATCAGCTCGACCAGCAGGCGATTCTGCATCACGCCGCCGCTCAGGCCGAGGCCTTCGGCGTTCAGGCGCATCGCCAGCCGAACCGCCGCGCGGGCCAGGCTGGCGTGGAAGGCCATGGCGCGCCCGGCCACCGGGCGCGACGCATCCAGCAGCATGGGCAGGAGCGGGGCCCAGTCCAGTCGCAGCAGCCCCTCGTTCTCCAGCCATGGCAGTTCACGGACGCCCCCCGCACCGGCGGGAGAGGGGCCACAGGCCATGGCCGCCGCCTCCAGCCGCATGGCCGCCTCGCCCTCGTGGCTGGCCCTGGCGCACAGCCCGAGCAGGGCGGCGGCGGCATCGAACAGCCGGCCCATGGAGCGGGTGGCGGGGGTGTTCAGGCCTCGCGCCCAGGCCTGCCGAAGCATGCCGGCATCGACCCCGACGGGTACGCCCGCCCCCTCCAGGCCGGCCTCCCAGCACAGCCCGAGCGCGCAGCGCCAGGGCTCGCGCGCGGCCCGCTCGCCGCCGGGCAGGCGGAAGGGGCGCAGGCTGGCGACCCGCCGCCATCGCCCCGGCCGTCCCAGCAAGGCCTCTCCGCCCCACAGCCCGCCATCCTCGCCAAAGCCCAGGCCGTCCCAGGCGAGCACCAGCATGTCGGCGGGAACCGCGCCCCCGTCCATCCACGCCTCGGCATAGAGGGCGGAGGCATGGGCCGCATGGTGCTGGACGGCGCGGGTCGGCAGGGGCTGCTCCATGGCCCAGCGGGTCGCTTCGTAGCCTGGGTGCATGTCATGCGCGATGGCCTCGGCCCCGACGCCGTGCAGCGCTTGCAGGCGTTCGATCGTGTGAGCGAAGCGCGCCAGGCCGCGCGGGCTGTCCAGCTCGCCCACATGCGGCGAGAGCACGATTCGTTCCCCCCAGCCCAGCGCCACGGCGTTCTTCATCTGCCCGCCCACGGCCAGCCAGGCGCGGTCCAGCGCGAAGGGCAGGTCCAGCTCCAGCGGCGCATCGCCCCGGCCCAGGCGCAGCGGCCGCGCCCGCCCCGCGATGACGCGCCGCACCGGATCGTCCATCGGCCAGAGGATGGGGCGGTCGTGGTGCAGGAAGGCATCGGCGATGCCCGCAAGCCGCGCCTCGGCCTCCTCCGGCCTGCTGGCCAGCGGCTCGCCGGAGCGGTTGCCGGAGGTGGCGACCAGCGGCCCGCCGAAGTCCGCCAGCAGCAGGTGATGGAGCGGGCTGGAAGGCAGCATGACGCCGATCCCGGCAAGGCCGGGGGCGATGCCCCCCTCCCCTCCCCAGCCCTCCCCCCTCAAGGGGGCGGGGGTTCCGGGAAGCAGCACAATCGGCCTTGCGGCAGAGACCAGCGCCTCGGCCTCGGCCGGGCCCGGCGCGACATCCCGCCGCAGCGCCGCCAGCCCGTCCGCGCCGGCCCAGGGATACATCACCGCCAGCGGCTTGCTCGGGCGATGCTTGCGCTCGCGCAGGCGGGCGACGGCATACGCATTCCGCGCATCGCACATCAGGTGATAGCCGCCCACGCCCCTGACCGCGACGAGGCCGCCCGCGCGCAGCAAGGCGACGGCCTCCGCCAGCGCGGCCTCGTCGCCCTCCATCCTCGCGCCGTCGCGCACGAACCACAGGCGCGGCCCGCAGGACGGGCAGGCGATGGCCTCGGCATGGAAACGACGGTCGGACGGGTCATGGAATTCGCGCCGGCAGGCCGGACACAGGACGAACCCGGCCATGCCGGTGTGGGCCCGCCCCCAGGGCATGGCCGCCATCATGCTCACGCGGGGGCCGCAGGCGGCGCAGGCGATGAAGGGATGATGGCAGCGGCGGTCGTGCGGGTCGGACAGTTCGGCAAGGCAGGCCGGGCAGGGGGGCTGGTCCAGCGGCAGGTGGGCGCCACTCCCATCCATCGGGAGAGGGGACGCGACCGCGCCGGCGGGATGGATGCTGAATGAATCGAAGCCCCGCAGCTCATCGGGCCGTTCATGCAGCGCCCGGATCGAGGCCCCAGCCGGCGCCTCGGCCCGCAGGCGGTGCATGAATGCCTGAATGCTGTCGGCAGGGCCCTCGACCACCCCCTCGACCCGCCCGCCGACATTCGCCACCTCGCCCGCCAGGCCGAACCCATGCGCCAGCCGTGCGAGGAAGGGGCGGAAGCCCACGCCCTGCACCCGGCCCTCGACGATGAACCGCCGGGCCTCGATCATGCCGCCCGGCGCATCCCGTCACGCCAACCTCGCAGGGCGCAATAGCGCAACGCATTGCGCCGGATACATAACGCTTCGACCGTCATCGACCTTCACCCCTCGATGTGAAATACCATGTCGCCATTCACCACCCTCCGGCGGGTTACGCCGCGCCAACCCTCCTCCCGCGCCTGCCGGGCAAGGACGAAGCCTTGCGTGAACGCATGAAGGCGCGCATCCGTGCCCGCAACGTCATCACGGATGCCGGGTGATCCTGCCCGGCCCCCTTCGGGTCCGCTTCGCGTTCCAGCGCTGTTCCTGACCGCGCTTTCAGGCCGAAGGGTGGCGCGGCCTTCATCGCGGCGAGGCGCCGCTCCTACACATC
>SDAY01000109.1 GCA_006212015.1 Halothiobacillaceae bacterium
TCGGCTCCACAGCTGAGTTGGTGGACACGCTGGAACGTTACGTCGAGATCGACAACCAGCACATCCCCCAACGCGCCCTACAGCATCAAACCCCGTTTCAGGCCATCGAGGCATGGCGGGCGAAAAGCCCGGAATCGTTCGTTGATTCTGTTGATAATCTTACGGGACTTGACAAGTACGCAGATTATCTAAACTGGCTGGGATTCGAATCGTTCCCACGCTCCAGCGTGGTAACGCAGCCCTAGACGCTCCAGCGTCGAGAAGCAGAGTAAACCCATGAGCCGAAGCCGATACGTTATTCAAGATGCGGATAAGCCCCACTTCCTGACCTGTACTGTCGTCGAATGGCTGCCCGTGTTTACCCGTCCGGATGCCGTGCAGATCATCCTTGATAGCTGGGTGCATCAACGCGAGCACGACGGCCTAAAGCTCTTTGGCTACGTGATTCTGGAAAACCACCTGCATTTCGTGGCGCAAGCACCGCGCTTGGACACATGCTTGAGCAGCTTCAAATCCTACACTGCCGCCCGGCTCATCGAACTGTTGGAAGCGCGCAAAGCCGAGCATTTACTCGCGCGGCTGCGATTTGCCAAACGGGCGCACAAACACGACCGGGAATATCAGTTCTGGCAGGAAGGTTCCCATGCCGAAATGATCTTCAGTGAAGTCGTGATGCGGCAAAAACTGGACTATATCCATCAAAACCCGGTCAAGCGCGGCTACGTGGAGCTGCCTGAACATTGGCGCTATTCAAGTGCACGGAACTACCTTGAGCAGCC
Source organism: Halothiobacillaceae bacterium (assembly GCA_006212015.1). Taxonomy (GTDB): domain Bacteria; phylum Pseudomonadota; class Gammaproteobacteria; order Halothiobacillales; family Halothiobacillaceae; genus Thiofaba. Next base: position 780 of record SDAY01000109.1, read on the forward strand.
AGGGCTGATTGAGGTTGACCCGTGGTGTTGAGTCAAGCGTGTTGGTGTAGGTGAGTTGATCGTGGTCGAGCGAGAGTGATCGTTCCCACGCGCAAGCAGGGTAACGCATTCTGAGCCGCTCCAGCGGCGCGTCTTGGCAGTACGCAGGCTGCGCTCATGCTCGTGACGCTGGAGCGTCTGGGGCGGCATTCCCACGCTGGAGCGTGGGAACGATCAAAACATCCATCTAAATCCGGTGAAGCGCGGCTACATGGAACTGGCCGAGCATTGGCGCTATTCAAGTGCGCGGAATTACCTTGGGCAGGCTGGGCTGATTGAGATTGACCCGTGGTGTTGAGTCAGGTGTGTTGGTGTAGGTGAGTTGATCGTGGTCGAGCGAGAGTGATCGTTCCCACGCGCAAGCAGGGTAACGCATTCTGAGCCGCTCCAGCGGCGCATCTTGGTAATCAGCGCAGGCTTTGCTCTCGCTCGTGACGCTGGAGCGTCTGGGGCGGCATTCCCACGCTGGAGCGTGGGAACGATCAACAACCAGCACATCCCCCAACGCGCCCTACAGCATCAAACCCCGTTTCAGGCCATCGAGGCATGGCGGGCGAAAAGTCCAGAATCGTTCGTTGATTCAGTTAATAATCTTACGGGACTTGACAGTTAATTTGTGATTCGATAATGAGTCCGATTGCTTGGCCGGAAGCATCGCGGTTAAATTTTGCGATTCCTGCTTCCTCCATACCGCGCGTGACAAGGTTGCTTATTTTTGCCAGCCGATTAGCTTCTTCCCGCAGTTGACGCGAAGACTGCCAGTATGGGATACCTGCTGCGATTACTGTTACTAAACTACCCAATAGAAAAAACAAAAAGCTTTCCAAATGTGGCTACTCCCAATTTTTGTAGTTTTGATCGTTCCCACGCTCCAGCGTGGGAACGCATTCTGTGCCGCTCCAGCGGCGCGTCTTGGTAAGTGGTACAAGCTTCGCTCTTGACGCTGGAGCGTCTGGTGCGGCATTCCCACGCTGGAGCGTGGGAACGATCAGCAAGGTTAGGTCACTCTCGCGACCAGAAACGCCACTGATGCGATCGTACCTAGGGCAACTGTGATGTAACTAGCGTAGATGAGTCTGACGCGTAGCTTTTTGTAATGCTCGTTCAGTTCCCAGGATCGTTCTGATGCAGGACGTGAATTTTGAAATGCAATGTTAAAAAAGCGCCGAGCATCTATATGCAGCTCATAGAGACAGAGAGCAACGGTTGCCACAAAAAAGACCAAGGCTACGATGAGACAGAACTGTTGGAAAAGTGAGTAGCTCCCTACATTGTCACCGGACAAGGCAAGGAAAAACACACCTGTGGCGCCGGACGCATACCCAAGGATGTAATTTTTGAGCCGATTGCCAGCATCCTTAGCAAGTGCATGAAAATTTTCATCAGACATTCGTGTGCTTTCCGCTTGGTACAACGAACTATAAATAGAGAAAACAGCGCCAACCTTAAAACTTGGCCGGGTTTCCCCGGCCTTTTTCAATTCACATCAATCCCAGCTCAACGCCCCGCCCGTCTGATACTCCGTCACCCGGGTCTCGAAGAAATTCTTTTCCTTCTTCAGGTCGATGACCTCGCTCATCCACGGGAACGGGTTGCCTGCTCCGGCGTACAGTTCCGGCAGGCCAAGCTGGTCGCAGCGGCGATTGGTGATGAAGTGCATGTATTCGGTGCACATATCGACATTCAGGCCGAGCAGGCCGTTGGGCATGGTGTCGCGGGCGTAGGTGACTTCAAGCTCGCAGGCTTCGCGCAGCATGTCCAAAACCTCGTTCTGGAAGCTCGCCGTCCACAGGTGCGGGTTTTCGATGCGGATGGTGTTGATCACGTCGATGCCGAAGTTCAGGTGGATCGACTCGTCGCGCATGATGTACTGGTACTGCTCGGCAATGCCGGTCAGCTTGTTGCGGCGACCCAAGCTGAGGATCTGGGCGAAGCCGGTGTAGAACCACATGCCTTCGAACACGACGTAGAACGCCACGAGGTCACGCAGGAAGTTCTGCGCGCCATCAAGGGTGCTGGTGTCGAACTGGCCATCCATCAGGCCCTTGGTGTACTTGAGCGCCCAGGCGTCCTTGGCGGTGATGGACGGCACCTCGCGGTACATGTTGAACACCTCGCCTTCGGCAAGGCCGAGACTGTCGACGATGTACTGGAAGGTGTGGGTGTGGATCGCCTCTTCGAACGCCTGGCGCAGCAGGTACTGGCGGCATTCCGGGTTGGTGATGTTCTTGTAGATGGCGAGCACGATGTTGTTGGCGACCAGGCTTTCGGCGGTGGCGAAGAAGCCGAGGTTGCGCAGCACCATGGCGCGCTCATCCGGGGTGAGGCCGTCCTTGCTTTTCCACAGGGCGATGTCGGCCTGCATGGAGACCTCGGTCGGCATCCAGTGGTTGTTGCACGCGGCGAGGTACTTTTCCCACGCCCAGTTGTACTTCATCGGCAACAGCTGGTTGACATCGGCGGTGGCGTTGATGATGCGTTTTTCGGACACGTCGACCCGGCCGGCGCCGGTTTCGATGCCGTCGAGGCCGGTCTTGCCGCCGTGCTCGTCATGGTCGGCATGCATCTCAATGGCGCCGCCGACGACGGCCGCTTGCGCGGCACCCGTGGCTTCGCTGAGGGCCGGGGCGGTTTTCTTGCTGCCGATCGGGTCGTCCCAATTCAACATGATGGTGTTCTCCTGATCGCGAGGGGCGCCCGTTGGGCGCCCGTCATGGATGGATGTTCGTCGACGATTACTGGCAGGCATCGCAGCTTGGGTCGAGGATCGAGCAGGCCTTGGGCATGGTCAATTCAACATCGGGCACCGCGCCATCGGCGCTCACGCCGCGCAGCTTGCCGTCGATCTTGGTCAGGGTGGTCTTTTCGATGTGGGTCTTGCCCATCGCACGCAAGTAGTAGGTGGTCTTGAGGCCACGCACCCAGGCGAGCTTGTAGAGGTTGTCGAGCTTCTGGCCGGACGGCTCCGCCATGTAGAGGTTGAGCGACTGGGCCTGGTCGATCCACTTCTGGCGACGCGAGCCGGCCTCGATCAGCCAACGCGGGTCGATCTCGAACGCGGTGGCATACAGCGCCTTGAGGCTGTCCGGCACGCGATCGATCGGCTGCACGCTGCCGTCGAAGTACTTCAGGTCGTTGACCATGACGTCGTCCCACAGGCCGAGCTGCTTCAGGTCGGCCGCGAGGTAGGGATTGACCACGGTGAAGTCGCCGGACAGGTTCGACTTGACGAACAGGTTCTGGTAGGTCGGCTCGATCGACTGGCTGACGCCGCAGATGTTGGAGATGGTCGCGGTCGGGGCGATCGCCATCACGTTGGAGTTGCGCACGCCCGCCTTCCTGACGCGCTGGCGCAGGCCGGCCCAGTCGAGGGTCTGGCTGCGATCCTGCTCAAGGTAGCCGCCACGACCTTCCTCCAGCAACTTGATGGAGTCGAGCGGCAGGATGCCCATGCTCCAAAGGGAGCCTTCATAGCTGTTGTACCTGCCGCGCTCTTCGGCAAGCTCCGAGGACGCCTGGATGGCGAAGTAGCTGACCGCCTCCATGGACGTGTCGGCGAACTCGACCGCATCCTGCGATGCATAGGCAAGGTGCTGGCGATACAGTGCGTCCTGGAAGCCCATGATGCCAAGGCCCACCGGACGGTGACGCAGGTTGGAATTGCGCGCCTGCGGCACGGCGTAGAAGTTGTACTCGATGACGTTGTCGAGCATGCGCATGGCGGTGCGGATGGTGCACTCCAGCTTCTGCATGTCGAGGCCGTCCTCGTCGACGTGCTGGGCAAGGTTGACCGAGCCTAGGTTGCACACAGCAATCTCGTGATCGTTGGTGTGCAGGGTGATCTCGGTGCACAGGTTGGACGAGTGAACCACGCCCGCATGCTGGTTGGTGTAACGCAGGTTGCACGGGTCCTTGAAGGTGACCCACGGATGGCCGGTCTCGAACAGCATGCCGAGCATCTTGCGCCACAGCTGAACCGCCGGCATGCGCTTGAACAGCTTGATGCGGCCTTCGTCGGCCATGCGCTCGTATTCGGTGTAGCGCGCCTCGAAGGCCTGACCGGTCAGGTCGTGCAGGTCCGGGCATTCGGCAGGGGAGAACAGCGTCCAGTCCCGCTCTTCGACGACACGCTTCATGAACAGGTCGGGAATCCAGTTGGCGGTGTTCATGTCGTGGGTGCGACGACGATCGTCGCCGGTGTTCTTGCGCAGGTCGAGGAACTCCTCGACGTCCATGTGCCAGGTTTCCAGGTAGGCGCACACGGCGCCCTTGCGCTTGCCGCCCTGGTTGACCGCCACGGCGGTGTCATTGGCCACTTTCAGGAAGGGCACGACGCCCTGCGACTTGCCGTTGGTGCCCTTGATGTGGGAGCCCATGGCGCGAACGCGCGACCAGTCGTTACCGAGACCGCCCGCAAACTTGGAAAGGAGCGCATTGTCGCGAACGGCGCCGAAAATGCCGTCAAGATCATCCGGAACGGTGGTCAGATAGCAGGACGAGAGCTGCGGGCGCAGGGTGCCGGAGTTGAACAGGGTCGGGGTGCTGCTCATGAAATCGAAGGACGAGAGCAGCTGGTAGAACTCGATGGCACGCTCTTCGCGGTCGATCTCATTGATCGCAAGCCCCATCGCCACGCGCATGAAGAAGGCCTGCGGCAGCTCGATGCGATGGCCTTGATGGTGGATGAAGTAGCGGTCGTACAGGGTTTGCAGACCGAGATAGGTGAACTGCAGGTCACGGTTGGCGTCCAGCGCCTTGCCGAGGCGGGCAAGGTCATAGCTGCGCAATTCGGGGTCGAGCAGTTCATGCTCGATGCCCTTGAGAATGAAGGCGCGGAAGGCCTCGGAATAGCGCCCATCCATATCCGCCTGGGTGGCGTGCTTCGGGGTCAGCATCAGGTAGGTCAGCGCCTCGGTGCGCAGCTGATCCATCAGCAGGCGTGCCGCGACGTAGGAATAATTGGGATCCTTCTCGATCAAGGTCCGAGCACTCATGACCAGCGAAGCGGTGACCTCGTTCTCGGCCACGCCGTCATACAGGTTGCGCAGGGTCTCGTCGAAAACCGCCACGGCATCCGTACCCGCCAGTCCGGCGCACGCCTCGTCCACCAGCGTACGGATGCGAGCGACATCCAAGGGCTGGACGCTGCCATCATTCATCTTGACGTTCAGCACACGGGCTGGCGCAGCGGTATCAGCCTGCCTGTCTTGCTCGGCGCGCTCACGGGCGCGGGCTTCACGGTACAGAACGTAAGCGCGAGCGACCTTGTGATGCCCTTCGCGCATCAGCGCCAATTCGACCTGATCCTGCACGTCCTCGATGTGGACCGTGCCACCACCCGGAGAGCGTCGCTTGAGGGCCGCCACCACGGTTTCGGTCAGTTCGGCGACCGTCTCATGGATACGCATGGAGGCCGCCGCCGAGCCACCCTCGACCGCCAGAAAGGCCTTGGTCAAGGCAACATTGATCTTGCCTGGATCGAAACCAGTCACCTTGCCATTACGGCGCATGACGCGGAATTGACCCGGCACATTCAGTGCGACATCCCGCACCGCCTCGGTGGCCAGAGGGGTGGAATGTGGTTGCTGGACAGAAGAAGAAGTCGAAGCGGCAGGAATCATGATGGCGTCTCCACGTAGGCAGAAACACATCATATAGTGCCCGCAAGCGAGGTCAAGCACTACATGATGTGTTCATGCTGTGCAAAAGCCTGTTGAAAACATGTCGAAAAACAGGGGGAAAGCGGTGCGAAAGGCATGCTGGCCGCGTTTATCTCAGCCTCTCCAGCAGAAGCGAGACCAGGCCCACAAAAGATATTGGACGGTATGCACAAGGTAAAAACCCCCCCAGCCTTTTGGGCTGAGGGGGTTTTTGGATAGGTGCTTGGCGGTGACCTACTTTCACATGGGGAAGCCCCACACTATCATCGGCGATGGCGCGTTTCACTTCTGAGT
>SDAY01000110.1 GCA_006212015.1 Halothiobacillaceae bacterium
GTTCGGGAAATTCGAAGCGGTAGAGGATCTCGTGCTCCACGCGCGGGCCGTGGCCGCCGACCATGTGGCGCATGTGCAGCTTGGCCATCTCGTTGCCGCTCATGTCCAGCACGGGGTAGTGGCGCTCACGCAGCAGGTCGATCAGGGCCTCCTTCTCGCTGGCGCCGCCGTCCAGTTGCACGCCGACGAAGATGTGCGCATCGCGCTGGTCGTTGTAGCGGTAGTTGAATTCGGTGATGGCGCGGCGGCCAAGCGTTTCGCAGAAGGCGCGGAAGCTGCCGGGGCGTTCGGGGATGGTGACGGCGAACAGGGCTTCGCGCTGCTCGCCAAGCTCTGCCCGTTCGGCGATATGGCGCAGGCGGTCGAAGTTCATGTTGGCGCCGGAGTTGATGGCGATGAGGGTTTTCTCCCTCTCCCCCGGTCCCTCTCCCGCGAGGGGAGAGGGGGGGCGGGCGGCGTAGCGCTTGAGTCCGGCGACGGCCAGTGCGCCGGCCGGTTCGGCGATGGCGCGGGTGTCGTCGAAGATGTCCTTGATGGCGGCGCTGATCTCGTCGGTGCTGACCAGGATCACCTCGTCCACGCACTCGCGCGCGACGCGGAAGGTCTCCTCGCCGGCCTGCTTGACCGCGACGCCGTCGGCGAACAGGCCGACCTGCGGCAGGATGACGCGCTCATCGGCGGCGAGGGCGTCGTGCATGCTGGCGGCATCCTCGGGTTCGACGCCGATGATGCGGGTGGCGGGGCGCAGGTGCTTGAGGTAGGCCGCGATGCCCGCGATCAGCCCCCCGCCGCCGACCGGCACGAACACGGCCTCGATGGCATCCGGGTGCTGGCGCAGGATCTCCATGCCGATGGTGCCCTGGCCGGCGATGACTTCCGGGTCGTCGTAGGGGTGGATGAAGGTCAGGCCCTCGATCCGCTCCAGCTGGCGGGCATGGGCGTAGGCCTCGTCGTAGGCGTCGCCATGGAGGACGACCTCGCCGCCCCGGCGGCGCACGGCGTTGACCTTGATGGCCGGGGTGGTGGCCGGCATGACGATGACCGCGCGCAGGCCCATGCGCTGGGCGGCCAGGGCCACGCCCTGGGCATGGTTGCCCGCGCTGGCGGCGATCACGCCGGCGCCGAGTTCGCCGCGCGCATGCAGGTGGTGGATCTTGTTGTAAGCGCCGCGCAGCTTGAACGAGAACACGGGCTGCAGGTCCTCGCGCTTGAGCAGCACGCGGTTGCCGAGGCGGGAGGAGAGCAGCGGCATCGCATCCAGCGGGCTCTCGATCGCCACGTCATAGACGCGCGCGCTGAGGATGCGTTCGAGGTAGTCGCGGGTCAGGCTCATGGTGCTTTGTCTTGTAGGAGCGGCCCTCGGGCCGCGATTGAGGTCAGAGGATCGCGGCCCGAGGTCCGCTCCTACTCCAGATTCAGAATGGTCTGCCAGTCCTCATGGCTGACCGGCATGACCGACAGGCGACTGCCCTTGCGCACCAGGGGCATGTCGGTAAGCTCGGGGTTGGCCTTCAGCTCGGTCAGCGAGATGACGCGCCCAAGATGGCGCACGTAGCGCAGGTCCACCATGTCCCAGCGCGGCTTGTCCGGGGTGCTGGCGGGGTCGAAGTACTTGCCTTCGGGGTTGTCCCAGGCGGTGTGGTCGGGGTAGGCCTCGCGCACCACTTCGGCGATGCCGACGATGCCGGGAATCGTGGTGTTCGAGTGGTAGAAGAAGACCAGGTCGCCTGTCTTCATGGCGCGCATGAAGTTGCGGGCCTGGTAGTTGCGCACGCCGTCCCAGCCTTCGGTCTGGTTGGGACGAGCGGCGAGGTGGTCGATGCCGAACACGTCGGGTTCGGACTTCATCAGCCAGTGGGCCATGGCGGTTTCCGTCGGATTCAATCGAACAAGCGTACCCCGTCCTCGGTGACGATGCCATCGAGCGGCACGTCCCAGGGTTCGGCGGGCAGGGCGGGGCAGCGTTGCAGGCCGAAGGCGACGCCGATCAGCAGCGGCTTGCGCCAGCGGCGGCGGGCATGGCGGAAGGCGAGGGTGCGGTCGTAGAAGCCGCCCCCCATGCCGAGGCGGTTGCCGGCGTTGTCGAAGCCGACCAGGGGCATGAGGATCAGGTCCATCTGGCGGGCGGCCAGCCGGTCGATCACGCGGTGGCGGGGCTCGGGGATGCGGAAGCGGTTCAGGCGCATGGGCTGGTCCAGTGACCAGGCGGCGAAGCGCAGGCGCAGGCCTCGCATCAGGAGGGGCAGGTGGAGCGATTGATGCGGCTTGATCAGCGCGGCCAGCAGGCGAAGGTCGGGTTCGCCATCGGCGGGCCAGTACAGGGCGATGCGTCGTGCGCGCCTGAAGGCGGGATGGGTGATCAGGGCGGCGAGGATGGCGGCTTCGTGCGAGGCGCGATCGGTATCCCCCAAGGCGCGGCGGCTTTGGCGGAAGATCTGGCGGAGTTCTTTGCGTGAGGAGGGGGGCATGAGAAAGGGGTCTTCCAGGGCGCCGCTGTTGGCCACGTACCTTGAACCGAGCGGTTCAAGTCGGGGAGGGCGGTGAGGGCGTCAGGCTTTCCGCACGGGGCGGACATGCACACGGCTCTCGGGTGCCATCCCCAAGGAGGTGCATTAAGGCTCAAGGGATTGGGCCACAAGCGAACGCTCCAGAAGACTTGGTTTCAGATTAGCCCTGTTTTCCCGGGTTTGCAACGGTCAAGTGTTTCCTGAATGCGATGACGCAACGCTTCGGCGTCCAGCGTGGCCGACACCGCATCATCGGGCAGGGCCCGGGGCTGGCCGGCACGCAGTTGCAGCAGCTCATGGGTGATGTTGATGGCGGCCATGACGGCGACGCGGTCGTTGCCGATCACCTTGCCGGTGTGGCGAATCTCGCGCATCTTGGCGTCCAGGTGGCGGGCCGAACGCTCCAGCGATTCACGCTCGTTGGCCGGGCAGGCCACGCGATATTCCTTGTCGAGAATGGTGATGTCGACCGGGACGGCGGGTTCGGCGCTCATGTGTGGGTTTCCAGTGAGCGCAGTTGCTCGAGAACGGGGACGAGGCGGGTTTCAGTCTCGCGCAGAAGGTTCTGCAGGCGCAGGCGCTCGTTGCGCAGGTGGGTGTTCTCGCCTTCGAGATCCTGGTTGGCCTGCTTGAGGGTCTCGCACAGCCCGACAAGATCCAGGACGCCCTGTTCAAGGCCTTGCCATTCTTCTTGTGTGATGATGCGCTGCATCGTTTTCTCCAACGGCATCCGAGCCCGCCCGTAAAGCCATGATGTTAGGTTGCGGATACATGCAGTGCAACCGCTCATGGGGTGGTTGGGGCATGGTAGGATGCGATGAATGACGATGTTTTGATAAGGAGCGCCAGGTGGTGGATTTCGACCGGGTCGAGCAGGCCCTTGATGATGCGGCGGTAAGTGCCGCCGAGGCCCATGGCGTGCTGACGGGCATGATCTGCGCCTCGGGCCCGGTCGAGCTTTCCGACTGGTGGTCGCAGATTCGCGAGGATGATGAGCAGGCGGCCGTTCCCGCCCTGCTGGGGCAGGTCCACGCGGAGACCAGCACCAGCCTTGCCGAGCTGACGGGTACCTTCGACCTCATGCTGCCGGATGACGAGGATGATCTCGGTGATCGCGCCGAGGCCCTGCATCTCTGGTGCAACGGCTTCCTCTACGGTTACGGGGTGGCGGGTGGCAAGGATCCGTCCCAGCTGCCGGACGATGCGGCCGAGGTGTTGCGTGACATCGGTCAGTTTGCCCAGGCCAGCTTCGACCTGGGCGATGACGACGAAGAGGACGAGCTGGCCTACAGCGAGCTGGTCGAGTATCTGCGCGTGGGTGTACTTTTGCTGCACGAGACTCTGCACCCGCGTCCCGAGCCGGAGCAGTCGTCTGGCGAGGCGGGCGGGCAGGACGTCCAGTCGTTCTGGTCGCGGGCCAGCGGTTCCACGACCCTGCATTGAACCGAGAGGGCGCCATGTCCATTCACCCCATGCTGAACAAGAAACACTTCGCCCGCCGCCGCAAGCGCCTGCTGGCCCAACTTGGCGCCGATGGCATCGCCATCCTGCCGGGCGCCATCGAGCGGCTTCGTAATCGGGACACGCACTATCCCTTCCGCCAGGACAGCGATTTCCGTTACCTGACCGGTTTCGATGAGCCCGATGCGGTGCTGGTGCTGGCGCCGGGGCATGCCGAGGGCTCGACCATCCTGTTCGTGCGCCCGCGCGATCCGCAGCGTGAGCAATGGGATGGCCGGCGGGCCGGGGTCAAGGGCGCCACCAAAGATTACGGCATCGAGCAGGCCTTCCCGATCGAGCAGCTGGACGCGCGCCTGCCCGAGCTGCTGGCCGGGCGGGACCAGCTGTTCGCGCCGCTGGGGGGCGACACCGCCTTCGCCGGCCGGCTGTTCGGCTGGCTGGATGCCGTGCGCAGCAAGCAGCGCGCCGGGGTCAAGGCGCCCTGCGGCTGGCAGGACATCGGCCCGCTGGTGCACGAAATGCGCCTGTTCAAGGACGAGGACGAGGTCGCCGTGCTGCGCGAGGCCTGCCGCCTGACCGCCGGGGCGCATCGTCGCGTCATGCAGTCCTGCCGTCCGGACATGCCCGAATACGCGCTGGAGGCCGAGCTGCTGCACGCCTTCCGCCAGCACGGCGGCGAGCCGTCGTTCCAGTCCATCGTGGCGGGCGGCAAGAACGCCTGCATCCTCCACTACACCGAGAACCGCGACACCCTGAAGAAGGGCGAGCTGGTGCTGGTCGATGCGGGCTGCGAGTGGGGCGGTTACTGCGGCGACATCACCCGCACCCTGCCGGTCGGCGGGCGGTTCTCCCCCGCCGCGCGCGACCTCTACGCCGTGGTGCTGGCGGCGCAGCAGGCGGCGATCGATGCCGTGCAGCCGGGCGCGAGCTGGAACGCGCCGCATGACGCGGCGGTGCGCACCCTCACCGAGGGCCTGGTCGAACTGAGGCTGCTCAAGGGCAAGGTCGACACGCTGATCGGGAAGGAGGCCCACAAGCGCTTCTACATGCACCGCACCGGCCACTGGCTGGGCATGGACGTGCATGACGTGGGCCATTACAAGATCGACGGCCAATGGCGCCCGCTGGAGCCCGGCATGGCCCTGACCGTGGAGCCTGGGCTGTACATCGATGATGGCCGCGACGTGCCCAGGGCCTTCCGCAACATCGGCATCCGCATCGAGGACGACCTGCTGGTGACCCGCGAGGGCCGCGAGGTGCTGACCGCCGACGCGCCGAAGTCCATCGAGGCGCTGGAGGAGATCGTCCCGCATGCATGACGTGCTGATCGTCGGCGGCGGCCCGGTCGGGGCCGTGCTCTCGCATGTCCTGGCCAGCGAAGGCCTCGCGGTCGCCGTGCTTGAAAGAGAGGCCATGCCCGACCAGGCAGTGACCGGAAGCACCGGCTTTGATGGCCGGGCCCTCGCGCTGGCCGAGGGCGGGCGTCGCCTGCTGGCGGGCTGGGGCCTGTGGGACGGACTGGCCCCGCATGCCGAGCCGATCGAACATATCCATGTCTCCCTGCGCGGGGCCTGGGGCAGTGCGCGCTTCGACGCGGCGGAGGAGGGCGTCGCCGCGCTCGGGCAGGTGCTCGATTCCGCGTGCATGGCCCCGGTGCTGATCGGGGCCGCGCGGGCCAGCGGCGTGCGGTGGCATGCCCCGGCGCGCTTCATCGAGCATGCCGTGCAGGGCGACCATGTGGCGGTGCGCTTCTCCACCCCGGAGGGCGAGCGAACCCTCGCGACGCGCCTGCTGGTCGCGGCGGACGGCGCGGGTTCCAGCGTGCGCGTGGCGCTCGGGCTGCCGGTCAATGAGCGCGATTATGCGCAGACCGCGATTCTTGCAAAGGTCACGGTCGAGCGCGCCGAGGCACGCACCGCGTTCGAGCGCTTCACCGACGAGGGGCCCATCGCCCTCCTGCCGCTGGGCGGCAACCACTACTCGCTGGTCTGGGTCACGCCGACGGGCGAGGTGGCGCGGCGCATGGGGCTGGCCGACGCGTCCTTCCTGGCCGAGCTTGGGCGGCGATTCGGGCCGAGGCTTGGGCGCTTCGTCGCCGCCGGCTCGCACCATGCCTACCCGCTGCGGGCGGTGACGGCGGATGCGGTCACCGCCCCACGCGCCGTGGTCCTCGGCAATGCCGCGCATGCCCTGCACCCGGTCGCCGGGCAGGGGCTGAACCTGTGCCTGCGCGACATCCGTGCCCTGCTGGGCGAGGTGAGTCGCGCGCATCAGGAAGGCCGGGACATCGGCGGCGATGCGGTGCTGGCGGCCTATGCGGCTGCCCGCCAGGGGGATTACGGGCGCAGTTATCCGATGATGGACCTGCTGGCGCGCGGCTTCACCCGCGCCCTGCCCGTGCCCGTGGCATTGAAGGGGCTGGCGCTGGCCGCGCTGGACATCGTGCCGCCGCTGCGCGCGGGCTTCCTGCGGCAGATGATGGGCTTGAATGGATGACATGGAATGGGACGCTGTGTATCCGCTGCCCAAGTTCCGCTTCTGCGCGAAGGGTTCATGAACCCTTCGGAAATCGTCATTGCGAGCGAAGAGAAGCAATCCAGAACGCCAGCGAATCAGCAGCCTATGGATCGCCACGTCACACCACGGCCTTCGGCCTCGCGGCTAAAGGCTACGCTCCCCCGACGTGAGCAACGACGTAAGTCGTTGATTCACGCAGACCGTTGCGGACATGGACGCGAAGCTGGCGTAAGCCCGCCGCGACGCTCTCGAAGGCCGCACCCCGCAGGGGCTTCCGG
>SDAY01000021.1 GCA_006212015.1 Halothiobacillaceae bacterium
ATCGTCTTGCTCTCAAGGTCGATGGTCAGCTCCAGCCCCGGCCCGGCCTCGACGGCCCCGAAGATGCGATCGACGGTTTCCGCCGGAAGAACAATGGGAAGCAGGCCGCTCTTGAAGCTGTTGTTGAAGAAGATGTCGGCGAAGCTCGGCGCGATCACCGCGCGGAAGCCGAAACCATCCAGTGCCCAGACGGCGTGCTCGCGGGACGAGCCGCAACCGAAGTTCTCGCGGGCGATCAGGATGCTGGCGCGGTCATACGGCGGCTGGTTGAGCACGAAGTCCGGGTTGAGCTTGCGCCTGGAATGATCCATGCCCGGCTCGCCCGGCTCCAGGTAGCGCCAGTCGTCAAAGGCGTTCGGGCCGAAGCCGGTGCGGTGGATGGACTTCAAATACTGCTTCGGAATGATCGCATCGGTATCGACGTTCGGGCGGTCGAGCGGCGCGACGATGCCGGTGTGTTGGGTAAAGGCTTGCATATCTTCGCTCCCCTTAAAAATGACGCACGTCGACGAAATGACCGGCGATCGCGGCCGCCGCGGCCATCGCCGGGCTGACCAGATGGGTGCGCCCGCCCTGCCCCTGACGACCCTCGAAGTTGCGGTTGGAGGTGGAGGCGCAGCGCTCGCCAGGCTCCAGCCGGTCGGCGTTCATGGCCAGGCACATGGAGCAACCCGGCTCGCGCCACTCGAAACCGGCCTCGATGAAGATCTTGTCCAGACCCTCCTCTTCCGCCTGCCGCTTCACCAGGCCGGAGCCCGGCACGACCATGGCGAGCTTCACGCTGTTCGCCTTCCTGCGGCCCTTGATGACGGCGGCGGCGGCGCGGATATCCTCGATGCGCGAATTGGTGCAGGAACCGATGAACACCTTGTCGACCGGAATCGATTCGATGGACTGCCCGGCCTCAAGGCCCATGTAGGCCAACGCCTTGCGCATGCCGTTGGCCTTGACCGCGTCGGACTCTTCTTCCGGATTCGGCACGTTGGCCGCCACCGGCACCACCATCTCCGGCGACGTGCCCCAGCTGACCTGCGGCATGATGTCGGCCGCGTTCAGTTCGACCACGCTATCGAACACCGCATCCGGGTCGGAGCGCAGCTCGCGCCATGCGGCGGCGGCCTTGTCGAACAGCTCGCCCTTGGGCGCGAACGGACGGCCCTTCACGTAGTCGATGGTCTTCTCATCCACCGCGACGATACCCGCGCGCGCGCCGCCCTCGATCGCCATGTTGCAGACGGTCATGCGGCCCTCGACGGAGAGATCCTCGATCGCCTCGCCCGCGAACTCGATGGTGTAGCCGGTGCCGCCCGCCGTGCCGATCTCGCCGATGATGGCGAGCACGATGTCCTTGGCGGTCACGCCCGGGCCGACATGGCCGTTGACCGCGACCCGCATGTTCTTCGCCTTCTTCTGGATCAGCGTCTGGGTCGCCATCACATGCTCGACCTCCGAGGTGCCGATGCCGAACGCCAGCGCGCCAAACGCGCCATGGGTGGAGGTGTGCGAATCGCCGCAGACGATGGTCATGCCCGGCAGGGTGAAGCCCTCCTCCGGGCCGATCACATGGACGATGCCCTGACGGATGTCGTTCATCTTGAATTCGACGATATTGAATTCGGCGCAGTTCCTGTCGAGGGTGCGGACCTGCTCGCGCGAGACCGGGTCGGCGATGCCTTCGATGCCCGCATCGCGGCTGCCGAGGGTCGGCACGTTGTGGTCCGGCACGGCCAGCATGGCCTCACGACGCCAGGGCTGGCGGCCCCCGATGCGCAGGCCCTCGAAGGCCTGCGGCGAGGTCACTTCATGGACCAGCTGGCGGTCGATGTAGAGCAGCGCGGTGCCCGCATCCTCCTGACGCACCACATGCGCATCCCAGAGTTTGTCGTAAAGCGTCTTGGCCATGATGTCGCCCTCGCGTGAAATTGCTTGCCTGCATTGTAGGAATGGACTATCCATAACTCCAATGCATTGTTTTCATGGAATCCATTCCCCAAGGGAATACAAAAGTGGAAATACAAGCCTACGCCGCCTTCCTTGCCGTGGCCGAACTCGCATCCTTCTCGCTCGCGGCGGAAAGGCTGCACCTGACCCAGCCCGCCATCAGCAAGCGCATCGCCCAGCTTGAAGCCGCGCTTGGCGCGAGCCTGTTCGATCGCCTGGGCCGCCGGGTGGCGCTGACCGAGGCGGGCCGCGCCCTGCGCCCGGTGGCCGAGCGCATCCTGCGCGATGTGCGCGAGACCCGTCAGGTCATCGCCAACCTCTCCACCGAGATCGGCGGGCCGCTGTCCGTCGTCACCTCGCACCACATCGGCCTGCGCCGCCTGCCGCCGGTCTTGCGCGACTACACCCGCCATCATCCCAGGGTACGGCTGGACCTCGCCTTCATGGACTCGGAGCAGGCCTGTCAGGCGGTGGAGCGCGGTGAATTCGAATTGGGCATCGTCACCCTGCCCCTGCGCCCGGCGCCCGCGCTGGCAATCACGCCGTTGTGGGATGACCCGCTGGTGATTGCCGTCGCGCCGGATCACCCGCTGGCGACACAGGGCGCAGTGACGCTGGATGACCTCGGCCAGCATCCCGCCATCCTGCCCGCCGTCGGCACCTACACCCGCACGATCATCGAGGCGACGATCCTGCAACGCCACGGTGCGCTGGACGTGATCCTGGAAACCAACTACCTGGAGACCCTGCGCACCATGGTCGCCATTGGCCTCGGCTGGAGCGCCCTGCCGCGCCAGATGGTGCGGGGCGATGTGGTGGAGGTGCCGGTCGAGGGGCTGGCGATCCGCCGCACCCTCGGCATCGTGCGGCACGCCGGGCGCACGGTGTCGCATGCGGCGGGGGCCCTGATGGATCTGCTTGGCGAGGCCGCCGATCACCCGTAGGTTGGGCTGAAAAGCCCAACATCCATCCCCTGGCAACATGGCACGTTGGGCTTCATTGCATTCAGCCCAACCTACGATGCATCAGCCCTCCAGCATCGCCTTGGCTTCGGCGTAGAGCGCCGGACTGGCGGCGGCCAGCACGTTGCGGGTGTCGAGGGTCAGCCTGCCGCCGGTCAGGTCGGTGAAGACCCCGCCCGCCTCGCGCACGATCACCGCCAGCGCGGCGATGTCGAGGATGTTCACATCCGATTCGATGATCAGGTCGATGCGACCGGACGCCAGCAGGTGGTAATGCAGGAAGTCGCCGTAGCCTCGGGTGCGGTTGACGGTCTGGCAGATCTTGCCGAAGCCTGCCCACTGCGCGGACTGTGCAAGGCTCTTGATGTTGCCCGCCGACAGCGCGGCCTGGTTCAGCGCCTCGATGCCGCTGACGCGAATCGGCTGGCCGTTGAGGAAGGCGCCGCCGCCCTGCTCCGCCCAGGCCATCTCTCCGCCGTTGAACATCGGGGCGTTGGAGACGCCGAGGATCAGTTCGTCGCCCTTCATCAGGGCGATCTGGGTGGAGAACATCGGGTACTGGCGCACGAAGGCCTTGGTGCCGTCGATGGGGTCGACCAGCCAGGTGTATTCGGCGTCCGGGTTGGACTTGCCGGTTTCCTCGCCGTAGAAGCCATGCCCGGGAAACGCCTTCTGGATGACGGCCTTGATGGCCTGCTCGGTCTCCACGTCGGCCACGGTGACCGGGGTGAGGTCGTCCTTGATCTGAACCTGGATGTTCTTCTCGTAGTAGTGGCGGATGACGGCTTCGCCGGCCTTTGCGGCTTCGATCGCGGTCTTCAGAAAGGCGCTTTGTTGCATGTCGGACCTGCTATATTCGGTTCAAGAAAAGTTTTTTCGTGCGAGGAGGAGTCCATCATGTATCTGAAAGAACACGCCAGCGGCGATGCCGTCGAGATCCTGGATGTCACAGCCCTGATCAATCCAAGCCATGAAACCGTGCGCGGGCGCTTTCATTTCGGCGAGGAACTTCAGGACCCGGCCGAGTTCGACAAGCGCCTGCTCACCTTCCCATCGGGCGAGGCGTTGCCGCGCTGCTGGCTCGACCCGCACTGGCGCGGGGTTTGAGCCTTGTCGTCAGCGCGAACGGTCTTGCCTTTGGCCGCGAGGCCGAAGGCCGTGGTGGGAAGCCCGCCATAAGATCAGAGAATCGACAGCCCTTGGATCGCCGCGTCCCGCCACGCTGCGCTCGCGGCTAAAGGCTGCTCCTACAGGCTCTATTCAGCTTTCAGTCCTGAACAGGCGCCGGGCGTTCTCCATCGTCCGCGCCGCCGTTTCTTCCAGCGTCCAGCCACGCAGTTCGGCCAACTGCTCGGCCACGTGGCGCACGTACATCGGCAGGTTCGGCTTGCCGCGATGGGGCACGGGCGCAAGATAGGGTGAATCCGTCTCGATCAGGAGGCGGTCTTCCGGCACCTTCTTCGCCACTTCGCGCAGCTCCGCCGCGCTCTTGTAGGTCAGCACGCCGGAAAACGAGATGTAGAAGCCGATGTCCAGGGCGCGCCTGGCGGTGGCCCAGTCCTCCACGAAACAGTGCATCACCCCGCCGGCGTCGCGCGCGCCGCGATCCTCCAGCACGCGCAGGGTGTCTTCCCTCGCCTCGCGGGTATGGATGATCAGCGGCTTGTTCAGCTGGCGGGCGGCCTCGATATGCAGATGGAAACGCTCGTGCTGCCAGGCCGCGCCCGGTTCGGTGCGGAAGTAGTCCAGCCCGGTCTCGCCGATGGCCACCACGCGCGGGTCGGCGCCCCGTTCCAGCAGGGTTTCCAGCGACGGCGTGAGTTCCGGCTCCTCGTTGGGATGCACGCCCACGCTGACCTTCACCTCGGGGTATGGCTCGACCAGCGCGCGCATGGCCGGGTAACTTTCAAGGTCGATGCCGACGCAGACCATCATCCCCATGCCGCCCGCGCGAGCCTCCTGCATGAAGGCGTCGAAGTCGCCGCCCCAGGGCGCGAGGTCGACGCGATCGAGGTGGCAATGGGAATCGGCAAGAAGCATCGTCATGAAGGCTGATACATCAAGGCGTTACAGGGTATAGGTGGGGTTGTCGCTATTCTGCATGCCGGCCAGATAGTTTTCGATGCGTGCCTTGGTCTGGCCCTTGTCGGCCTCAAGGAACTGAACGCCCACACCGGCCGGGCGGTTGGCCTGCGCGCCTGACGGCGTCACCCAGACGACCTTGGCCGCGACGCGGGCCCGTTCCGGGTCGTTCATCATCGACAGGACCAGGAACACCTCCTGCCCCATGCGCAGCTTGGTCTGGCCGGGCAGGAACAGGCCGCCATTGCGAATGAACGGCATGTAGGAGGCGTACAGGGTCGCCTTGTCGGGAATGTTGTGATGCACGATGCCGGATGCAAAGCTCACGGACGTCCTCCAAGTCGGTCGAAGCGAAGCAGCAGATCCTCCAGCAGGAGGTCGCGGTTGAGCGGGTGAGTGACCAGCCGACTCAACTCGATGAGATGATCATACAGGCTGAACAGGGCCCGTGCATCGAGTCTCCGGGCCAGGGGGCGAAGCGCGTCAGCCAGATCACGATTGACCAGCATGGTGGAACCGGACTGTACGCGAAGCAGATCGGTGACCAGCAGGGTGCTCCAGTGGACAAGGTCCGGCAGCGTGGCCTTGTCGATGGTCGCCGCCACGGCCAGCGGATTTCCCCCGGCACGCAGCAGGTGCAGCAGGGACTCCAGCCAGCGCGTCCTTTGCGCCAGTTGCTCCGGGGCGGCCATCTCCAATGCGGCAAGAGGTCGCCCTTCGACGAGGTCCAGCAGCAAGCCATGATCCTCGCCGGCGACCCGGGGCTGACGGGCCAGCCACGCCATCGCCTCATCGCGCCCCGGGGTGGGAACGGTCCAGCGCTGACAGCGGCTGCGTAGGGTGATCGGCAAACGCGCCGGATGGGCCGTGACCAGGAGGATGAAGGTTCCGGCGGACGGTTCCTCGAGGGTCTTGAGCAGCGCATTGGCGGCCGCAACATTCATCGCATCCGCCGGCTCGATCAAGCCCACCTTGCCCACCCCGAACTGACTGGTGAGCTGCAACGCTGCGGTGAAATCACGGACAGCGTCCACCCTGATCGGTTTGCCGGGCTCTTCCGGCATCATCTCGGTGAGATCAGGATGTGCGCCGACCAGAAATGGCCGACAGGATGCGCATTGTCCGCAGGGCTGGCCGTCCTCGAGCGGCTGGTGACAGAGCACACGCTGGGCAAGGCGCCGGGCAAGGCGACCCTTTCCCAGCGCCTCCGGCCCGGTCAACAGCAGGGCATGCGGAAGTCGGCCCTGGCGAACCCCTTCGGCAAGCCGGCTGAATGTCTCATTCAGCCATGGATAGAGGGCGTGCATCAGCTCGACCTTGCAAGCAGCGTTTCGACGGATTGGCGCAGCGCGGCCTGCACCTGCTCGATGCCCCGGCTTGCATCCAGCACCTTGAAGCGTTCGGCATGGGCCTCGGCCTGCGCCAGGAAGGCGGCACGCACGCGCTCGAAGAAGGGGCGACCTTCCCGCTCGATACGATCCTCCGGCTCGCCCCGACTGCGCATGCGTTCGAGCCCGACGTCCACCGGGGTGTCCAGCAGCAACGTCAGGTCGGGGCGCAGGTCATCCTGCACAAAGGTTTCCAGCCAGCCAATGGCCTCGCGTGGCAGGCCTCGCCCGCCGCCCTGATAGGCATAGGACGAACTGGTGAAGCGGTCGGAGATCACCCACACCCCCTCGTCCAGCGCCGGACGGATGACCTGAGCGACATGCTGGGCCCGCGCGGCAAACATCAGCAGAAGCTCGGCCTTCACCTCCATGCCGGCATGGACGGGATCGAGCAAGAGGCCACGAACCGCCTCGCCGAGTGGCGTGCCACCGGGCTCCCGGGTGCGCAGGACACGGCATCCTCGCGCCTCAAGAAGATCCTGCAAGGCATTGAGATTGCTCGATTTTCCGGCACCCTCGCCGCCCTCAAGAACAATGAACTTCCCGCGCACTTATGGGCCCCCAGCAATGTAACGACGCACCGCCCGATGGTGTGCATCGAGCGTTTCGGAAAAGGTATGCCCGCCCGTCCCGTCGGCCACGAAATACAGCGCGCGGGTGGCTTCGGGATGGAGCGCTGCATGCAACGCCGCGCGTGAAGGCAAGGCAATCGGTGTCGGCGGAAGGCCGGCGCGGGTGTAGGTGTTCCAGGGCGTGTCAGCCGCAAGATCACGGCGCCGCAGGTTGCCGTCGAAGGCCGGCCCCAGGCCGTAGATCACGGTCGGATCGGTTTGCAGGCGCATGCCCTTGCGCAACCGATTCACGAACACCCCGGCAATCCTGGGCCTCTCGCTCGCCTTGCCGGTTTCCTTCTCGACGATGGAGGCGAGGATGACGGCCTGTTCGGGGGATTTCAACGGCAATTCGGGTTCACGCCCCGGCCAAAGCTTATCGAGCTCATCCATCATGGCTTGATGGGCCATGCGCAGGATCTCGATGTCCGAGGTGCCGCGTGGAAAGGCGTAGGTTTCCGGCAGGAAGAAGCCCTCCGCCATGCGGCCTGGATCACCGAGGGCCGCCATCAGCTCGCTTGCGCTCAGGCCAAACCCATCGGGCAGCACGGCGGGATGCTGGGCCAGCACATCGCGGGCTTGCTCGAGGGTCATCCCCTCGACCAGGGTGACGCGATACAGGATCACCCGTCCTTCGGCCAGCTGCTTCAGCAAGCCCGCCGGCGTCTGCCCCGGTTCGATGCGGTACTCGCCCGCACGAAGACGGCTGGCCGTGCCGGTCAGGCGAGCGAGGACGCGCAGGCGGATGGGATCAAGCACGTTCAGGCCAAGCTCATATTCCAGCTTGTGCAGCATGGCACCAAGGTTGGTGCCTTTCTCGACCTCGAAGCACACCGTGCGCTGATGCCCCATGGGCGCATGGGCAAAGCGCAACAAGTCGGCCGCAACACTTGAAACAAGAAGCAGCGCTGACAGTACTCCGGCAACCATCAGGCTCAAGGCGGTGGAAAGGAATCTCATGCGTCTGCCCCAAGCGCGAGCTGGAGCTGGCGAGTGAGGTCACCGACAGCCCATGTCCGATGCCCGCTCAGACGTACCACCGGACGCATGCCGCTTTGGCTGTTGGTCAGGAACACCTCGTCGGCGCAAAGCAGGTCGTCCAGGCGCCAACCGCCCTCCTCGACCCTGATGCCCAGGCGTTCGGCACATGCCATCACATGGGCGCGCATGACCCCGGCCACCCCGCACTGATGCAGTCCTGGCGTGAACAGGCGGCCTTCCCGGACAAAAAAGACATTGCTGACCACGCCTTCGATCAGATAGCCGCTCGTATCCAGCAGCAGCCCTTCCGCAATCGCCGGATCACGCCACTCGGCACGGGCCATGACGTATTCGAGCCGATTGAGATGCTTGATGCCGGCGAGCACCGGCTGCCGCGCAATACGCAGATCGCACAGGCGGACGGTCACGGGCGCATTGATCGTATCCGGGGCGACGGCCGGATAGCGCAGGAGCACGACACTCGGATCGGGATGTTCATCGGGCAGATAGCCTCGGCCGCCGGCCCCGCGCGTCACGATCAGCTTGAGGACACCGTCGCGATGCCCCTCGGCCGCATGCTCGAGCGAAGAGCGCAGGGTGTCCATGGGTGGCAGGGGAATGGCAAGCCGGCCCGCCCCCGCGACCAGTCGCCCGAGGTGCCGGTCCAGCAGGCGGATATGCCCGTCGACCACGCGCATGGTTTCGAACAGGCCGTCTCCGTAGTGCAGGCCCCGGTCGGTCAGCGGCAACGAGGACAACGCGCGCATGATCAGGCCGCCTCCAATCCGAGGGCGCGCAGGAGCCCGCGCGCCTTGGCTCGGGTTTCCTGCAGCTCGGCCTGGGGTTCGGAATCCGCCACGATGCCCGCCCCGGCGCGCAGGGTGAACCGCTCGCCATCCAGATGAAGGGTCCGAATCAGGATATTGGTATCCATCGACCCATCGCGGTTGAGATAGCCCAGCGAGCCGGTGTACGCCCCCCGGGCCGTGCCTTCGAGCTCCGCGAGAATCTGCATGCAGCGCACCTTGGGACAGCCTGTGATGGTGCCACCCGGGAACATGGCCGCAAGCAGCTTGCCCGGCGTCACCTCCGGACGGATCTCGCCTCGAACATTGGAGACGATGTGGTGCACATGGCGGTAGCTCTCGATCACCATCCGCTCGTCCACCCGCACGGTTCCGGGACGCGCCACCCGGCCAAGGTCATTGCGCTCAAGATCGAGGAGCATGATGTGTTCGGCCCGCTCCTTGGGGTGCATGATCAGCTCAGCCTTGAGCGCCGCGTCCTCGTCCTCATCGGCCCCGCGTCTGCGCGTACCGGCGATCGGGCGCGTCTCCACCACGCCATGGCGGGAAGACACCAGCCGCTCGGGCGAGCTGGACACGATGGCCTGCCCGTCGATGCGCGACAGCGCGGCGAACGGGCCCGGATTGTTGTGCGCCAACTGCCTGAAAAGCTCGACCGGATCAGGCGCCCGGGCGAACCGACCACGCCATGCGCGGGAAAGATTGGCCTGAAAAATATCGCCAGCGAGGATGTATTCACGGATCTTCACCACCCCATCGAGGAACTGCTGGGGGTCATCCTCCTGCAGGGTGAATGCCGGCAAGCCCTGCTGCCCGGAGGGCTGGCGATCGAGCCCGTCACGATCAAGCGCGCATTGCTCGAAGCGTCGAGCATCACCGCCCTCCTCAACCCACCAGCTCACACCCTCGGCATGATCGTGAATCAATGCCGCGGGGCAGCGTTCGGCAAAGGCCACGGGCAAACCCTGAGGATGTCCGGCAAGCGGAACCGTGGGCTCCAGCCAGTGGGCGAACTCATACCCCAGGTAGATGTACCAGCCGCCATGAAAAGGCAACGGGCAGGCGATGGCTTCAACGCGCTCTTTCTTCCAGCACTGATCAAGCAGGTCGAGGAAGGCGCCCTCGACGCGCCGGCCATCGAGCACGCAATCGACGCCGTCAAAACTCAGCCTGGATTGCGGGAAGGCCAGCAGGATGTCATAGCGTCCCTGCGGCGTGCCGTGCGCGGAGCTTGCGAGCAGATGTGGATAACGTTCGGGATGCCTTTGATGCAAGGCCAGCAGGTCCACCGGCGCAGCCAGGCGACGCATCGATACCGATCCGTCACCCGTTCTTGTCAAGCCGGCATCAGGAGTCATGCAGGGTCAGACGCGGCGGAATACCAGCGTACCGTTGGTGCCGCCGAAACCGAAGGAGTTGGACATGACGCAGTCGATTTTCATGGAACGCGCCGTATGAGGCACGTAATCGAGATCGCAGCCCTCGCCCGGATGGTCGAGATTGATGGTGGGCGGTGCGACCTGATCGCGCAGGGCCAGGACGCTGAACACGGCCTCCACGCCGCCCGCCGCGCCCAGAAGATGACCGGTCATGGACTTGGTGGAGCTCATCGCGAGCCTCCAGGCATGATCGCCAAACGCCGCCTTGGCCGCATCCGTCTCGGCGCGGTCACCGGCCGGTGTCGAGGTGCCATGGGCGTTGATGTACTGCACATCCTCCGGGTTCATGCGCGCATCGCGAAGGGCCGCCTGCATGCAGCGCTTGGCGCCATCCCCACCCTCGGCGGGCAGGGTCATGTGGTAGGCGTCCGAACTCATGCCGAAGCCCACAAGCTCGGCATAAATCTTCGCGCCACGGGCCCTGGCGCGTTCGTAATTCTCCAGCACGACCATGCCCGCCCCCTCGCCCAGCACGAAGCCGTCGCGGTCCTTGTCCCATGGGCGGCTGGCCGCCTCGGGGGCGTCATTGCGGGTCGACAGCGCGCGCGCAGCGGCAAACCCGCCCACGCCAAGTTCGGAGGTCGCCATCTCGGCACCACCGGCGATCATCACGTCAGCATCGCCATAGGCGATCATGCGCGCGGCCTCGCCGATATTGTGGGTGGCCGAGGTGCAGGCCGTGACGATGGCGATGTTCGGGCCCTTGAAGCCGTAGCGAATCGACAGGTTGCCCGCCACCATGTTGATGATGCAGGCCGGGACGAAGAACGGCGAGATCTTGCGCGGGCCGCCCTCGGTGAAGGCATCGCGAGTGCGTTCGATGCCCGGCAGGCCGCCGATCCCCGAGCCGATGGCGACGCCGATGCGCTCGGCGTCCGCTTCATCATCACCCAGCCCCGCATCCTCAATCGCCTGGATGGCCGCCGCCATGCCGTAGTGAATGAACGGGTCCATCTTCTTCACGTCCTTGGCCGGCATCCAGGCATCCGCCTGAAAGCCCTTGACCTCGGCGGCAATCCGCACGGAAAGCGTCGAGGCATCGAAGTGCGTGATCGGCGCCACGCCGCTCCTGCCCGCGAGGATGTTCCCCCAGGCCTCATCAACAGAGTTCCCGACCGGGGAAATAATGCCCAGCCCTGTTACGACAACCCGACGCTTGCTCACCTGAAGAACCCCTGAATGCAATCAACCCGCACGGGCATGACGAACCCTATTGCGCCCCCGATCATACCGGAAGGACGCAAACGAAGGCCCTGATCATACGCAAGGGATGTCAGGGCCTTAATAATCAGAACGCCGCGCCAGGCAAGGCCCGGTCGCGGCGTGCGCGGTAGCGAGTGAACGCTTAGCCCTGATGGGCCTTGATGAAATCAACCGCTTGCTGGACGGTGGTGATCTTCTCGGCTTCTTCGTCCGGGATTTCACACTCGAACTCTTCTTCGAGAGCCATGACCAGTTCGACGGTGTCGAGGGAGTCGGCACCCAGATCGTCCACGAAGGAGGCGTCGGTAGTCACGTCTTCTTCCTTCACGCCAAGTTGCTCAACCACGATCTTCTTGACGCGATCTTCAATGCTACTCATCAGTAAACCTCATTTGAGATAGGGAATTGGGTTTGATGCACGGGCGGATTGTAGTGAAAAGGTCTGAACCAATCCAGCCCGAACATGTCTTTTCGGCGCCTTGGCCATCAGGCCATGTACATGCCGCCGTTCACATGCAGGGTCTCGCCGGTGACGTACCCCGCGCCCGGCGAGGCGAAAAAGGCCACCGCATGGGCGATCTCGTCGGCCTGGCCAAGACGGGCCATCGGGATGTTGGCAAGCAGGGCCTGCTTGTGCTCATCCGCGAGGCTGCGGGTCATGTCGGTATCGATGAAGCCCGGCGCCACCACGTTCACGGTGATGCCGCGGCTGCCCACCTCGCGCGCGAGCGACTTGGAGAAGCCCATGATGCCGGCCTTGGCGGCCGCATAGTTGGTCTGCCCGGCATTGCCCATGGCGCCCACCACCGAGGCGATGCTGATGATGCGCCCCTGACGCGCCTTCATCATGCCGCGCAGCACGGCCTTCGACAGGCGGTACACGGAGGTGAGGTTGGTCTGGATGATCGCATCCCAGTCCTCGTCCTTCATCCGCATCAGCAACGTGTCGCGGGTGATGCCGGCATTGTTGACCAGAATGGTCGGCGCGCCGAACTGCGCCTCGATGGCCTTCAAGAGAGCATCGACGCTGGCCGGGTCGGTCACGTTCAACGTCATGCCCGTGCCCTTGAAACCCTTCTCGGCCAGCTTGGCGGCAATGGCCGCCGCGCCGGACTCGGAGGTGGCGGTGCCGATCACGGTCGCGCCACGCGCGGCCAGGGTGTGCAGGATGGCCTCGCCGATCCCGCGCGAGGCGCCGGTGACGAGGGCGATTTGATGGTCAAGCTCCATTCGGGCTAGCTCCGTAAAACATGCGGTCGCGAACGCGACAGGTAAATTCCCCGCACCCGTTCCGGGCGCGGGACGATCAGGCCGGGCATGGGACAGGCCCGGCCCTGAATCAGTCCATCAGATCGAGGGTCGCCGCCATGATGGTCTTGCACGACGCCGCATCGAAGACGCAGGATGCCGTAAGGTCGCGCTTGATGTGACGCGTCAGCCCCGTCAGCACCTTGTCCGGCCCAAATTCCACCAGGGCCTTGACGCCGCGATCATCCATGTCGTGGACGCAGTCGACCCACAGCACCGGGTTGTGCAGCTGGCGCACCAGCGCGTCGCGCAACGCATCGGGCTCGGGATGTTCCTTCGCATCGACGTTGTGAATGACCGGGATGGACGGCGTGCGGATCTCGACGCCCGCCAACAGGCGCTCCATCACCTTGTCCACCTCCTTCATCAGGGAGGAGTGGGACGGCACGCTCACGGACAGCGGCACGATGCGACGAGCGCCTCGCTCCCTGAGCAGGGCGCAGGCGCGCTCGACGGCGGCGGCGATGCCCCCCACGACGATCTGGCGCGGACTGTTGAAGTTGACTGCCTCCACCACTTCCGCGCCCTGGCTCGCCTCGGCGCAGGCGGCGCGCACCACATCATCATCCAGCCCAAGCACGGCGGCCATCGCACCGGCCCCGGCAGGCACGGCCTGCTGCATCAGGCGACCGCGCTCGGCCACCAGGCGCACGGCATCGGCAAAATCGATGCTGCCGGCGCAGACCAGGGCGGTGTACTCGCCCAGACTGTGGCCCGCCATGCAGAGCGGTTCGGGCCCGCCCTCGGCGATCCACACGCGCCAGGCCGCCACACCTGCGGCGAGCATGGCCGGCTGGGTGATCTCGGTGCGGTTGAGCTCGGCCTCCGGACCTTCGGAGACAATGCGCCACAGGTCATAGCCCAGTGCATCGGAGGCTTCGCGGAAGGTCTGAGTGATGATCGGCTGGCCCTCGGCCCAGGCACTGAGCATGCCTACGGACTGAGAACCCTGCCCTGGAAAGACGGCGGCAAAGGATGCGCGCATGGACATTTCTCTCGGCTGGTCGACAAGGCGCAATATGCTAACAGCCTGTCGGACCTGAGGCGAACTGGCTGAAAAAGACCCGCGGGTGTCGCCGCGCGACCCGATGCCGCCCCCGACCGGCGACATTTTTCGCTGCAGCCCTCAAGTCAAACAGACTGCTCGCAGGCCATCTTCACGACGGGGCCCAAGCCCGTTTTGCAGCATGGCGCCCGCCTGAAACCGGCTTTATCCATAAGTATCATTGAGGGTCGCATACTGTCTTGAGTATGCTGTACGCCATTACCCCACTCAAAACATCAGGCATTCCATGAAACGCCTCCTGCCCTTCGTCATCCTTGCCTTGGCCGTGCTCGGCTTCATGGCCCTCAAGGCCACCCGCCCCACCCCCGCGCCCATCGCCGCCAAGGAGCGCGTCTGGCAGATCGACACCCTCGCGGTCGAACCCGCCACCCTGCGCCCGACCCTGGCGCTGTACGGCCGCATCGAGGCGCCGGACCGCGTGCGCGCCTCCTCGCCGGTCAGCGGGCGGGTACTGGAGGTGCTGGTGCGCGACGGCGAGCGCGTGAAGAAAGGACAGGCGCTTGCCCGCCTGGACCCGCGCGACCTCGAACCCCGCGTCACCCAGGCTCGGGGCGACGTGGACCGCGAGATGGTGCGCGCACGCCATGACCGCGAGGCCCTGGCGCAGGAGCAGCGCCTGCTCAGGCTGGCCGAGGACGCCCTCAAGCGCGCGGAAGACATCCAGGCCCGGAAGCTCGGTTCGCAGGCCGCCACCGACCAGGCGAGCGAACAGCTCTCCCGCGCCCAACTGGCCGTGAACCTGCGCGAGCAGGCCGTCGCCGAGCACCCGTCCCGCCTGGCCCAGCTCCAGGCCAGGCTGGCCGAGGCCGATCGCGATGCCAGGCGCGGCGCCATCACCGCGCCGTTCGACGCGCGCATCGGCAAGGTCGAGGTCGCCGCCGGCGACCCGGTGCAGCCCAACCAGACCCTGCTGACCCTCTACCCCTCCGACGCCATCTACCTGCGCGCCAAGGTGCCCGCCACCCAGTCCGAGGAGCTGCGCGAGGCCCTGACCCGCGGCGAGCAGCTCGTCGCCAGCGCCGACTTCGGCGGCAAGCCGCTCAGGGCCCGCCTGGAGCGCCTGTCCGGCGAGGCCGACGCGCGCGGCGTGGACGCCCTGCTCAGGCTGGACGACCCCACCGGCGTGCCGACCGGCGCCTTCGTCAACGCCGTGCTCGAACGCCCGGCCGCGCTGGACGTCGTCGCCCTGCCCTTCTCCGCCCTGCATGGCGGGGAGCGGGTCTATCTGGTGGAGGACGGTCGCCTGCGGGGCCTGACCGTCACCCGCGTGGGCGAGCTGCGCATCGACGGCCTGCCCCGCGTACTGGTGCGCGCGCCCGGACTGCAGGCCGGCGGCGTGCTCATGACGACCCACCTGCCGCACGCCATCGACGGCCTCGCGGTCAAGCCGGTCAGCGCGCGTGACGCCTCATGAACGGCATCCTCGCCCTCTTCGTCCGCCACAGGGTGGCGGCCAACGTGCTGATGCTGATCGCCTTCCTGGCGGGCCTCGTCGGCCTGACACGCATGAACGTGCAGTTCTTCCCCACCTTCGCGCTGGACATCGTCAGCGTGCGCGTGGTCTGGAGCGGCGCCGCCGCCGAGGACGTGGAGAACGGCATCACCACGCCGCTTGAGGAGCGCCTCAAGACCGTCGACAACATCAAGAAGCTCACCTCCACCTCCGCGCAGGGCGTCTCCAGCATCATGCTGGAGCTGCAGGAAGGCGCCGACCCGCTGATGGCGCTCGACCAGGTCCGCCAGCGGGTGGACGAGTTCCGCAACCTGCCCAAGGACGCCGAAACCCCGCAGGTCAGCCGCGTCTCGCGCTACGAGCCCATCGCCCGCCTGCTGGTGCGCGGCCCCGGCGTGGAGGAGCTGCGCCCCTGGGTGCGCCAGTTCGAGCGCGAGCTGCTGGCCCAGGGCATCGACCGCGTCGACATCACCGGCCTGCCGGACGAGCGCATCGCCATCGAGGTGCCGGGCGCGACGCTGGAAACCCTCGGTCTGTCGCTGGTCGACGTGGGCGAGCGCGTCAACGCCCTCGCCCGCGACATGCCCGCCGGCATCGCGGGGGATGCGGACGGCGCGCGCGAGGTGCGCGGGCTGGAACAGCGTCGCGATGCCGTCGCCTTCGAAGGCCTGCCCGTGGTCAGCGACGAGCGCGGCCTGGTGCGCCTGGGCGATGTCGCCGAGATCACCCGCGAGGCCCGCCCCGCCAGCCTGGCGCTGCACGAGGGCGGCGAGGCGGTGGTCGAGCTTCAGCTCCAGCGCGCGGAGAACGGCCATTCGCTCAGGTCCGCCAAGGCCTTCGAGGACTGGCTGGCCCATACCCGCCCCACCCTGCCGCCGTCCATCCGGCTGGACGTCTACGACCAGCAGTGGGAACTGATCCGCGACCGCATCCAGCTGCTGGTCAGCAACGGCCTGTCCGGCCTGCTGCTGGTCATCGCCATCCTCTACCTGTTCCTGCCGGGCCGCGTCGCCTTCTGGGTCGGCGTCGGCATCCCCACCGCCTTCCTCGCCACCCTCGGCCTGCTGATGCTGTTCGGTGGCAGCATCAACATGATCAGCCTGTTCGCGCTCATCATGGCGCTCGGCATCATCGTGGACGACGCCATCGTGGTGGGCGAGGACGCCGACACCCACCGCAAGATGGGCGAACCCGCCGAGCAGGCCGCACTGGGCGGCGCGCGGCGCATGTTCTGGCCGGTCGCCGCCTCCTCGCTCACCACCGTCGCCGCCTTCCTGCCGCTGATGCTGGTCGGCGGGGTGATGGG
Organism: Halothiobacillaceae bacterium; assembly: GCA_006212015.1. Taxonomy (GTDB): domain Bacteria; phylum Pseudomonadota; class Gammaproteobacteria; order Halothiobacillales; family Halothiobacillaceae; genus Thiofaba. Next base: position 16,547 of record SDAY01000021.1, read on the forward strand.
CAACATCCTGTTCGACATCCCCTTCGTGATGATCATGGTCATCATGGCCTCGCTGCTGGAGAGCTTCTTCATCCTGCCCGCCCACCTGCGCATGGCCCTGGGCACGACCCTTGGCGAGACTATCGGCGAAACCGGCGCCCGCGTGGGCAGGCCGCTGGTGCGGATCAGGACCGGGCGCCCGAAGCGGAGCGATGTCGCCTGGATGGAGCAGGGCGCAATCCGGGAACAGGCCACGGATTCCGGCTCCGCATCCAGGCGACAGGCGATCCGCGAATGGCTGGACGCCGCCTTCGAGCGCTTCCGCGACCGGGCCTTCCGTCCGCTGGTCACCCTCGCGCTGGAACGGCGCGGCAGCACCGTCGCCCTGACCCTGGGCCTGATGATCCTCGCCATCGGCCTGCTCGCGAGCGGGCGCATCAAGTTCGTGTTCTTCCCCGCGCCGGAATCCCAGATCATCTACGCCAACGCCACCTTCGTGGCCGGCACCCCGCGCGCGCAGACCGAGGACTTCGTGCGCGAACTGGAACGCAGCCTGCGCGAGACGGAACAGTCCTTCGACACCGGGCTTGTGCAGACCGCCGTGGCCCGCGTGGGCGCAACCGTCGGCGCGGCCGGCGGCGCCGGGGCCAAGGGCGACCAGCTCGGCGCGCTGATCGTCGAGATGACGCCGTCCGAGCAGCGCGAGGTGCGCAACGAGGCCTTCATCAAGGCCTGGCGCGAGCAGATCCGCCTGCCCGCCGGCATGGAAAGCCTCGCCATCACCTCCCGCCAGTCCGGCCCGCCGGGCAGCGACCTGACCGTGCGCCTGACGGGCGACAACGCCGACCGCCTGAAGGCCGCCGCGCTGGAACTGTCCGAAACCCTCAAGGCCATCCCCGGCGTCACCGACACCGTGGACGACATGCCCTTCGGCCGCGAACAGCTCATCTACCGGCTCACCCCGGCAGGTGAAGCACTCGGCCTGACCACCGAAAGCCTCGGTCGCCAGCTGCGCGCCGCCTTCGACGGCCACCTCGCGCAACTCGTGCAGGCCGGGCAGGACGAACTGGAAGTGCGCGTGCTGCTGCCGCGTGACGAGCGCGAGCGGCTGGACGTGCTCGAACGCATGACCATCCGCCTGCCGAGCGGTCCAAGCGCCGGCCAGTTCGTGCCGCTCGCCACCGTCGCGCGTTGGGAATCCCGGCGCGGCTTCGAGGCCCTGCGCCACGCCGCCGGCCGCCTGGCGGTCGAGGTCTCCGGCGAGGTGGACAAGAACCGGAACAACGCCAACGTCATCGTCGCGCAGCTGAAAAAGGACACCATGCCCCGCCTGGCGGAGAAGTACGGGCTGGAATACAGCTTCGAAGGCCGCGCCGCCGACCAGCGCGAAACCATGGACGACATGCGCACCGGCCTCGTCCTCGGCCTGTCGCTGATCTACCTGGTGCTGGTGTGGGTGTTCGGCTCCTGGGGCTGGCCGCTGGTCGTCATGACCGCCATCCCGCTCGGCCTCGCCGGCGCCATCTTCGGCCACTGGGTCATGGGCATCGAGCTGACCATCCTGTCCATGTTCGGCCTGTTCGGCCTCGCCGGCATCGTGGTCAACAACGCCATCATCCTCGTCAGCCTGCACAGTGAACTGCGCGACAAAGGCATGAATCTGCACGACGCCCTGATCGAAGCCGCCTGCGGCCGCCTGCGCGCCGTGCTGCTGACCTCCCTCACCACCATCGGCGGCCTCACCCCGCTGCTGTTCGAGCAATCCCTGCAGGCGCAGTTCCTGATCCCGATGGCCACCTCGATTGCCTTCGGCCTTGGATTTGCAACGCTGCTGGTACTGTTCTTCATCCCCTCGCTGCTGTACATGATGGAGAACATGAAGGTGAGGTTGGGGATGGGCCCTCCTGCTGCGCAAGCGGCTTGATTCAGCCCATCCGGCGCAATACGCTTCGCTATTGCGCCCTACATGACGTGTCTCACGTACACTCTCCCTTCAAGACAAGCCGCATCGGCCTGAGGTCATGACCCACACGCGAACCGGAATATCGTGGTCCCTGCTGGCACTTGCGCTCTCCGGCTGTGCCTTCGTTGGGCCGGATCATGTCCAGCCGGACTTGAAGGCCCCCGCGCAATGGCAGTCGGGTTCGGAAGCCGCCCCCACGGACCCGGCCCGGCTGGCCCGGTGGTGGCGGCAGTTCGAGGATCCGTTGCTGACCGAACTCATCGACCGCGCCCTGAACAACAGCCCTGACATCCAGCTCGCCCAGGCGCGCCTGCGGGAATCGCGCCTGCGTGGCGAACTGGCCGTTGCGGGGCTTGCGCCCGGCGTGGATGCTTCGGCCTCCTCCGGGCGCGGCCAGGGCAGCGCGGAAACCGGCACCAGCTTCACGCGCAACGTGTTCAGCGTGGGCTTCGACGCGCGCTGGGAGGCCGACCTCTTCGGCGGCCAGCGCCGCGCCATCGAGGCGGCGCGGGCCGATCTGCAAGGCCGCGAGGCCAGCCTGCACGACACCCAGGTCAGTCTGGCGGCCGAGGTGGCGCGCAACCACCTCGATCTGCGAGCCGCGCAAACGCGCCTGAAGATCGCGCGCGACCATCTCGCCAGCCAGTCGGAAACCCTGCAACTCACCCTCTGGCGCGAACAGGCGGGGCTGACCAGCACGCTGGAGGTCGAGCAGGCGCGCGCCAGCGTGGAGCAGACCCGCGCGCAGATCCCGGTACTCGAAACCAGCCTTGGCGCGGCCGAATACCGGCTGGCGGTGCTGCTGGGCGAGACGCCCGGCACCCTGCATGCGCGGCTGGCCGCGCCTCGGGCCCTTCCCGTCACCCCTGCGCCGCTGGCGGTGACCATCCCCGCCGACACCCTGCGCCAGCGTCCGGACGTGCGCGCCGCCGAGCGCGCTCTGGCGGCCGCGACCGCACGCATCGGCCAGGCCGAGGCCGCGCGCTACCCGGCCCTGACCCTGAGCGGTTCGATCGGGCTGGATGCGCTGACGGCAGACGCCCTGACCGGCGGCAACGCCCTCAGCCGTTCGATTCTGGCTGGGCTGACCGCGCCGATCTTCGATGGCGGCCGTCTGCGCAAGCAGGTCGAGATTCAGGCCAGCTTGCGCGATCAGGCTGCAATCAGTCTTGAACAGACCGTATTGACCGCATTGGAGGACGTTGAAAACGCCCTCGTCGCCCTCGCCAGGGGCCGCGAGCGTGAGGCCGCCTTGACCGAGGCGACCCGTGCGGGGCGCGCGGCGGCGGCACTGGCCCGCCAGCGCTACGCCAGCGGCATCATCGACTTCCAGACCGTGCTGACCGCCGAGCGCACCGCGCTGACGCTGGAAGACAGCCTGGCCCAGGCCCGGGCCAGCACCACCCAGGCGCTGATCCAGCTGTACAAGGCACTGGGCGGAGGGTGGTCATCGACATGAATGCTGTTTTTCATGGTGCATCGAAAAATCGTCATCGCGAGCCGCGAAGCGGCGCGGCGATCCATTTCAGCGGGGTTATGGATGGCCTCCCTCCACGGCCTTCTGCCTCGCGGCTAACAGGATGCTGAAAAACCTCATCCATGAGTTTTTCAGCCATACCAAGCCCGGTACACGCCCGGACTTGGTATGCGGGACATCCATGTCCCGCCTTAGCAGGCTGCTGAAAGCGCGCTCGCCATGACGTTCGACTCAGGATTCCCGCATGAACCACAATGAAGCGCAAACCGACATCCACCACGTCCTCGGCCTGAAGGACCGGCATACATCGAAGCTCCGGCGCGTGCTCGGCCTGGTGCTGGTTCTCCTGCTGATCGCGGGCGGCCTGGCATGGTGGCTGACCCGCGCGGGACAGGAGGCCAACGCCCCTCGGTACCGCACCGAAGCGGCCGCCACGGGCAACCTCGTCGTCACCGTCTCGGCCACCGGCAACCTGCAGCCGACCAACCAGGTGGACGTGGGCAGCGAGCTGTCCGGCATCATCGAGGCCGTGCTGGTCGATGCCAACGACCCGGTGAAGAAGGGCCAGGTGCTGGCCAGGCTCGATCCGAGCCTGCGCCGCGACCAGGCCGCCAAGTCCAGGGCCGGGCTGGCCACCGCCGAGGCCCAGGTGAAGCAGGCCGTCGCCACCGTGCGGGAGACGCGCGCCACCCTCGTCCGGCTGCGCGAGGTCGCCCGCCTGTCCGGCGGCAAGACCCCCTCCATGGCCGAGCTGGAAACCGCCGAGGCGGCCTTGGCCCGCGCCGAGGCCAACGAGGCCGCCGCCCGCGCTTCGGTCGGGCAGGCCCGCGCCGCCCTGCACTCGGACGAGACCAACCTTACCAAGACCCTCATCCGCTCGCCCATCGACGGCGTGGTGCTGGCGCGCAAGGCCGAACCCGGCCAGACCGTCGCCGCCTCCCTGCAATCGCCCATCCTGTTCATCCTGGCGGAAGACCTCAAGCGCATGGAACTGAACGTGGATGTGGACGAGGCCGATGTCGGTCAGGTGCGCGTCGGCCAGAAGGCTGCCTTCTCGGTCGATGCCTGGCGCGGGCGCAACTACCCGGCCAGCATCTCGCGCGTGAACTACGGCTCGCAGGTCAAGGACGGGGTGGTGTCCTACCTCACCATCCTCGCGGTCGACAACGACGACCTCAGCCTGCGCCCCGGCATGACGGCGACGGCGGAGATCACCACGACCCAGCGCGAGAACGTGCTGCTGGCGCCCAACGCGGCGCTGCGTTTCAGCCCGACGGCGACGGCAGCGCCGAAGAGCGGCAGCCTGCTCGGCAGCCTGATGCCCAGCCCCCCGCGCAGCACATCCTCGCGCGGCGAGCGCGAGGGCAACGGCAAGAGCGGCCAGCGCAAGCTCTGGGTGCTGCGGGACGGCCAGCCCGTGGCCATCAAGGTCAAGACCGGGGCCACCGACGGCAAGATGACCGAGATCACCGGCGGCGAGCTTTTGGCGGGCATGCAGATCATCATCGAAACCGTGACCGCGAAAGCCCCATGAGCGAACGCGAGCAGGGCGCGCCGCTCATTGAGCTGAGGGGCATCACCAAGACCTACGGCCACGGCCAGGCGGCCTTCCAGGCCCTGCGCGGCGTGGACCTGCGCATCAACGAGGGCGAATTCGTCGCGATCATGGGGCCGAGCGGTTCGGGCAAGTCCACCGCCATGAACACCCTCGGCTGCCTCGACACCCCAAGCAGCGGCGAATACCTGTTCCGGGGCGTGCATGTGGAGCAGCTCGACCGCAACCAGCGCGCCCTGCTCCGCCGTCATTACCTCGGCTTCGTGTTCCAGGGCTTCAACCTGCTGTCGCGCACCTCGGCGCAGGAGAACGTCGAGCTTCCCCTGCTCTACCGCGGCGAAACCACCGTCGCGCGGCACGCCGCCGCGCGCGAGGCGCTGGCCTCGGTCGGGCTGGAGGGCTTCGGCCACCACGGCCCATCCGAGCTTTCCGGCGGCCAGCAGCAGCGCGTCGCCATCGCCCGCGCCATCGTCACCCGCCCGACCGTGCTGCTGGCCGACGAGCCGACCGGCAACCTGGACACCCGCACCGGCAACGAGATCATGGAGCTGCTGAGCGGCCTGAACCGCGATCTCGGCATCACCGTGCTGATGGTGACCCACGAGCCCGAGATGGCCGCCTACGCCCATCGCGTGATCCATTTCCGCGACGGACGGGTGGAGCGGGACGCGTCCAACGGGGAGCGCGCCTGATGCTGTGGAACACCCTTCTTCTGGCCCTGCGCTCGATCCGCCGCAACCTGATGCGCTCGTTCCTGACCGTGCTTGGCATCGTCATCGGGGTCGCCGCGGTCATCACCATGGTCACCCTTGGCAACGGCGCCACCCAGTCCATTGCCGACCAAGTTGCGAGTCTTGGCAGCAACCTGCTCATCATGCGTCCCGGCCAGCGCCTCAGCGCGGGTCGTGAAACCGCTGGCGCGCCCAACTTCAAGCTGTCTGATGCCGAGGCCATCGCCGCACAGATCGGCGCGGTCAGGGCCGTAGCACCGACCGCCAGTCGGGGCTCGACCGTCATCCATGGCGCGCGGAACTGGGCGACCGGCATCACCGGCAGCACCAACGCCTGGTTCGAGACCGGCAACTGGCAACTGGCCAGCGGCCGCCTGTTCGGCGAGGCCGAGGAGCGCGGCGGCAAGGCCGTCTGCGTGATCGGCGAGACCGTGCGGCGCGAGCTGTTCAGGCAGCAAGACCCGCTGGGCGAGAGCATCCGCATCAAGCAGTTCTCCTGCGAGGTGATCGGCACACTGGTCAGCAAGGGGCAATCGGCCTTCGGCTCCGATCAGGACGATGTGATCGTCATGCCGCTGCGCACTGTGCAGCGTCGCCTGATCGGCACGCAGGACGTCAGCGGGCTGCGGATCTCGGTCAGGGATGACGCGTCGATCGACCAGGCCAAGAAGCAGGTCGTCCTGCTGATGCGCGAGCGGCGCAAGATCGCGCCGAACGAGGACGACAACTTCAGCGTGCTGGACACCCGCCAGATCACCGAAACCCTGTCGGGCACGACGCGAGTGATGACCACCCTGCTCGGCGCGGTGGCGGCGGTGAGCCTGCTGGTGGGCGGCATCGGCATCATGAACATCATGCTGGTGTCGGTGACCGAGCGCACGCGGGAGATCGGCATCCGGCTCGCCATCGGCGCGCTGGAGCGCGAGGTGCTGCTGCAGTTCCTGATCGAGGCGGTGGTGCTGTCCTCGCTCGGCGGGCTGATCGGCATCGTGCTCGCCACCGGGGCCTCCATCGGTCTTGCGGGGCTGATGCAGGTGCCCTACATCTTCAACCCCAGCATCAACCTGATGTCGTTCGTGTTCTCGGCAGCCATCGGGGTGATCTTCGGCTTCTTCCCGGCCCGCCGGGCTGCACGGCTGGACCCCATCGAGGCGCTGCGGCATGAATGATCAGCACCCCATGGACCGCGCCAAAGGTTTTCATCGATGATGGACACGATCTTTGACGATATCGTCAACTTCCTGACCTTTCAGCGCCTGATCGCGCCGTATGCCCTGATCGTCTTTTACTGGCTTGGCGCCTTCGGCATGCCTTTGCTGGCCTGGTGGGCGATGCTGTGGGGGCGCCAGCGCCTGCCTTTCTTCGCCCCGATGATGGACGGCAGCCTTGGCGTCATGCGCATGACCCTGACCGCGCGGCAACGATTCATGCTCGGCATGATGTTCGCCTGCGGCTTCCTGATGATGGAGTTGTTCTGGCGCATGATGTTCGAGTTCATGCTGGCCTATTTCCAGATCCACGAGGCCCTGACGAAGGTCGTTCCGGGTCAGCGCTTGTGAAGAAATCGTGGCGCCCCCAACGCCACCCCGAACACGATCCATGGCGGCGTGTCATTCGGCCCGAGGGCGGGCCTCCTACATGCAGGAGCGGCGCCCCCGCTTTCGGGCGACAACCTGCTCAAGATGGGCGGGCGGGCCTCCTACATGTAGGAGCGGCGCCCCCGCCGCGATAGGGCCACCCGTGGCGACATACTCTTAACCCCGCCCCATGAACGGCAAAGACGGGAGGATCGGGGCCATAAGCAGCTCATGCGCCGATACTGGGCGCATCTTTCCGGTGATACAACTCAATTCATTTCGAGGAATCGACAGCCGAGCAGGAGGCCTGCCGCATCGCGCTCGATGCGCATGACCTCGACCGTCGCCGTCAGCGGCGGCACCAGCGCAAGCTCCGGCGCCACCTCAACCCACAGCCGCGTTCCGACCGGCAGGCTCGTCGCCACGCGCATGGCCAGTCCGCTTGCGGAAAGGTCCGCCAGCTCGGCGGGCTGCCACGCGCCTTCGCCCCCCAGCCGAAAACGCATCGGCGCCTGCTGGTTCATGCGCCGGAAATCGCGCAGTTCAGGTTCGGTCAGCATCATGCCCCCTTCGCTTGAATCGAATCGATTCGATACTAACAGCGTTTGATCGCCCAGCCGTCAGGCAACCTTCAAAGCGCCATCAAAGGGCATTGGAGCACGTCTCGCCCTTTTCGATCTGGCTCAGGTTGGCAAGCGTCGTATCGGCAATGGCGCTCAGCGCCTCACGGGTGAAGAACCCCTGGTGGGAGGTGATGAGCACGTTGTGAAAGGTCAGGAGGCGTTCCAGCTGATCGTCCTGGATGATCTCGTTGGAATGGTCCTCGAAGAACAGGCTTTCCTCCTGCTCGTACACATCCATCGCCAGCGCGCCGACATGGCCACTCTTCAGTCCGGCAATGACGGCGGGGGTATTGACCAGCGCACCCCGGCCGGTGTTGATCAGCATCACGCCACGCTTCATGCGACCGATCGCCAGCGGGTTGATCATGTGGCGGGTCTTGTCGTTGAGCGGGCAATGCAGGCTGATGATGTCGCTCTGCGCGAGCAGTTCATCCAGCGCCACATAGCTCACCCCCAAGGCCTTGCACTCGTCATTCGGGTAGAGATCATGGGCAAGCACCTTGCAGCCGAAGCCCGTCATGATGCGGGCCAGCGCCACGCCGATGCGCCCGGTGCCGACGATGCCGACGGTCTTGCCATGCATGTCGAATCCGAGCAGGCCGTTGAGGGCGAAGTTACCCTCACGCACGCGGTTGTAGGCACGGTGGGTGCGACGATTGAGGGTCAGCATCAGCGCCACCGCGTGTTCCGCCACCGCATAGGGGGAATACGCCGGCACCCGCACTACCTGGATGCCCAACTCGCGCGCGGCAGGAAGATCGACATTGTTGAAGCCCGCGCAACGCAGGGCGACCACCTTGACCCCGCGCCCCGCCAGACAGCGCAGCAAGTGCGCATCGATCGGGTCGTTGACGAACACGCAAACTGCCTCAACCTCCTCTGCAAGACTGCAGGTCTGCACGGTCAGGGCCGTCTCGAAGAAATTCAACGCATGCCCGAAGGCCGCATTGGCTTCGGTCAGACTTTCACGGTCGTAGGGTTTGCTGCTGAAGACGGCTACGCGCATGGTTTGCTCCCTTGGCTGGATTTATTTTCAAGACTAGCAGCCTGTCGGACTTGAGCGGCTGAAGCGAAAAAGTCGCCGGCCGAGGACAGGTTTTGACGATTTTGCCGGGCAATAGCAGGGACTATAGCCCAAAAAAGCGGCGAAATATGGACCGGCCCGCGGCTTTTGCAGCCAGTTCGTCTCAAGTCCGACAGGCTGCTAG
>SDAY01000111.1 GCA_006212015.1 Halothiobacillaceae bacterium
AGGGCGTTGAGAAGGCTTGGGCGATGCGGCGGGGGAGGGTGTCGGCGGTCAGTTCGACGCGCATCGATGATGTGGCGGAGGTCTGCGCACGCTGAGGGGGGCAGGGCGATGGTGCGCGCGCCATCAAGGCGTGTTGAACAAACCTGTCCGCATCGCCCGCGCTGGAAAAAGACGGGTATTGATGTTCAGGATTGAGCGGGGTTGTCGCGTCCCCTTGGTCAAGGCGTGGGGGGACTACGTCGGGGGCTTGGCGCCATAGATCATCGCAAGCCCACTCGCCATGGCCGCGAATTCCGCGCGTAATTCCGCAGGTCCAAGAATCTCCACCCCATCGCCAAAGCCCAGCAGCCACCAGCGCAGCTCCTGGGCGTCCTTGACGGTGGCGGTCAGGCGTTCGCGTCCATTCGGCATGGCTTCAAGCATCTGATCCGCGCTCAACGGGGTCTCGTGAAGATGCAGCGCGCGGTCGGCATCGAACAGGGCGACCAGCCGGATCGATGCGTTCTGCATCGGGTAGTCGAATACCTTGTCCTCATGAATATGCCTGGCGAGCGAGAATCCCGGTATGGATCGGGCCGGCCGCGTCGAGACATCGGCGGATACGAAGCGATGCAGCGCGAAGTGGATGGGATCGTCGTGCTCGTTGGCTGATGCGACCAGATAGGACGCGCTGCCACGCATGACCAGGGCCTGGGGGTTGAGCCGGTACTCGCGCGCATCCCGTCCGCGGGGTTGGTAGACCGCCTCGATCTGCCTCTCGGTCAGCAGCGCACGTGCGATGGCGTCGTGAACCCCTGCATTCACCCTGGCGGGAAGCAAGGCCTGCTGGCGCGGAAGGATGGCCACCTTGTCGGCCCATTTGCCGACCTGCTGATTTCTCATCTGGCCGAGAACCCCCTCCGCATGGGCGACGAGTGGATGCAGGTGTTCCAGCAGCGAGGGCGGAAAGACCTCACTCAGGTAGCGGTCGGCCATCACGAAGGTCAGGGCCTGGGCTGCGGTCATGGACGGGATGTCCACGAAGCCCTCCCTGGGCCATCGCCACTTGTAGGGCCGGGAGCCAAGCTCCGCCTCCAGGGGGAACAGCATCCGCTCATGGATGTTCATCAAATCCCGCTGAACCGTCCTGATATCGACCTCAAAGCCCTCGTCGGCCAGCGCTTGGTGGATCTGTGGCGTGGTCGCCCAGGTGCCGCGTGGCACCCGTTTCAGCATGGTGATTTGGCGTACGAGATCATCCACGGCGTTGCTCCTTATGACATCAGCCCAGCCCCAGCCATGATAGGGGCAGACTCCGACACGATCTGTCGCATCAGGCCCTCATGATCCGTGTTTTGCACAGAGAGGTCACGCATGGAAGAAATCACCCGATCCCTTGTCATCGGCGTGGGCGGCGCCGGGGGCGTGCTGGCCACCCGCATGGCTGGGACTTTCGAGCAAGCCAACTATCTCGCGATGGACTCGGATGCCAAGGCGCTGGCCCGGCTCGGACGGATACCCACGTTCCCGATCGGCGCCCGCGTCACCGGTGGGCACGGCGCCAAGCGATCCATGGATCTGGGGCGGCTTGCCCTGCGCTCAAGCCTGAAGGACGTGCAATCAGCCTGTCGCGGACATGAGTCGGTGTTGCTCCTCGCGGGGCTGGCAGGCGGGACGGGGTCGGGGGCCACGCTGGAGTTGGCTGACGAACTGCTACGGATGGGGACGCCTGTGGGCGTGGTGGGCGTCCGGCCATTCGATTTCGAAGGCGAAAAGGCCCGCATGAATAGCGAGCATGCGCTGGAACAGCTTTCGATCATGGGTCTCCCCAAGGTCGTCCTTGGTCTGAACGAGACGCTCGACCTGGAGACCTCCAAGGGCAGCCTGTTCGATGGCATGACAAATCTTGAAGAACGGGCCGTCCACAAGGCGATGGAGATGTTGCGCGACCTGCGTGCAGCTACGCCGAGGACGTGGTGATGTGGATGATGATCGACGACGCTGCCCGCGCACGGCGGGTCACAGCAACCCGGGAGTCGCCCTGGAGGCTTCAGGGTATGTCACTTGGGACAGCATGGATTTCCTGCGACACGATCTGTCGCATGGCTTTGGATAATGGCATCACCCCCTTCCATGAGGAGCCGGAAATGCGCAGATTCCACGACACCCCAGTCATCGACGAAACCATGGTGGATGGCGCGCTCGCCCAGTGCTGGGCGCTGGAGTTGCTGGTCCATCACGGCGGCATCAACCAGTTCGTGGGGCGTGCGGGCTATGGCGATGACGATTTCGCCGAATTCCTGGGGTTGGATCCCTTGGACGAGGACGGCGACAGGGACCTCGGGAGACTGGCGCGATATGCCATCAAGGCGCGTTATGGCCAGGTGATGGGCTCCGGTATGGTCGAGGACGGGATCCCGTCCGCGCTTGGGGAAAACACCTCCCGTCTTGGGCGCCTGATCGGCGCCAACCCGGTCGAACTGAAGCTGCTGCAATTCGCCGTGCTGATGCACGCCCACGGCGGCCTGAATCGCGCGGCCTGCTACATCGGCGACCTCACCACCCATCGGCTCATTCGCGTCCTCTCGGCCTTGCTCAGGGAGCCCGCCACGGACATCAAGGCGGCGCTGGCCGAGGACGCCATCCTCGCGGAGTCCGGCATTCTCAAGGTAGATCGCAACGCAAACTTCAACTTTCCAGGCAAGCTGGAACTCATCTCGAACGGCTTTGCCGATCGCATGCTTGAAACGGCCGAGAACGATCCCGTTCGCCTGTTTCGCGGCATCCTGAACCACAGCCAGGCCTCGTCCCTGAGCGCGGGCGATTACGACCACATGAAAAAGGGGGTCGCCACGGTGCGCGCCTTGCTGGACGAGGCCTGCACGCAGCGGCGCAAGGGCGTCAACGTCTTTCTCTATGGCGAACCCGGCACGGGCAAGACGGAGATGGCGCGCCTGATCGCTGGCCTGCTGGGTGTGAAGGGCTTCGAGGTCAGCAGCGAAGATCGAGACGGCGACCCCATCGCCGGCCAGAGTCGCCTGCAGGCCTGGCGAGCCGCCAATGCCATGCTCAGGAATCGCAAGGCCCTGTTGATTTTCGATGAGGTCGAGGACGTGTTCGGTGACGGCTCCCTGTTCGAGCCCAGCACCGCCCAGAAACGCAAGGGCTGGATGAACCGTGCGCTGGAGACCAACCCCGTGCCCACGATCTGGCTGTCCAATGACGTGTCCAGCCTCGACCCCGCCTTCGTGCGACGCTTCGACCTGGTGATGGAGGTCAGGCAGCCCACGCGCAGCCAGCGCCATAAGATGGCGAAGGCGATGGTGGGGCATCTGGCGTCAGGCGAACTGCTCGAACGCATCGCCCTCAGCGAACACCTGAGCCCGGCCATCATGCAGCGCGCGGGCGACGTGGCGGGTCGTCTGAAGGCGCATGTCTCTGGCAATAAGAGCCGCGCGGGAAAGAAGGGTGGTCCGCTGCGGGCCGTGGATCTTGAGGATTCGCTCGAGATGCTGCTCGACAACACGCTCAAGGCCCAGGGGTTCCGGGGGCTGGCCGACAAGGCATCGGATCATGCCCGCGGCATCTACGATCCCGCGTTCACGAACGCCGACACCGACCTGGCGCGGCTGGCCGAAGGCCTGCGCGAAAGACCGAACGCGCGCATCTGCCTCTACGGCCCGCCGGGCACGGGCAAGACCGCCTATGGGTGCTGGCTGGCCGAGCAGCTGGACAGGCCGCTCCACGTCAAGCGCGCCTCCGATCTGCTCGGCAAGTATGTTGGCGAAACGGAAAGGCGCATGGCCAACGCCTTCAGGGAAGCGAAGGACGAGGATGCCGTGCTGCTGATCGACGAGGTGGACAGCTTCCTCCAGGATCGCAGCAAGGCCCATCACAGCTGGGAGGTCAGCATGGTCAACGAGATGCTCACCCAGATGGAGCGCTACGAAGGCGTGTTCATCGCCTCCACCAACCTGATGGACGGCCTCGACCCGGCCACCCTGCGCCGCTTCGACCTCAAACTCAAGTTCGGCTATCTTGGTCCCGAACAGGCCCGCAAGCTGTTCCTGAAGTGGAGCAAGACCATGGGGCTGCGCAAGGGCCTGGAAAGCGCGGCGCGTGAGGTGGAGGCGATGGCCGTGCTGACGCCGGGCGATTTCGCCGCCATTGCACGTCGGCATAGATTCCAGCCGTTACAGGATCCGGTGGAAGTTGTCGAGGCGCTGCGGGGGGAATGCGCAATGAAGAATGTTCGTGCCGAACGTCGGTTTGGCTTCATCTAGCGAACCAGGCCAGGCCGCGGGTGAAGATATTGCGATCGCGGGTCGATGCCACTAGACTCGTTGGCAATATATGCCAACCCTCATGAGGGCTACATCATGCCAACGCGCAATGTTGTTCTGACCGATCCTCAGGCTGAATTTGTGGAGCAGATGGTGGCCTCCGGTCGCTATCAGAACGCCAGCGAGGTCTTGCGTGACGGTTTGCGCCTGATGCAACAACGCGAGCGGGAGCAGGACGCTCGACTTCAAGCCCTGCGTGAAGCGGTGACCATGGGGATCGAGGACATCGAGGCTGGCCGTTATGCCGCGTTCGACCATGTCGCAGACCTCCGTGCGCACATGGCCACTTTGGCGAAGCATGTGATTTCATCACGCTGATGGCGGTCTGGACAGTTCGTCTTGCCCGGCAGGCAGGGCTGGATATTGAAGCCATCCTGACCTGGACGGCGGACCAGTTCAGCCCCCAGCAGGCCGAGGTCTATGCAGAAACCCTTACCCAGGCCATCGAAGCCTTGTTCGAGGGCCCCGAGATCCTCGGGGCAAGGCAGCGTGACGACATCTTGCCGGGGGTTTTTGTCCTCCATGTCGCGCGTGGCGGACGACGAGGACATCATTTCATTGTCTTCCGCCCCAGGGATGGACACTGTATGGACGTTCTGCGTGTACTCCATGACAGCATGGACTTTAAGCGTCATCTTGCTGAGCCAGTCTTCCAGCCAGACTGACCCGTTCCTGTCACACATCACGAGAGCAAAGGAGCTGCCGCCATGGCTGGACTGTCCAAATCCCGCATCCTGCTGAATCTCCAGTGTCCGCGCCGGCTGTGGCTCAAGCTGCACCGGCCCGAGCTTGAGCATGTCGATAAAGGCATGGACACCCGTTTCGCTGTGGGCGATCAGGTTGGAGACATCGCGCGTCGCCTGCATCCTGGCGGCGTGCTGATGGACGATGATCTCAGGACGGCCCTGGAACAGACGCGAGCGGCGATGGGGCAGACCCCGCGCCCGCTGTTCGAGGCCACCTTCCAGCACGAGGGCACGCTGGTTCGCGCCGACCTGATGCTGCCTGACGAGAACGGCTGGCGCATGGTGGAGGTCAAGTCATCCACCAGCGTGAAGGACTACCACCTCAACGACGCCGCCGTGCAGACCTGGGTCCTCCGGCAGCAGGGCGTGCCGCTGACACGCATTGAACTGGCGCATATCAACAACCAGTTCGTCTATCCGGGGGAAGGGCATTACCAGGGCCTGCTTACCCATGCCGACATCAGCGAGAGCGTGCAGAACATGCAGGCGGATGTGCGGACATGGATAGCCAATGCCCGAGCAACCGCCGGCCTCGATGCCGAACCGGACATCCCGCCCGGCAAGCAATGCACGGATCCGTTCGAGTGCTCCTTCCGCCGCCACTGCGACCCGGCCGCCTTCGAGCCTATCCCGCCACACTCCGTTCGCATCCTTCCCTATGGAGGGAATCTGGTCAAAGGACTGCTGGCCGAGGGCAAGGAGGATCTGCGCGAACTCGACGAGGGGATCTTTGCCAACCCTCGCCATCAGCGCATCTGGCGCGTCATCAAACAGGGCCAGGCCGAGCTGTCCCCGGAAGCCGGAGAGGCCATTCGCGGGCTTGGCTGGCCGCGCTACTACATCGATTTCGAGACCATCAATCCGGCCATTCCCATCTGGACCGGAACGCGACCTTACCAGCAGGTGCCTTTCCAGTGGTCATGCCATATCGAGACGGCTGACGGCCTGAAACACGCCGCCTTCCTTGCCGATGGAAAGGGTGATCCGCGCAGGCCATTCATCGAGAGCCTGCTCGAAACCATCGGCGATGAAGGCCCGGTGATCGTCTACAACGCACCCTTCGAGCGCTCGCGCCTGATCGAGAGCGCGGAGGCCTTCCCTGATCTGGCCGTGCGCATCCAGTCGGTGATCGACCGCATCTTCGACCTGCTGCCCCTGTCCCGCGACCACTACTACCACCCTGACATGCTCGGCTCCTGGTCCATCAAGGCCGTGCTGCCGACCATTGCCCCCGAACTCAGCTACGAAGGCATGACCGTCGCCCATGGCGGCGCGGCGCAGGAGGCGTTTGCTGAAATCATGGCGCCCGAAACGAGCGAAGCGCGCCGGGAGGCGTTGCGGAGAGGGTTATTGGAATATTGTGAGCGGGATACGTTGGCGATGGTCAGGATCGCTAATTTTTTCGATGTTCGGTTTTAACGATTTTTTGGTCATCATTTGCCCCCTTCCAGATGTGCCATCTATGTTCAACGATTAGCCGAATCGTGCGATAAATAATTATTGAGAACGCGCGCTCAAAAACCAAGTGCAACACCACAAACCGATTAGGATGTTGTCATGGAAAAACAGTACAACCACCTTCAGGCCGAAGATCGAGCGGGCATCATGTTGATGTTGTCCGAGGGACACGGCATTCGTCACATCGCTCGTCATCTGAATCGCTCGCCGTCCAGCATCAGTCGT